>NZ_JAGJEK010000002.1:0-350403 GCF_018101015.1 Pseudoalteromonas sp. MMG005 | reverse complement strand
TAACTGAGTATCCACGCTCAGTAATTTGTTTAACAGCTGCTTCTTTAAACTCTTGGGTATAGCGTTTGCCTTTGCTCATAAAACACCTCTTATTAGAAGTTACAATGTAACTCATTTAGTGTCTAGCAAAGTCTGGGAAGTCCACCACCTTCGACTTTAAAATAGTCTCTTATTAACAGTAATGTTTCTTGCTAGACAGAATACTAAACTTTTCAAGTTTATTTGAAGCTTCATCGCAGCAGCTTTCTCAACCCATTCACATACCCACGCTTATAGATCTCGTTTCCCTCAGCATCTTTGACTTGTCCAGTTGGCATAACTTCCCAGCCTTGTTTATTGAAAAGTTCATCAGAAATTGCGGCTTTAATGGCTTCAACTTCCAGCGGTACCAGTTGTTTGTTTTCGAGTGTGGTGTTGGTTTTATCGCCTTTGGTTCTGTCTATAAACAAGTCTGAGTTGGCTTTTAATGTATTGAGCTGGTCACGGTATTTGTTTCGTTCGGCAATCAATGACCCTACTACGGCTCTAATCACTGGGTCGTCGATAGCATCGAGAATATGTTGGTCATTGCTGTTCAATAACTGCTTTTGGCGCACTGAGAGCGGCTTTTTACAGGTTGTGCCTGCATAGGCTGCCCAAGCCTCAATTAATTGCTGAAAATGCTTGCCTGTGCGATTACGGATGGTTTGTGTTGATGGACCACCTTGTTCTTTTGACAACCGCCCGATCGTTGCCATAGAAAAGTCGAGAGGCGTTATTCTACTTTGTTGCTCAAGCACTGCATTCTATACGGTTAAGGCATTGGCAGTTCTTGTGGTGGCGCTTGCACATAGCTCTTGCAGCACTAAGGTTGGATCAACAGAGTTAGCCATTTTTCTTTACTCCTAAAGTGGCTGTTGCCATGTTTGCTAATGTTCTAATGCTAATGCCTGTATTACTTTCAAGCGCTTGTACTCCTTGTTCGAGCAGGCCTGCGTCTTTTAAGTAAGCTTCAGTATCAAGGTAAGTTGAAAGCATTGTCATGGCTTTGCTTTTGTCTGGCTCTTTGGTGGCATGTAGCATGGCATTGACCATCACATTGCCAAGCTTAAGCTGCGCTTCGTCATCAAGCTGCATCAAGATTGGTTGGTAGCCCACACGCATCAGCATGAACTAGTTTGATAGCAGAGGTCTTAAAACCTTATCAAAGATCATCCCTTCCTAGTATTTTTAGAGTTAGCCAATGATATGCATGTTGTCTTCACAGAATTGATTTAATTGTCTAATAGAAATAGAAAAACTCTCAGAATTTTAATTAATCTTGTAGGGTTATATTTCAATTTTTATGCGGGGTTATACTACAAATTTTCAGACTTATACTTCAAACAACAAAACTGGAGTTTGTAGTATAAGTTTGCATAAATGCGTCATCGTTACTTCAATGACTTAGCATTTTGATGGAAGTATAACTTGGCATAAAAGTGAAGTGAAAGAATGCAAAAAGTGATACATTTTTTAGTAATGTTTTCAAAGTCAGTTTTTTGCCAAAAGCGGACGGTGGTAAGGCCGCGCTCTGCGGCAAATTTGAAGCGCAGTGGAAAATTCTGAACGCCCTCAATTGGCCGACAACAGTGCTTTGTTAGCCATCGATAATAGCCTCTAACTTAACCCACAGGCCGTATTCACCAAGGTTCTCAAATGCGCGCTCATCTGTATGAAGCGCTTCCAGCAACGAACCAGACAACAAATTCACTAGCTTCAAGCTACAGAGCGCAGGCCCTAAAGCAAACACAGTTGTCTCGTGAATGGTCGATTTATGTCGTTCCAGAAGATTTTTATTGAGTTCTTCATCAATAAATTCATTATGTAACACTAGCCTATGATCGGAAGTTTCCATCATAAAAGGAGTGAAAGACATCAATGACGGATGAGATACTTGACATAATTCTGAGTACAAACTATTCAAGTTCTCACTTTGGATCGAATCCAAGTACTGCCTTACTTGCTTAGCCTTATGACTGTCTTCAAACGACTCCCTTTCTGATGCCGAGAGCTTCCTGCCATAAATATAATGTATCAGTTCATTTTCGATCTCTGTGGCGAGCACTAATTCTGTTGCCTTTCCATCTATAGCACTCTTGATGTGAGAAAAATTTTCAGATATCGGAATTATGACTTTCCCAATAGAATAAAAAGAATCTGAACAAGCCTCCAGAAGCCCCCTTAAAGAAGCGCAAAAGCCATAATAATTCTTGCTTTTGTAAGAACTATCAATAGCTTCGTACCATTTCTTTAACCTTAGAATGGTGGTTGCTCCACACACATGAAACCTTTGAATTATCTCGCTCCAATACACGAGTTGTAATTCTCTAATTGACCTTACTTTCGAGAAATCTTCTTCAGCTGTAAATTTATAAGCAACCTTTGCCAAGCAGCTTTCTATTTCAATAATGGCAGAGTATAGATCGCTCAAATTTTCTTCTATATCTTTATCCATTGAACTCGCCTCGTCGGTTCAGTAACAACTTGATAGTGCGCCACTTGCGCATTTTTATAAACTACAAGGTCGAATATGAGCTACTACACATATAGTTCTACACAGGTACATCTTTGAGCCGCTTTACTTCTTCTATAGGGTACCTTCAAGCTTCTATTGTATAACGAGCCCCAATGAACAAACTATCATATTAAAAACTGTGTAGAGCTTAATTATTATCCACCCGAATTAGCGTATTCTTCTCTACATTAACTTCAGACTTTATAGCTGTAGATTGGTTATCCGAAAAACTATCAAGACTCTCTATGTTACCGCTTGCTTCCTCATAAGCTGTTCTCGCACCAACACGCGTCGAAGCAAAGCTAGACATTATGAATGCGGCATCAATACAGGACTCCATACTTGCTCTGTTTAACATCCCAACTAAAAAGCCTGCTACAGCAGCATCGCCAGCACCCGTGCTATCTGGCATGTCTAAGCGAACATTTGGTTCCAGCTCTTCTGGATGCATATAAGAATCTAGTTCACTGACTCCAACTCCTACCGATAAAAATCTCCTTGTCGTGTGTTTCATAGTTCCATCAAATGCATCCTTCACTACGACAATTAAAGGACTAGTATGCTTTTTCTTACCTCGCCATTTATATAACGCTTCAAGGAAATCGCAAACCCCCCCTCCTCCAAGGAACGATTTTGCAGATGATCTATTAACCAAACTTTCTAGCTGCTCTGCATACAAAAAAACCAAATCAACATTTTTTATCAGTCCATTTAACCTATCGAGTCCTTTCTTTGAATAAATAGCGCCAGGAGTAAGAGACACTATAGATTTACCCTTAACTTCTGATGCCAATTGTTCCTGTAGCTGGATCTCACTTTTGCCTGCAAACGAGCTCAAATGCACAATTTTAGCATTGCTTGCCCTTTCGAGAATATCTTCATAGGAGCAAAGAGCATGAAACTCATTGTTTATGCCTGGTGATACTGCTATAAGTCTTTTTCCACTTTCTTCAACTATTGTTGTGGTTTTCCCAGATGGATAATGGCTTGCTCGGTAAAGTAGTTCAGTATTGACACCAGCCTGTCTTAAAGATGATTCTAGAAGTTGGCCATCCTCGTCTTCACCAATTGCTCCTGCTACTGCGGTGTCAACGCCAAGTAAGGCTAATATATACGCAGAGTTTGCACCTGAACCACCAGGCTCTTTTGTTGGACAACCAAAAATTTCACATTCGTGATCAGATGAAATCTTATCAATGAGCTTGATTTCATCAATATTATGGGCAGAGATAACAAACACTTCATGTGACTTATTGTTTACTTTAGCTATACGATTAACTATTTCTCTGAAGTGATTTGCTTCTTCCGTAATACCGGAGAACGTTAGTCGAACACCAGCGATAGTAAACGAATCAACTTTGATTCTCTTTCTAAACTCATTAAGACGTGCGAATAGTGCTTTCCCATCTTTCATATTTACAAATTTCCTATTATTACTTTTTCGACTCATTCTATTTCAATAGCTTAAGCCTGATTATTCTCAAGGGCTAGAGTAAACGTGATAGTTCGCTTCATATTCCGAAGCCGAACAGAGCCCTTATTAACCTCTCAAAGTATAGAAATATTCACCGCAATTCCCTTACAGAAGATGCGACTAGAAAATTCATTTGGGAAACATTGCTAAAATACTTTAACAAGTGATTCCTATTGTTGCGACTCATGCCTCTGGTGCCCACAGCTGAAGACCATGCTAGCCAATCGGCCCTTCCTACACGCAAGTATTGTTCTCGTATATCAGGTAGTCCAAACCTTTGTTCGGCAGACTCTAACACTTTGCTTTTTGATATATCGCTAGCGTAGTTATGTTCGAGTAGCTTTATTAAAATCAAACCTATCTCGGGAGTTTCTGACAAATGTTCTTCTGCAATTTTTCCGAACCAAAATAATTGTTCCTCAGTGACCACTTCAGAGTTGTCTAAATGACTCTCCATAACCTGAGCTAAGCCACTTTTGTCATCGATGTTCTTGCAGAAATAAAATACTTTTTTACTTAAGTTAGGAAATTTTTCAAAGAAAACTGTCAAGTACTCAAGAACATCTTCACCTTTTTCGCTCATGAATGTGAGTATCAGTTCAGCATCCATTTCCTCTAAATCAGGAGTGTGGAGTAAGGAGTAGAGATATTCTTCTTGTTCGGGCGCGAGTGTGAGCTCTTCCTCAATTTCAACCTCTTCTTCTCCATTATAGGTTTCAACTAACTCCGTTCGAACATGCAGCAACTGCTTTCTCACTTCTTCAATTTGCTCATCTACATCTGACAACGCGACTTTACCCTGTTTAGTTTTTGAATTATTGAAGCTTAACCCCTTTTCACCTGCTAAGTGCTGAATCAATAAAAAATCATGCTGTATCATTTTTTCTGCGTCGGAAAAAATATAAATATCATCCATAAACCGTAATGTCAGCTCTGATTTCAAAAGCCTAGAGTTATCAATGAATTTCAAAAACTCAGCGCCGATCACCTTACACGGGTGGATTCCTTGAGGGAGACAATCTACGCTACGACCAGAATTTATTTCCCTCAAGAACTGGCCTATACCTTCTACATCAGACTGATCTCGACCATTATCAAACCACTTGACTAAGTCATGATGATAAATTGAGTTAAAGTACGAGGCTATATCGAGTTTTAAGCCATATTCAAACTCACTGTTAGCCTTAGATACCGCCCTCTTAAATTTACGATAAGCGGCGCTTAAGGGGATAGGTTTTCCATCTTGAAAGCGATGCCCAAAACTTAATCTATTTTCAGAAAAATCTTTCCTAAATGACGATTTATTCCTGTATACCAGATCGTAAATGTAAAATTCTGCAACAGGGTCAAGCTTAAAAGTTCGTCTTAGATGCAAACCATGCTTCGCAGCATGACACCTTGCTTGAGGAAGAAAATGCTCTTTAGTAGAACTTGAGTTAAGCACTTGCTGATAGACATAATCACTTATCGCATTAGCATTATTCGTGATCACTATTTTGTTTGTATCTAGTGGGAACAAACCTTTGGAGAAGTCGTCTTTGAAATACTCTATTGTGTTGCTAATTGATGACATATCTTCCCTAATATTCATGGCTTGTTGATAGTAACTAATACCTGCCCTAGTTAACCCTTTTAGTCTAATCTCCGTCAACCTAAAAAGTAAAATATATGTTGCTAGAACAAAAAGCCCCAGTAAATTCTGGGGCTTTTGAATTGGCCTCTGCCTTTTCGGCAGTTTTATGTCATACGATGTAGTTGTTTACTTCCAGGCCTAATTTCAGCTGCCTATGCGGCAGGTCACAAAAAACAATCTTATCGCTTTTCGACTACTCAATTTCCAGCTGCCTATGCGGCAGGTCACGATATGATATAGCCTCTAATCGGGCTAATGCAATTTCCAGCTGCCTATGCGGCAGAACACGAGCAAAGACAATGGCGCTGATACTTTATTTCATTTCCAGCTACCTATGCGGCAGAACACTAAACGGGCGGCGGTGTAATGCAAGCGGGAAAATTTCCAGCTACCTATGCGGCAGAACACTATTAAAATTAGCTTAAAACTTCATAAGTTCCATACGATTATCCTAACTTTTAACGAATAACCTTTGTTTTACCGACGGCTCGTAACTCTCTGATATACAACACTCCTAAAGCTATTGAGATTTAAAAGGTTAACAACGGTACACTGCCTTTGTATTCTTTGTTTGTTGCAAAGCCATAGCTGTTATAGGTGTTTTGTATTGAGTCTGTTGGCTCTAACCTTAGATGCAGTACAAAGTCGTTTTGATTGCTTTTGCTGGCGATGGGGATCTTATGAAATGTGCTAATCTCTGTATCGTTCAGCACGTACTGTGGAATGTACTCCTCACCACGTGCTTCGGCTCTGCGTTTTGCGCGTTCCATTCGGCGGCGCTTTTCACCCATAAACAATTTACCTAAGCTTTGGTCGCGGATAATCTGTACTTCAGGGGCATCGACTGGTACTGGCTTTATAGCTGACATTTCAAACAGCTTGTCGTGGGCCATCATTTCAAAGTAGTTTTGCTGACTTAGGTTTTTAAGTGCGGCTTTATCCTCACTTACAAAAGCGATCTGATTGCCTAAGTGTTTGTCGGTCCATTTGGGGAAGCTTACACCAATGTGGTTGCAGCTTCGTTTGTTCATAAATCCGTGCAATATGCCAATGCAGCGGCCTGCCAATAAGGTTACATCACAATTTTCTGGTAGGTAAGTAATGGTGAAATAAACTCGGCTCATTCTTTGGTCCTTTGGAATAACCCGCCTTTGATTAGAACTGCTGCGATGTAGTGAATATGAAAGGCTTGCTCTTGGTTTTTTAGGCCGTTTTGCTCCATTTCTTTTACATATAGCGCCACTTTTTTTAGCAGTGAATAAAAGTCTAAACTGTTGCTTGGTGCGCGTCTGGCAATCACGTTTTTGTAGTCTGCGCCGTATTCGTGAATTCTTAACCGCTTACTTGCGTCTTCATCGTACCAGTCATCAATCATTTGAATAGCAGCCCCCACCTTTTGAGAATGAAAGCAGGCTGCGTCTTTACCCGCTACTTGAGTGTAAGCGTAGGTTCTTGCTACGTCATCGTTTTCTGCAAATGACTGGCTTGGGTAAATCTCTTGCCCAAAATAGGTGTCGAGCTTCGCGGTTACTTCTAAAAAGCAAAAACTATATGGGTCTTCTAGCCCTGTTTGGATCACTTCTGTGAGTGTATGCAACGCATCTTCAGCCTCGCGCCATTTGCCATCCCAGCGTAAACGGTTGGCTCTGGTGAGGCTGATAGGGTCAAACCCTTCGCCAACTATCTCTAAATCCACTTTAGGTGATGTTTTGTTTCGCCATAACCATTCACACATAAGAATGTTTTTGGTGTAGCGCTTTGCCAACTCCCCAAAGCCACCATGTTGCTTATAGGTGCTCATAAACCGCGTTAGCCAGTAACTTACTTTTGGCTCACCACATACATTCGGCTCTAGGCTATTTGCTTCGACTCTGAGCGAAAACCGGCAATAGAGTTGCTGTACCGTAGGTGGTACGTAACAAAGCTCTATGGTGTGCGGGTTACCAAAGGCCAAGTCTTGTGGCGCTAGCTCTTTGGGTGTGGCTTCATTTTTATAGGCTTCGGCGAAGCCTGACTTTTGGCCACGAATTTTTTGTCGTTCAATTTGTAGTGGCTCAAAGTCACTGTCGGGCGTTTTATAAAAGAACACCGCCTTACCTGGCGAGAGTGAGCGGGTGTATGAGAGCTGGCGCGGTAGTTTCATTAGTCGTACTCAAACTTGGCTTTTTTCATAAGCATAGATGCTTTTTTGCAATGCATGGCCCAAAACCCGTGATTAAAAAAATGCCGAGCACCAGATAGCCGAACTGTGACCGCATCTACACATTCAAGCAACCCAATAACAGGTTCAGCATAGCAATGTAACTTCGTGATTGAGCCTTGCCTTGACTGTGGTTCTTCAAGGGCTAAGTAACCCAATGCCGCTGGTCGCATAGTGGGCCGCAGCGCTAACTGCTCAGCCAATTCTTCAAAACTGCTCACTTCAACCAATGTGGGATATAGCCACGAACCACCTTTAGGCAGCGAGCGGATACGCTCAAACAATGCCAGTGGTTTTGCATAAACTTGACACCAATCAACTTGCTCATATAACGATGGCGGATGAAGCGTACCACCCGCATAGCGCGATGGAAATGCTGCTTTTAGCAAGTTTTCAGACAAGTCGTGAGCAACAGCTTGATTGTCAGTTTGCACCCTAAATACCAAATCAAAACATATATCACACTTAGGTATTTGCATAATTGCCGAACGCAGTGGCACACGCTTTTGACCATCTTTTTTGAGTTTATTAGGCTCTGGCAACTGCTTGTTGTTGTGCAATTGATAAGAGCGCACATACGCAGCCACACCAATCACATGTATGCCACCGCCTAACAGCTTTTGCAGCTTGCGTTGAAATTGATGCCCCAAACCTTCAAGCGCGGTGATTGAAGGCATACCCATAAGGTAAGGGTTCGGCATTGCCTCGGCGTTGTAGACACGCAAATTCTGACAATGCACGTACTGAATATGCTCCACCTCAAACTCGTCCTCTTGGTTATTTTGATGCGATAGAACATAGCTAAGTTGCGTTTTTAACCTAGGCATTAGTTCTGGGTGATAAGCGTAACGTTTTAAGTATTTTAGCCCGCTCATTTGCTTGTTGAGCTCTTGGCTTAAAGCAAGCTCTAATTGCTTGTATTCTTGCGTGGCTAAAAGATTTACTAGCTCAGGGTTTGAGTCATTTATCGCTTCGCTTTGCGCCAACTTTATGAGCTTTTCTAACCATCCATAAAGTGCTGTTCGTAACGCCTTAGTTGCAGCAATACGTGCCAAGCGCTTTTGCCTAAGCGTATTAAACGGCTTTGACTTTGATAGCACAAACAAAGCCTCACTCACTGTTTTGCTATTTAATGCCGACACATTAAAAAGCCGTTGCTCGTCTTGGCTGTAGTAGTTGTTAACGGTTGTCGCACTGTAAGTTTTAGCAAAGTACTTAAGCACGTTCATTCTGCCGCCCAATGCGCTTGGCAGCTCTCCCACATTTGCAGGTCGATTGTGTTCAATGATCCCGCGTTTAAGCAAACCGCTGCGTGTTGCCACTTGCATCGCAGCTAAAACGGCATGGCTCACAACGGGCGATACACTCAAGTAGTCATGCTCTATTGGAATAAGCAACTGAGGGGTGTAATTACTAATTTTCTCAGGCAAATCTTCACAGGGGAGCTGCGCGGCTATTTGCTCACACACTGCTATAACATCCCTTTTTAGTAACCCTAGCTCTCTAAACTGTGCTACCCAAAAAATCTCTTGTTTTACAAGTAGCTGTGCCAAACACACATATTCACCACGCCAAACAAAGCCTGTTAAAAACAACTTAGCGTAATTGATTTTAGCGCTGTCGTGCGACCAGCCAAATTGCGTTGGGTAACTTCTACTACTGACTACCCTAAGCCCATCATCAACTACTTTCGCCAATAGCCTTTGGTGGCTAACTCGAATATCAGGGTATTTTAAATTATGAGTGTGATACCACTTAACTTCATCAATACAGGTTTTAAGGTGTTTTTCATCACGCAGTGCGGCTTTGGCGGCACTCACACTCGTTAAGTCTTTAATGTCTTTTCGCTTGTAAGTGAGATTAATTAAAATCACCAATGCTTGAGGCTCACTCCCTGTAATATCAATATATTCAGAGTATGGTGCAAATGCAGCTCGTAGCGTTTGGGTAAGCTCTTTACTTGGGGTATTTTGTAGTAGTGTGTGCAGTTCCATTGATCACCATGGTGGTACAAATTGTTGTTGGTTATTAGGTATGTTTGGTGCAAAAGACTGTTGTAGTTCAATAACCTGTCTGAGGTAAAATACATTATCGCTCGGATTTAAAAACGCATTCTTTTTAGGTGGCTGAGCAGCTGCTAAAAAGCCCTCTTCGTATAACCTAAACACTTGCTCGGTACTTGTACCAAGAATTACGGCGGCATCGAGCATAGAGAGCAGAAGCTCACCCAAGTTTGGGTGTTTTTTCTTTGGGTTTTGCTCAACGAGCTTGGTTAAAAACGTAATGATGGCCAACTGCACCGTGTTGTAGCCTTGCGAGCCAGCGCAGCCTAGTTTGCTGTCTTTAAGCAAGCTACCGAATACATCATTAAATGGGGTGTGATTAAACGGCCTAAGCTGTTTTATTTTCGCCAGTTCAGCGGTGCTACGTAGTTCACCCTCAAACCCACTGGGCCAGTTAGAAAAGTAGCTAACAAACAGCTCGCTAAACTCATCGTCTTCATAGCTGATAGATTGCCACTGGCTAAACCAAGCCATAAGCCCAACAAGTTTTGCAGCGGCACCACTTGCAAGGGCATTTGCCAATTTATAATCCGCTTGGTTTACTTTTGGTCCTTGCTTGATTACAGCACCACACTCACACTCTAAAAACACCTCAGACGCTCTGTAATCAACTTCAGCATCACATTGCTCACATATTCTGGTTAATTGCTGATTATGCTTATGACAGGCTTTATAGGCGCTTAAGTGCCAAAGATAAGGTATGTACGCTTCTTGCTTTAAACATTCGGTGCAAACAGGAATGTTAGACTTGCGAAGCAACTGACGAGGCACCAATAACCCACCACGAGAAACCGCCGTGATAGCACCAAACTGTGCATTACTGCGAAGCCAACATAAGTTAAGCAGCTCAGACGCTTCAACCCCTGCTAACTGCGCAATCAACCGCAGTGCCCGAACACGGAAGTTACTCGACTGCGATGCCTTATACACATCAACCGATTGCAGCTCGTTTGGAAAAGCTCCCTCAAGCTCATGATCTTGCGTTACCAGCCAATCCCACAAAATATCGGCCATATCAGCAAAACCAAGATAGCCATTGTCTTGAGACAAACGAAGCAAATAGCTTTCAATGGTTTCATCAGGGTATGGAGTTGTTTGAGAAAGGAATTGCATTTCAAACCCAACCTAAGGAATCCTTAGTTTAGGTTTAGTTTACTTCTCTGAAGATTTCAAGTCTTTTAACTTTTGTTCTAATTCAGATTTGTTTAATTTGCCGAGCTCCAATATAAGTTCAGCTAAAACATCTTCTTCACAATAAAAATAAGCTACCGGCACGCCCAACTCATCAGCAATACGCTTCATGGTTGTAAAGTCAGGTGCATGCTTACCTTTTTCGTACTGGTTCATTCTTGCGCTGGCCGTGTTGGGCTCCATACCTAAAGCAAGACCAAGCTTCTGCTGGGTGTAACCAGCAGCTTTTCTGGCTTCTTTAAGGCGTAAGGGCGTTGGTGATTCCATGAGTACCTTAGCTACTAACTTCAATAGCTAAGATTCTCTTAGTATAGCGCCCACTTTGGTACTAAGGAATACTTAGTTAATTAGGATGTAATTTTTAAGTATATTTTTAAATCAACCGTAAACGTGCACAAGGAATGAAGCATTGCTCATATTTGCACGCAACAAACTAGGTAAACTAGTTTCTATTGATGAAGTTCCAAATGGCAAGTTATGCCAGTGCACATGCCCTGGCTGTGATGATGAACTCGTAGCAAGAAACAGAGGGAAGATAAAAGCTCATTCCTTTGCGCACACCTCAAAGCCTGAGAAAAGCTCTTGCTTAATGACCGCTCTGCATAGATTCGCGCAAGAATATTTAGCTTCTCAAGAGCAAATATTACTGCCTTCAGTTAAATGTAAGCACATGGGTAAAACCAAAATACGGCCTACAAAACTCGTCAAAATATTACAAAGTTCAGTAGAGTCTCCCTTAGCTAAATACAAAATGGATGTTGAACTGGAAACATCAGTGGGAAAAATATTTTTTGAAGTTAAAGTCACTGCTGACTGTAGCAATGAGAAAGTAAACTTTATAAAAAGCAACAAAGTACCAACGTTAGAAGTCGACCTATCTCAATTCATTGAGCAACCTATGGAAGCTGTTATTGATGCGCTTCGTAATATAGAACCTTACTCACATTGGATTTACAGCTGGTGTGATGACACCCTCAAAAATGAGATAGAAAAAGAAGTCGAAGCTGAACGGCTCGCTGCCCAAAGAGCATTAGAACGCAAGAAAAAAATAACCAAGCAAGCAATACATTACCTAACTCGAAAAAGCACTATTGGTTTACCCGCAAAAGAGTTCCCATTTACCACATTTATCGGAGCCAGAGAGTATAAATTACAAGCGAAAGTACTCAATGCTGGTTCTTGGAACTTCAACCACTTCAATGTGATTATCGAGACTGAAGACTACATATTAGCGACTTGCCAAATACTGAGCAAAAAAGGAAAGGAAGGTAATAAGCTTTATATACTCTTCCCATTTAATGATGATGCATTACGTAATTTTAACCCTGTGCCCAACTCTGCGGTACTTTGTAGGTTGTTTAGAAAAGGAAGCTATCCCTATAAGTGGTTATCATTTCCTAAGCCAAGCCCTCATAAGCTGCAACAGGCTCAACTCAAAGCAAAACAGCTAAAACGAGAATCACTGGAATATTTCGATAATTATTCATTGTAAGAGCAATCTTTCATCTTAACAGTCGACTCATAAGATATAATCAAACTTGGCCATCACATATATGACAAAGTCGGACATTGATTGATAACTGGCTTATGCCCCAAGACGTGTTTAGTTCATTTAAAAATTAAACCTTTCTTTGTTTCTAATATCTACATATGCTGCCAAAACTTATAGAACTTGATTTCCAACACATATATGTGTAACTTTTTTGTTCAATTTATACGTCGCTTTTAGTAGTAACCAAGGATTAGGTATATGATCGAATCAATTTCTATGCAAGGAGTAGCGAGCTTTCAAAATCCTACTTCTGTATCTTTAAACACAAATAAAAAAGTAGTGCTGTTTTATGGTCATAACGGTACTGGAAAATCTACAGTAGCAAGTTATTTGCAAGACACAACACACAGTAATTATAGCAATTGCAGTCATTTGTTACCCAACGCTCAAGACTATCAAATTCAGGTTTATAACACAGACTTTGTTGAAAAAAACTTCTCTCAAGATAGCTTTGAGGGAGTGTTTACTTTAGGTGAAACAAATGTAACGGCTGAACAGACTATAAGTGCTGCTGAAGAAGAAATCGTAAGACTAGAAGAGCAAAGAACCCAAAAGCAAGCGCTTAAAAAACAGCACGAAGATAAAGAAATAGCTCAAGTTAAAACAATTAAAAATAATTGCTTTGAGATTAAGAAAGAGCATGACAAAAAAGATCTGGACCACTGTTTAATTGGCTTTAAAGGTTCGGCTTCTGCGTTTTATGATGAACTTCTAAAAACAGACCTCATCGAAACACCTGAGTACACGTTTGAAAGTTTAGCGACTGAATCTAAAGAGCTAAATAATAAAAGTGCTGTACCAAGAAGTATGATTCCTAATGTTGTTTTAAACCTGGCATCAAGTGAATCAAATACCATTTTAACTGAGGTAATTGTAGGCTCTAGTGAAAGCTATCTAGCGGAGCTAGTGAAGAAATTACAAAACTTTACCTGGGTTGATAAAGGGCGCATTTATCTCGATGATGCTGAAGGTAAATGCCCGTTTTGCCAACAAGCTATAGATGAGGATTTAATTGAAAATATAAACAACCTTTTTGACGTATCATATGAAGAAAAAAAGGATGAATTAAAGACTCTAAAAAGCGGATATGAACAATCTATCGAAACTTTAAACGAAGCATTATCAGCTACTCACTATACAGCTCTTAATGATACAAAGTTTGATCTGGCAAAAGAAAAAATTTCAGGTGTACTACAAGCAAACCTTACTAAGCTAGTACAAAAGTTAGCTGATCCAAGTATCAAAGTTAGCCTGGAATATACGTCTGGTTTAGTTCAGGCTCTCAATGATATTATTAATGATAAAAACACTTCTAGAAGGGCTTTCAACACTAAGCTCAGCAAGAAAAAAGAGTCTCTCGCAGCTATTAAAAAGAAGTTTTGGTCTTTGGTTCGTATAAAATACGATGTGGCTATAAAAGCTCACGATACTTTAATTGAATCTATTAAAACTGATATAGAAACAGTTAAAGGGGGAGAAGAAGTCCTCACTATAGCTATTCAAACTCAAAATGACGTTATCGCTGAAAATCGTAAATTAATTACCAATATTGAAACGTCCGTAATCAGCATAAACAACCAAATAAAATCGATAGGTTTAGAAGGTTTCGAGATTAAACAGAAACCAGGAGAAAGTAACCATTATTACTTATGTCGAGGTGCTTCTTCGAGCGGTCACAAAGTATATAAGTCGCTCAGTGAAGGAGAAAAAACGCTCATTACTTATCTATACTTTTTAGAATCGTGCCAGGGAAGTGTAAACAGTGACTCCCCAACCCCAAAAAATAAGAAAATTATTGTTGTAGACGATCCTATATCGAGCCTTTCTCATAATTACATATATGAAATAGGCGCTCTCACACACAAAAGACTTATTAAAGGCTACCAATATGCACAAGTGATCTTACTTACTCATAGCCTCTATTACCTGCATGAAGTGATGAAATATTTACCTAAAGGGAAAGATAATGCAGGTAATGACAAATTTGATAACAAATGTAGTTTGTTTAGGGTATTAAAAAATACAAACAGTAACATTTTACCTATGGAGAAAGGTGATATAAAAAATGATTACCAATCATATTGGCAGATCATAAAAGATGCTCAAAACGGCACTACAAATAACATTGTTTTACCTAATATTATGAGAAATATTCTCGAGTATTACTTTTCTTTTGTACATAAGACAGATGCTTTAAAAGCCGCCTTGGATGAATTAGAAGAAACGGATGCACAATTTTCACCTTTCTTCAGGTTCATAAATAGAGAGTCTCACTCTGACTCCGTAAACATTACAGATCTTGGAGAAATCGATTCAGAGAGATTTATTGCCAAATTTAAGGATGTATTTATCAGAACAGATTTTGAAGAGCATTATAACAAAATGATGCTTTGACAAGATTGTTGGCACTATAACTGGACTTCCCATAGTTTGCTTATAACAAACATTTAAGAGTGATTCCCAACACTTGGCATTTTCATTCCATCGTTGGGTTTTGTGTTTATGGTGTACCGAACGATATAATCATAGTCGGCCAATTTTTCTTGTGAGTTCAAGGCCAAGTTTATGTTGATTATCTACCAGCCACCGAAGTAAAAACTGAAAGTTTGCGCGCTTATCTTCTGAACGACGCAAAGCTTTTTCCTCGTTTTCCCATATTGACAGAAGTAGTTTAGCAATTGCACTTTCCGTGTTTTTTCGTTCACGTTGCGACCAATTCTTGCTATGCACTATTACTACTTTTTTTAGAGAACTAAGACTATTAACGCGAATGTGAGCAGTCGCGTCAGATGTAAGCCATTGGGCGACAGAAGATATTTTCTTCGAATCTATTAGGTCTTGAGACAGCCACTCCCTTATACATGACCAAAGTGAACTAGCTAAGTCAGAATGCTGGGACTTCCATAGGTTTAAGGTGCTATGGTGTACACCATACAAAGCTAACCAGACATCCTCTCTGTTGTTCCAAGAATGCTCTTTGGGTAATTTAGACGCTTCTTCGATAAACTTAATACTAAGTTTGACTATGTGTCGAGGCATGGTGTCAAACTGAAGGATTGATAAATAGTAAAACTCAAGAAAAGTCTCTGCCCAACGGTGATACTTAGGGGGAAAGCTTAGTAGCTTATCCCATATAAACTCTGGGTTTTCTTCTGTTCTCATCATAGTTACCGCAAAAGAAAGCTTCTCAAGTAGCCAGACTTCATCTTCACTGGGGTATGTTTCAGAGTAATCACTTCTGCTACACTCTAGCCTCTTAATGCTATAAGCCAAAGAACTCTTCAAAAAGCCTACCCGGTATTCTCTCTCTTCATCTGAAATATTTTCAGTCAGTTGAGATGTGTACTTATGAGCAGTTTTTAACAACTCAAAGTCCATATGATCGTTGCGGTCTAATAGACCTATTTCACCGTAGCTCGCTAGTAGCTCTTTATTACCAATACTCTCCCAATCTATAAGAGAGGCATCTAGGCTTCCACTAACGAAACTTTCAATAAGATTTAAACACCAACGTTCTAGAGCATTATTTAACTGTTCTATATCCCCTTCATTTGAAAGATTATGATGACGTTTTATCCTAGCAATAAACTCGCTTTGCTTTCTCACATAAGAACACTCAAAAACGAGCCTTCGTAATCGTAATAGGTCTCCATATCGGCTTGGGGCCATTGCTTCAACACTACGCACAAGAAGTCCAACCGCCTCGTTGTGGAAACAAAAGGCCAATCTGGCAACCAATAACCTTAGTTCTGAATCTTGTGGTTTTAGCTGCCAAAGAGCAACAATAGCTTCTGCTGCGAAGCAGTCCCATTCCCAGGTGGAAACATTTTCATGAGTGTCTATACCACTATGTGGAGGAGGAGTTAAAATGAGTTGAGTTAATATCTCTTGGCACCACTTAGCCAAGTCAGGTTGTTTATTGACCCATTCAATGTGAAGACATAGAAGCACAGCAATCCCACCGCAAAGAGCATTTGCTGATAAATTTGGAAGTTCAAATTGATCAAATATTTCAGAGTTACTTTCTTTTTCGGGTCTATAGCCTTGTTCAAAGTCTTTTTGCCAGATTTCTTTTATGTT
Source organism: Pseudoalteromonas sp. MMG005 (assembly GCF_018101015.1). Classification (NCBI taxonomy): domain Bacteria; kingdom Pseudomonadati; phylum Pseudomonadota; class Gammaproteobacteria; order Alteromonadales; family Pseudoalteromonadaceae; genus Pseudoalteromonas; species Pseudoalteromonas sp. MMG005. The sequence continues at coordinate 333,674 of NZ_JAGJEK010000002.1, read as the reverse complement.
TTCTAGGTTTTCTGTGAATGCTTCCAATTCACTCTCGGACATACACTTCCCATCTTCAATAAAACGTCTGCATTGACTTTGATATAGAATAAGGTCGCGGGCTCTGAATATACGGCTAGATTGGTCGTTTTGTTGTTCTTCTTCTGATTGAGGGGGAGTATAAGTGAACGCTTTTACTATGCCATCTTCTGACATGACAGGGCTGTAGTTGTCCTTAGTAAAAGAATGGACGAGCTGACAAAGTCTTTCACTATTTTCACAGGGTTGAATCTCAGCAATTATTTTTTCCCACTCAATAACCTTTCTCTGCAAGAATTTGAAAACACTATCATTTGTTAAGAAAAGACGACAGGCAATATCCCAAAGTTTTAAATTGCGATGAGGGAATGCATTAAATTCCCTTTGAATTTTTGTAGAGTATGAATCTTGTCGTAGTGATACCATATCAAGATGGCGACGTCCCTGAGCTTGAACTTGACTCTCCCAAAAATAAAGTTCAGCTATCCCAAGCAACGGCATTAGAGAACCTGTGAATAGGCTAGTTTTTTTACGGCCAACATCTAATAACAAGTGAAAAATGGGAACTGATTGTGCTCGTTCTAGGATAGTGCTGAGCATAGAGTGAATATCAGCAGAATCTATTTCAGTGTATAGGTGCTGCTCGAGAGCCATAAGTGCTGATGTTATGATGCTGTTTGGTATAGGACTCCCTAAACCTGCGGACCACCCAAGGGTTCGACCATCCCCTAGGAATGTTCTTTTGATACCGTCAACCTCTACTTCGAGAACTCCAAGAGAGTTTGAATCATAGATATTATGAGAAGTTTTGTTTCCTTCATATGTTCGCCGTTCGAGCCATTGCTCTGAGACGTGATCAATTATCCTGCATATTGTTTCGACACCCTCCACAAAATTTGCCTTTAGCAAGTCGAGAAAAGGACCTCTAAAATGTGCTGGAGTAGGCCAGGAGTAAAGGGATTCAAAATCAGCATCCCACTCTCGGCTCCTTGATGCAGTTGGAACAATGGATGACTTAGGCGTAAAAAGGCATGACAATATAACTTCACGTGCCACTTTAGGTCGGTACAGAATTATATGCTTTAGCCCCCCTTTCTCTAACACAGCAGAACGAAAAAAATCACTAACTTCATTATTTGGCGCATCTTCAGAATGTTCATATTCTAAGTCGTGATATATGTTACTACAGTCATAGAAATTAGTAGGAGATTCTCTTTTTATTTCTGTAGTGCGCTCCGATGCTTTCAATGCAAAATCGATAACTTCCTTTTCACACTCAGGAAACCCTGACAAGGCAAGAATAAATAAATCTGTTATTGAGAGTTCTTGGCTTTGTCTATGTGCAGATGTAGAGAGCGCATATTCTCCGAGTAGAATGCCTATTTCACCAGTTTCTCGTCTGTACCTGGTTTGTGGCTTGGTGTGATCCAACCATAACTTAGCCACTTTACAAATTTCATTAGGTGCAATTTCGGAAATTTGTTCTCGATAAGCATAAAGGAACTCAAGTACAGCAGGCCAATAGGGCCAGTTGGGGTATCTGAATGAACAAGAAATATCAGTATCTTTAAGACCAAACAGCTTGCCAACTTTCTTCATCCTAGGGTCTGGTAACGTTGCAAAAGCCAAGAAACGCTTTAGTAGGCGGCGAAGGAGATCGCTATTATCTGATAAAAGTTCATCTTTAAGTAATTCTAAGTGTGTCTTGGAGTCCACGGCAAAGACGATAGAATCAAGAAGCAAATCAGCTGTAGATCCCCCTCCAATTTCTTGGAGACTGCGTAATAGAGTTTTCCAATCTTGCACATCTCTCTTAGTATCAAGCAGTTCAATACCTAGGAGTCGAATAGCTCGGAGCCATAAAGGGGAATCGATACGAGATTGCAAGAATTCTAGAAGGTAATCCTCCTTAGAATGTAGTAGGCGTAGACGAGCCCAGTCGGCGAATAAGTCGTGGGAAAAAAGAACATTACTGTATTCATCGATGATCAAAATCCCATTTGATTCGAATTCTTCAACAATCGCTATTTCAGAAGAAGGGAGATCTGTCATCGGGATTGAAAGTCGAAGTTTGTCAGCTTGCATTTCTGCTATACGCATCAAGATTAGATTTCGACGGTGACGATATTTTCCGCTCAATACTTGGCTTTGCCAAAACCAAGATGCAACACTATTTTCACCAACTAAGGGATCTTCATAGCCAGATCGATTAATCTGAGATGCTATTAAATCGAGAACTTTTAGGTTCTGAAGTAGCGGAGTTAAGTGTGGTTCTTGTGCTATTCGACTAATTTTTGGTATAGAGTCCCAAACAGGTGATAGCTCATTATGACTCGGGGGTTCACATTCGTATAATGCCCAACCGGAGGTATCAATACCTACGTCATGTAGACGTTCTTCTAAATGTGGCCAATCCTGAGTTTGGCAAGTAACTATGAGTTCACATAAAGCATCTTCTTTATTTACCCTAAGAATATTCAGTAGGTCAGATACGATTGACAGCGATGAAACTTCAAATACCCGGTCTAGTCCGTCAAGTACCAATAATTTGGAGTTAGAATTGTATTCAAATACTTGATTAAATGGCATCCCAAGATTCAAGTCTGCGTTGAGTGCAAGTAAATCTGGGCGCTCAAGAGAACTACCTCCTAACCAAAGAGTGAGTCCATTCTGAGAATCTAAGTTTTCGGTGTAGGTTCGAACGAGTGCGGACTTTCCTGCTCCTGAGGCCCCAAGGACCACTACGGTTTTACTCGCAATTAGATTTTCTTCAAGGGCATTCAATTGTTCGGTGCGTTCAAGACAAATGTCGCCAATAGTGTTTCGGATACGTTTACGCGTTAGATCCGTAAATTTCTTAATTGTTGTCCAAGCCTTTTCATGTGAAGGTAATACTGTTGCAACTGTGCATTCAAGGTGTTCTAGTCGTTCACCTTGCTTTGATAGAGCTTTTTCAACATGTTGCTGCCAGGTTTCAAGATGTATGAGTCCATTACGAGTGGCCCAATCACGTAATTCGTCAACACTCCGAGAGGTAATCTCTTGAAGACAAGCACGAGTAAGAATTCGCTCAGATATTTCTGATTTTGAGGATGCTAATAGAACCTGATAAATAAGAATCTGAGCGAACTCGCTTGCTGGAAGTTTGGACATTGAGGGTTCAGCTTCGATAGTTGTCTTGAGCTGCTCTTCTATACCTGAAGCAGAGCGTAGGTCTGTTATCCAACTTACTGAAGTGAAAAATTCGGTCCAACTTTTATTGTCCTCTTGAAAGCCAATCGCGACCTGTACGTCTTTAGCATACTGCTTTTCGGCACTTGATGCCTCGCGATCATCATCTGATATTTTAGGCTTTAGATACTTATCAAATAGGGCATTAATTGCTGCCGTTAGTTTTTCAACCTCAGGTTTTAGTTTTCCATTCTTCTGTTCAAGTAGTGAAGACCAAGTAGATATGACGTCTATCTCCAGCTCTAGCCGTTCTTGCTTTTTTGCCTTCTTAATACCTGTAGATGAAGAGGTCTTCTGAGTTTTTAAACTTGCTGTAGTTGCGAACACCATGCGAACATTTCGACCACCTTCTTTATGATATTTGTATGACAACAAAAAATTAAAGATAGATTCCCAAACTGCATCTGACCTAACGTTGACCGCATCAGTGAGATCTTTGAGCTGTGTTTCACTCACACCTATAACTTTTCTATCAGAGTCAAGAATGAAATGATCTAAATCTTCGCGACCTTCGACAACAAGTACTTCATTTTTGTCAAGATTAACCCATTGTAGAGCGGTGTAAGTTACCTGAGTTAAATAGCCTCGAATACTAGCATTAGCAGCTCGACTGAGAACTCCCAATGCGTGTTCTATGTTGGCTATATCAGATGAAGTGACAGTATGGGTCATGGTAAGGCTCTTTCTACAATACGGAGGTACGAAAAATGAAGTTTGATTTACTACTCGTGATGTATCGAATGCATGTGTCTGTTAAACGCTTTTTCGAAGCCCAGCACAAAAAGGTGGGTAAATAATAACTAATTGATATGCAATTGTCTTTATTAGTTTGTTGTCGACATCTAAGTTTAGTTATTTCCCCATACTGGAGCTAATTCGCAGATCGCTAATCTAGCTAAATTACTGACACATTTTTGTAAGTTTTTTTGAGGGCAATAAGTTGTGAACGTCAGCTCATGGCACTTTGCCGAAATTCAGCTTTGAGCGATAACCAGACACTGAAAAAGTTAAATTTATTCCTACTTCTTTGGAGGAACCTAATTTTGTCCGATAACATTATTAAACGCCGTTTCGGGGCAAAATAACATGTTTAATTCCTCGCTATTTTAATTACTTGTTTACAAAGGTAATTATCGGTGAAATTATCAGGGTATGTGATATACGCCGTTTTGGTGTGTTATAAATCACCAAAATGGTGCTCAATAAGCTGTTAGCATTCAGTGTTATACAGATAAATAAGGAATATAAATGAATTTGGAAGAAGTAACATTTGGCAATCAAGTTGCTGAGAATGAAGCAAATGCTCTATCTACATATTTCGTTGAAACACAGCCTTGGAAGAAATTATTTAAAGGTGAGGTTGATATCATATTTGGTAGTAAAGGTGCAGGAAAAAGTGCCCTATATACTTTGTTACTGAATAAAAGAGATAGTTTATATGAAAGAAATATCTTTCTTATATCCGCAGAGAAGCCAACAGGTAAAACAGTTTTTTCTGATATGTCCAGTGAACCTCCTACTCAAGAAAATGAATTTATTACACTTTGGAAAGTATATTTTTGTCAGCTCATCGTTAATTGGCTTATAGAAAATGAAATGTGTGAGGGGGCTGCTAAGGTAGTCGCGGATAAGCTTGTTGAAGCTGGATTGATTGAGGAAAAAAACACAATTAAGAGATTGTTAGCTAGCGCAAAGAATTTTGCTAAGCAACTAACTAGGGTTGAAGGTCTTGAGGGAGGTTTAGGGTTAGAAGGAGGTGTTTCGGGAAAGATTACATTTCATACTCCTGATCAAGAATTAAAGACTAAGGGATATAGCTCTGTTGATGATCTCTTGGATACACTGAATGAATATCTTAGTGAAATCGGGAAGGTAGGGTGGATTCTATGTGACCGATTAGATGTGGCGTTTGACCAAACTGTTGAATTAGAAAAAAATGCTTTGAGAGCCCTTTTTAAAGTTTATAGAGACCTAGAAGAGTATGAGTCAATTTTTCTTAAAATATTCTTGAGAGATGATATTTGGAATAGAATTACTCAGGAGGGATTTAGGGAAGCGAGCCATGTTAATAGAGATATAACAATATCATGGAATAGCAGAAATCTTTTGAATTTGATCGTAAGTAGAGCCCTTCAAAACACTCTTTTGCTCGAACAATATAATGTAGATAGTCAAGAAATATTAGCTGACTATGATAAGCAAAAAGATTTTTATTATAAGATGTTTCCGAAACAGGTTGACGTAGGAGAAAGGCAATCCGAAACTTTCGAATGGGTACTAAGTAGAATTAGAGATGGTTTAAATAGCACACCACCTAGGGAATTGATTCACTATTATAATGAAATGATATCGCAAGAAATAAACGAACAAGATATTGCAAACAATAATGTGGAAGAGCCAAACATTATAAGTAAAGTCGCAATAAAAAATGCAGCTTTTGAGGTATCTAAAACACGGATTTTAAGAACACTTTTTGCAGAACATCCTGAATTTAAAGAAGATATACTTGCATTTGAAAATAAGAAAGCAGAGCACAATGTTGAAACGCTGTGCACTGTTTGGGGAGTCAATTCTAATAAGGCTCTCACAAAAGCAAATAAGCTTTCCGAGGTAGGTTTTTTTGAGCTGAAAACTGCTAAAAATGAAAAAGTATATAAAATTCCTTTTATCTATAGGTTTTACCTGAATGTTACGCAGGGAAAAGCATACTAAAAATGCTAACAAGGCCATGAAGTCGGATTCGTAACAGTTAGCTCGTTCCGCTTCGCTCCATTACAGCTAACTGTTACTCACCGCTTATGGCGGCGTTAGACATTCAATTGAGTAATGATGTTAAAAACTGGAACTTATATTTTATTCTACGTTCTTTTTGCTGACTATGTTGGTGGAGTTTTCTTAGTAGGTCGTAACAATAGTACTATTTTAATGAATAGTGCGGCTAAGGGGTTTATTGTTGTGCAAGTAGTAATATTTCTTGCTGCAATATTTACTCTTTATAAGGTTCAAGATGTTGAAACAGGCTATTGTAAGAAAATTAACTATTCTGATAAATTCAAAGCTAAGCTTTTAATAAAATATGTAGCTATTTGGCTCGCAATAGCTCTATTTATAGATTTATTATTCGCTATACTTCTTGGTTCTGAATTTTGGGCTGACATTAATCCTTTTGATAGTTGGCTTGTTTTTTGTTTCGTATATATAGTTTATAAATTTTCCAGTTCATTGCAGGTAAGTTTTAATTGCCAAGATGAAAACATGAAGTGCCATAGGTTAGGGCTATTAACCTCTTCAATCATGAAGTTTAAGAATGTAGATTTAACTGATAATCAATTAGTCATCACCTCTGGTGATGAAGGGAAATACTTTTTTCATTTAGATAGATTTACATTAACAAATCGAGAGCGGCTAGTTAGCAATTGTTTAAAAATGTCTAACAAGGCGCCAAACTAGGACAAAATTAAATAAGCGTTAGGTGCTAAGGGAGCTATGCCTACATTTCTTAAGTTTTTATTGCTAGCAATTCCAGTTTTATCTTTCGGGGTATTTCTTTCAATTCAAGAGAGGAATTCAGTATTAGATTTTGTGGCTGAAGGTACCGTTGTTACTGCAAAGTGGAATACTAAGAATCATCAAATGTCGTTGTTTGAAATTAAACCCGTAAAAGGCACTATAAAAAAGCTTCACCACTCCAGAGTAACCCTCACACAAGAACAGATTAAAGTTGGTGATCATTTTAGTAAACAGTCAGGTTCAACTCATTGTTTTATAAACAAAGTTAAAGTAGAGTGCATCAAATAGCACCTAACAAGAGATAAAGGTACTGAGCGACCGTGTTTGGCACAAAGCAGCCCTTCGTCTCTAACACGTCTATGTCCAAAAATGAGTTAGATCGTCTGTCCGTTGTTTTCACAGTTCATAGCTGACTTAAAAAATAAAAAAATCTACCCTAATCATATATAAATTGCATTTGGAAATTAGGCTTTAAGTTAAAACGTAACTACAAAATTTACTTCTTCAGCAACTGCACAAGTGGCACTTTCTTACAAAACTGGGTATCTATAAATGGGTCTTCGTCTTGAGGCCCATCAGGTTTAAACGTTGAGTACTGTTCCACTTCACAACCTTGAATTTCATTAACATTCATCTCAAACACATTGTCGAGTTCTGGCCGCCAAGCCTTAAATGCAGAACTTAGACAATGCTTGTTTAGCGTTACTGCATCAGTGATAAGTGCTTCAGTAAGTACTGAGTCTAAGAAGTTTTTCAGCTTTCGAAGGCAACCATTTGAAATGGCAAAAAGCGATAATGCAATATCCAAATCCTCAAAACGAGGCTTGTCTGAAAATGGCAGTCTATTTGCAAATCCTTTAAGCACACGAATAAAAAGTTGAAGCTCTTCTTTTTTTGAAATTTTAAAGTAAGGAATAAAGCGGCGAATAAAAATACGTGATGACCACTGAGGCTCATCGGCTATTTGATCTATCCAAGGCATACCGACTAATACAATGGAGATCCCTGCTTTTTCATTGATGTATTTAAACTGGTTCGCAATGTCTCGGCGCTTTTTACCTAGATTGTTCTCAACAAGCTCTTGAAACTCATCAATAATAATTAGTTCCGTACCCGAGCGCTTTAATTGCTCAACCAAGCTTTCAGCCAGCGCTATCTCATTGCCATTTCTAACTCGCTTGCTAGATTGAGCACCAAACTGTCCAAGGTCGTGTAGTAACTGCTTTAAAGTGGATTCAATTGATGGGTTACTCGGTATTCGGCTCAGCAGTACAGGTACTTTGCGCCGGCCATCGGCAAAGTGCGGTGGATTGCTATTGCAGTAATGTTGAATGAGTGCCGATTTACCACATCCAGTATCACCACTTAACATCATGCATGGCTTTTCACCTACAAGGTCATGGTGCACTCGCAGTTTGTCGAAGTCGTTTATGATGGTCTTTGGTATGGTGTATTCAATAAACACCGCTTTGAATTGATTGAGTTTTGCCTTTTTAGCTTCGGTCAGCATAACTAAAACGCCTCAAGATCTGAGACAAAGTCATCCCAGTTATCACCGTCTTTTCTAGGCTTCGTATCAGCGGGGGTTGGTTCGGTTTGCTTTGTTTTAGGCGTTTTAGCAATGGATTTGACTTGAGTATTATCTACGCCCTGCGCTCTAGCAATTGCTTTGGTGCCAGTGACTTTGGTTTTTGACCCTACGTTTTTAAGCTGTCGCGCTTCTTCTTTCACTCGCTCATCAATAAATTGCCGCGCCTTGGCAAGCCCCAATAGATCTACTTTGCCTTGAATGTAGTCTCTGTGAAACTTAAGATGGATTTTATGCCTGATCAGAGACAAGCCAATTGTGTAGCCCTCTGAGTCAATGCTTGGCACTTTTATATAGTGCTCTAAGGCATCTAGGTAGACGTATACATACGACAGATCATCTGGGTTTATTTTTGCCTTTATCTTGATACTTGTTTTAGGAGTATATTGTTTACGATATAAAGTTAATTCGTCACTATTATATCTGATATGTAGATAGGTAATTCCGCCTTTACGTAAAGTGACCTTTTTCGCCATACACATAACAACATCAAGTTTGTCAGTATCTTGTTCCGTTAACTGTGCAGGAGGCAGTGCAGCAAACCCTTTGTTCCAGTCTTCATTGGGGATGTATCTAAATCTCGCATCAGCTGATTGATGATAAATATCAACAATCCACTTATGAAACAACATAGTGAAGGTGCCAAAACGCAATATGGCATCTTTTTTTGGGTTGTATTCATGCTTGGCAAGCATGTTTGAGAATGTTTTACCCGGCAATGGCGAAAGCAACATATCATTGATTGTTTTAAAGAACTGCTCAATGAAGGGCTTTAGCCAAGGTTTACCAACAGAATTATAACTAATGTTTATGCCAACTTCTTCGCATGCAAGTTCTAATGACTGACACCAAAATTCGGCACCATTATCAACCACTAAAGTTTCTATCTTTCCGCAACATGGCCATTCATTTACGACTTCTGAATAGGTGTTCTTAAGGTAACTTTTTGACTTCATCGCATGACTTATTGCTCTGCGCACAGCATCATAACTAGGGCTCTGAAAACCTAGATAAAAACCAACAACGCAGTGGCTGTAAACATCAATGAGCAAGGTTAAGGTTGGTCTTCCCAATGGCACATCAAGTTCATCGTCCAGTAGAATGAGATCCAGTGGTGTATGGTCTATCTCAACTCGTTCAAGCACTCTAGTAGGCCTTTTATGGCTCATCACTTTGTTGTATTCAATATCGGCCAAGCGTTTACCATAGCGCTCAACCATCACGTCATATTGAGGCAAGTTATCAATGCGGTTTTTAAACGCTTTATAAGTGAGTGGCTTTAGTGGCTCACCTAACACTTTGTCGTTCTCTAAAACGATTTGATCGCAATAGTATCGATACGCTGACGCAACAGACGGCATTTCTCTGGTTAAATAACGAGTGAGAGCAAGTTCAAAGAATTTGTCTGTATCGGTGCGGGCTTGGCGGTTGCCCTTACGATGGTGCTTTGGGATCAAAGCATGAATGTCTTCCTCGGCTTTAATATAGTCAGCGTGCCACCCAGCAACCGTGCGCCACTTTGGTTTTTCTTGTCCTTGAAATTCAGGCATTTCATCCAGTAATGGTGTTAAATTTTTTTGTGTCCAACCACCAATTAAACGCTGTTTAAGCCACTTGATATATTTAAGTCGAGCAAGTGTAGCTGCCTGCACTTCCTCAGGTAGTGACTCTAAATCGCGAGGTTGAGGGTTAGGCTCTTCCGCTTTAGCGGTTTCAACTAACTTTTGGGGTTCTTCCTCAACGTTAAACTCGTCTTCAAACTCCATCAGCCCAAATCACCGACTCTAACGTAAGCTCTGTGTTTAAGTCTGAATTAACACTACCTAAAGACAGTAACCGATATACAGAGGCAAGTACCTCACCGATGGAGGCTTTTAGCGTCATTGCCAAGTCTTGAATGGTCAGTTTTCGAAACTGATTAAGTAGCTGAATAATGGAAAGCTGAAGGTCGGTTAATGACTGAAAGCCAGAGTAACGATGAAGCAACTTTAAATTATCTAAGGTTGGATAAACACGAATTTGTTTATCAGTAACTAATATGAGCTCAATACAAATGAGTTCTTTGGCAACTAACTGCTTTTGCGCAAAACGTGCTCTAAATTCAGGATTTGCGATTTTACTGTAAGGCTTAACTTCAATATATTTTTGCGGCTTCTCATGATGCGTAATCAAAAAATCAGGCGTGTAACGACAAATTCTGCCATCAAACTCATATTCAAACCCTAACGGTTGTGCTTCAAAGGTTTTTATTTCACGAGAGTATTCAAAGTGAAAGCATGCATCGAACTCTAAGGATGATTCTACTAAGCAAGTGGCTTTGTTCTTTTGACTTGCAAACTTGTAGAGGTTTTTAACTCTGGAGTGCTTTAGTTTACGCCTGATCATAACCATCACCGAACATGTGAGATGATTTAAAAGTAGGCTATGCAGGGTTATATTTCAATTTTTATGCGGGGTTATACTACAAATTTGCAGACTTATACTTCAAACAACAAAAACGAGGAGATTGGGTGGTAGTCTTACCAGCCACATCTCGGCACACAAGTCACACGCTGTGGCTGCTCCCTTCCGGGCCTGACCAGGTTCACATGCTATTGTTGCGAGAGGACCAATAAGACCACCATAGTGGGCCTTGTTAGGCGCGGGGTAATTATCTCTAGAATTGTTATCAGTTACAAGGAAAAACTCATTAATTACGACCAACTGCTTAAACATCAAACAATTGGTCGTAGTAATTTACTCAGCTAACTGCTTTTGCAAGGTCACTAAACGTTGTTTTACCTTTTTCATATTATTTGGCCCCATACGTAAAAACTGCTTTTGTACATCACTTAACTGCTCCCATTCAGGATACGCATAGCGATAAGTCACTGAGTTTTTGATCAATGGTAAGGTCGTTTCAGGCACTGGGGTGTCTAATAGCTCTTCAATAGCTTGTACCAGCACACCGTTAAATTCATCACCTTCGTAACCAATCTCTTCGTAGGCTTCTACAATAAGGGGTTGAAATTGCTGATATAAGCGTACAATTTGTGCAGTACTTAGATTAGCAAACATGGTGGCATATGGGGTATAACGCTCATAACTATTAGGGTCTGTCACTATGATATCGTCTTCTAACGCCATAAATGCCTCTGCTGGGCGATTTACTGGCATGTGCTTTTTCGCTATGGTCCCTTTGGCGGTATTATCAACAAATACCACCATGCGTCTGATCATGTCATCTGATACAAACAACTCAACCGACTTTTCTGCCATGTATTCTGCAATACGATTGCGTACCGCGTTATCGCTATCGTCCAGCTTCAAAGGCGCTGGCGCTGCAATGTTAACGTTTGCAACCGGCTCTGGCTGCACTAGGCTCGGCTGCGTATTAATCGTGGTATTAACTTGCTGTTGAGATGCCGTGTTTTCACTATTTGACGCATTCACTGCTTGCTCTGCACTAGGCTCTGCTTGTTCTGGTTTTAAACCTGCCGTATTCAGCTGTGAGACTTGTGCTGCGGGTACTACGACATCTTGCTCAAACTTTTTATTTTCCTTCGGGTTATCTTTTTTCATCGATAACACAAAAACCGCCACCACAATAAGGGCCATAGCAGCGATCGCCGCAAGCAACATTTGGCTTTGAGAAGGCTTTGATGGGGAGGAATGTTCTGACATAGCAGCTCCATTAATTGGTTTAAAAACAATATTCTTTGAATATTTTAAAATAAAAACATAAAGTAAAGGTAACAAACTTTACTTGCAAGAGTACAGCCATACATTACTGACGACGTTTGTACCAAAAAGTTCATTCTATTAAAGGGGATTTATGAGTATAAAGCAACGCAATTCAGATAAACCAAAGGTTGCTCTGTTACTCACCGGGGGCGGTGCCCGAGCTGCATACCAGGTCGGCGTACTAAAAGCGCTCGCGCAAAGTATGCCTCGCACAGCGCCATTACCTTTTCAAATCATCAATGGCACGTCAGCAGGAGCCATCAATTCTGCCGCTTTAGCCTGTTATGCTTCATGTATGCATTTGGCCGTGCGTAAAATAGAGTGGGTTTGGAAGAACTTTCATACGCACATGGTTTATAAGAGTAATTTTAGTGGCGTTTACGGCAGAATATTCTCTAATATCATGCGCAGCTTTAAAGCTGAATTTTTAAACTTGCCTCCAGCCAGCTTACTCGATAACACTCCGCTACGTACGCTGCTCAGTGAGGTATTAGATTTATCTCGTATTGACCGAAACTTACATAGACATTATTTAGAAGCGGTGTCCATTACCGTATCTAGCTATTCTACCGGAAAATCAGTGGCATTTTATCAAGCGAATAATGTTCAACCATGGCAACGCTCAAAACGAGAAGGAGTTGCTGATAATATTACGCTTGATTTGCTCATGGCATCCAGTGCTATTCCTATGGTGTTTCCCAGTGTTCGAGTAAAACATCATTATTACGGCGATGGATCAATCCACCAGCTTTCACCACTAAGTCCATCGATTCATTTAGGTGCAGAAAAAATATTCATTATTGGTGTTGAACAGCCAAAGCCGCATCAACCTCTGGGCTACGAGCCGCACTTCCCTGGTATGTCTACCGTTGCAGGGCATTTACTTGATAGTGTTTTCAGCGACACATTACAGTCTGATTTAGAACGGCTTGAACGGGTTAATCGTACCGTGGGGTTACTACCAGCACGAGATAAACATAAAGAGTTAAAACAAGTGTCTACGCTATTAGTCAACCCATCTGAAAACTTTACTACGCTAGCTTCAGAGTACTATGACGATATGCCTATGGCAATAAAACTACTATTGCGTGGAATTGGTATAAAAAGGCATTCTCAATCAAGTTTAACCAGTTATTTATTATTTGAAAAAGCCTATACACAGAAGCTAATGGAAATCGGTTTTAACGATGGTATGGCTCAGCTTGACGAGATCAGAACGTTTTTACACTTAGATAAAAAATAAAGTGCACTTATGCCAAGCCCTCAAGTAAATATTGCTCTGCCCGTTCAACTCGTCTTGGTTTGCCTTTTAATAATAAGATATCGTTAACCAATAACATTGTTTCCTCAACGGGCGAGTCTATCTCTTCACCATTGCGACGCAATGCGGTGATTACAACTCTTTGCTTATCCAAGGCCAACTCTTTAATGGTTTTATTCACAGCATAGGCCGATTCAGGTAAAGCGATAGCATGAAGATACTCAAGCCTATCGGTCGAGTGCTCTGATAAGTCAGCACTGTCACCCGCAAAAAAACCATGTAAGTACTCATACCTATTTTGTCGCTCTTTGCTTACCCGCTTTAAAATCCGGCGCATCGGCACACCCGACATATACAACACATGTGATACCAGCATTAAGCTTGCTTCTAGCGCTTCAGGTACCACTTCAGTCACCCCTAGCTGCTTTAACGCCTCTAAATGAATGTCGTCTCTCATGCGTACTAAAATCTTTACCTCAGGTGCGGCTTGCTTTACTGAATCTATGAGCTTTTGACATTGCTCAAAATCTCCACAAGTAATGATCAACAACCGTGCTTTATCTACACCCGCCGACTCCAATATAGCTTTTTGTCCTGCGTGGCCAAACAATACGGGTTCACCCGCTGTTTGCGCTTCTTGCACCAGTATTGGATTGCGCTCTATTGCAACATAAGGAATGGCTTCAGGCTTCAAAAACCGGGTGATCGTTTGCCCTACTCGCCCGTAGCCAAGGATCACAACATGATCATTTAACGCGTCGACTCCTAAGCCATGATGAAAGTCACCTGAGAAGCGCTCTTTGTCTAATTTAAACCAACTGAGAATGCGCTCAGTTTGTTCAATTAAGTACGGCGTCAACGCCATTGAAAGCACCCCTAAGGCAATTAAGAAGGAGGCAATATTGGCATCTAAAAGTTGATGTTTGCTGGCCAGCGCCACCAGTACAAAACCAAACTCGCCCATTTGCCATAATAAAATACCGGTTGCAATAGCATCCTTTTTACGTTCGCCCATCAATTGCGCAGAAACCATAATGATCAACAGCTTAAAAAATAGCAATGCGCCTAATGCAAGTACAATGTATAAAAATGAAGACACAACATAAGGTATATCAAGCTGCATACCGACGGTGACAAAGAATAACCCCATCAAGATATCGCGAAACGGTCGTATCTCAGCTTCTAATTGATGCCGGTATTGGCTTTCACCTAACATCATTCCAGCTAAAAAAGCGCCCAAAGCCATCGATAAACCAAACAAGTAAGTTAATCCACCCGCACACAATGCGACAACCAATGTGGTTAGCACAAATAGCTCATCGGTTCTAACTAACGCTACTTCATTGAATATTTTAGGTAGTAACCACTTACCCACAGCCCATAAAAACACACATACTAGAGCGCCCTTGGCCAATGCAAGGCTCAAAGCACCGACGAGTACTTGATTGTCTGATTGCGCAATTAAAGGAAAAGCAATAAGCAACGGAACTACGGCAATGTCTTGAAACAGCAACACACCAATTGCGAGCTGGCCACTGCGTAAATTAAGTGAACCGGATTCTTTCAATAACTTTACAACAACTGCCGTTGACGAGAGCGCGACTAAACTTGCAATAACAAATGCTTCAAGCCAATTGAATTGCAAAAACCACAACAGTACAGTACCTAATAACGTGGTCAATACAACCTGTAAACTACCTAACCCGAACACCAAATGACGCATTGCCATTAATCTAGGAACTGAAAACTCTAGCCCAAGACTAAATAATAAAAACACAATGCCAAGTTCAGCTATAAAGTGCATTTCATAGCTAATCGTCATCCAGCCAATACCATGGCTGCCAGCAAGAATACCTGTCACTAAATAGGCTAAGATTGCAGGTAAACCAACGCGTTTAAACAACCACACTAAAATTACAGCGGCAAGTAATAGCGCAAACACTTCGGCAAATATAGTCTGCAAACAGCCTCCTGAGCGTCAAAAAGTTGCTAATTAAATGAACAAGCTTTCATTAACTATAGCAAGCAGCTGTTTTTCAGCCAGTTTAAATTTATGGCACGAATTTAGCTTTATATTCCCCATCATTGTATTTAGGGGAATTATAAATGGAGAATGTCCATATTTTGACTCAGCGAATGCCCACGCGTGGCGACTATTTGCCGTTTAGTAACGAGCAATTCACTAGTCAGCCAGAGCCAACTCATCGCTTAGTTGAGCAGTTACAAACAACATTACAGCTCGACGAGCAGCTTACGTTGTTTGCCGACTATGCAAAACGTATTATTAAATTATCTGGCCTACAGTTCCACTCCTCCTTAGGCGTGGCGCAAATGAAAGATAGTGACAATCAATATACACCTTATACTTTTGATCTTGAGCTTAATGGTGAGCACTTAGGGCAACTCGTTTACTTTTGCCAGTATCAATTAAGCAGTAGTATTCAGAACAAATTGCGTCATTTACACAGTGCTCTACTTTACCCACTTCGCAATGCACTGATGTACAGCCGAGTTTTACAGCTAGCAACTAAAGATTCACTAACAGGGCTCAACAACCGCAGTCAATTTAATGACAATCTTGCACAAAAGTTAGAGCGTAGTCGGCGCCACCACCGTAGTTTTAGTTTAATGATATTAGATTTAGATAACTTTAAAGCAGTCAATGATATACATGGGCACAAAGCCGGTGATGATGTACTCATTGAGTTTGCCAATATTTTAAAGCAGTCAATTAGAGCAACTGACAGCGTGTATCGATTTGGTGGGGATGAATTTGCGGTGTTAATTGATGACCCTGAATTTCCTACTAATAAATTAATCGCAGAGCGTATTATGGCAACAGTGCAACGGTGTGGTCTGTTAGCAAATTTTGGTGTAACAACCAGTATTGGATTTACACTGGCTGCAAGCCATGATTGTGAAAACGTAATATTTTCACGAGCTGATAAAGGTTTATACAAAGCAAAAGCGGCGGGACGAAACTGCGCTCGCGCAGTTTGATAATCACTGGCTCAGCCCCCCTAGCTGAGCCTTTTCTCACTCACTTACCTATTATTTACTCAGTTTACTAACGTACATATGATAGAAAAATAACAGCAATGCCATACCAAAAAAGAAGCCATTTATTACCCAGGCTAACGCTATAAATGTCGGAAGTTCAGTGATGATGATCAGTACCAAAGGCGCCAACACGGCCATAATAAAAAAGATACCACCTTTACCATGCCAATAAGCCAACAGTGTCACACTGGTCAATTGACCGAGCAATACAGCATAAATGACATTGTTGATATTCATTGCTTGATTAAGGAATAACATCAAAAAAATAAGCCCTGTGAGTAATAATGCCCAAGGGGATTGCTTAGCCAATGAAGCGCCAATTTTCAGATTATCTATCACTGCGTTCTTCCCAATAAATTCCACACTCTTGCATTACGTGATCGTGGTTAAAATAATACCCAACCACTTGTACCAGCACATCGTTATAATAAATCAGTGGCACCAATGCACGCTGCCAAGTTGGCACTTTGGCATCTTTCAACCAATGCTTAACCGTGTTTCGTCCGGGTTTAAATTGCGGTTTTATTTTATCGTTTAAACATCCAAACCTAATCGACACAACTTCATCAGGGTGTGGCGCTCGAACCCCTTTTCCTTGCTTTACACATAAAACATAGCCGGTCTCAAACATCACAGTACCTAGGCCGACATTGCTTTTTTCAATTGGCTTATCTTGGGTGACGACCCAATACAGCAGGCCTCTGTAGCGTTTGATTGAACCCGACTTTAAATCAATACTTAATTGCGCATCTATTTTACTCGTTAAGCTTTGTACTAGAATCTGTTCAAGCTGCACCAATGACGGCATTGCCACATTATGCAGTGCTAACCACGCTCTGACGACGTTCTTTTGCCTTAACGGTGAAAGGTTCGCTAATTTTGCTAAATCTACACATCGCGACTCTCTTTGATTACAGATACTAAGGGCCAAATCATCTTGCGTAATTTCATCAATAAGTTGCTGCTGTTGCTGCAATAATTGAATGCTTCTCAACGCACTAGGTAACAAACCTGAAAAACGTGTTTTTAATTGGGGAATTATTCGGTTACGCAAGAAATTTCTATCAAAGTGATCATGCTTATTTGATTCATCCTCAATATGAGAGAGTGCATAGTGATCAGCAAATGCTTCTATGTCATCACGACTTACATGTAGTAAAGGTCGGATACACTCGCGTCCATTGGGTAACTGAGTACGCGCTCGCATCGCTCCTAACCCAAGTAAACCAGACCCTCGCTTTAATCGTAATAGAAAGGTTTCAAGTTGATCATCGCCATGCTGACCCAATACGATAAGTGCATCATCAGACGCCTGATTATGCAATGCTTTATAGCGTACATCGCGTGCCTGCGCTTCAACACTGTGCCGAGCTTTATGTTCAACATCAACATATTCATACTTAAATGGCACTTGTAACTGTTTGCATAGCCTGTCGCAAAAGTGTAGCCAATCGTCAGCATAGACTGATAAACCATGGTGAACATAAACCGCTTCTATGTCCACATTTGTTGTGTCTCTTAAAGCCACACATAGATGCAGCAATACAACTGAGTCAACGCCACCCGATAAAGCAACACATAATGTTTGCCGCGTTGGGTTTAGCTGATGTAGCGCAGTATTAAACTGCTTAAATAAAAAACTCGATTTCATAATATAGAACGCAAAAAAGCCGCTATTGCGGCTTTTTACGCTAATTCATCTTACTTAGCAATAACCGAAAGACATTAGCCTGTTATAACGTTGCTCCAACATTTCTTCTGTACTTAATGCCTGAAGATCTGTCAGGTCGCGTTTTAACTGCGCTTTCAAGTTTTTCGCCATCACATCATAATCACGATGCGCACCACCTAGAGGCTCATCTACAATGCTATTGATGAGATCTAATTCTTTAACGCGCGTAGCTGATACACCCATCGCTTCTGCAGCTAGTGGGGCTTTATCTGCACTTTTCCAAAGAATTGAAGCACACCCTTCTGGAGAAATAACCGAGTAAGTGCTGTATTGCAACATATTAACTCTGTCACCTACACCAATAGCTAAAGCGCCACCAGAACCACCCTCACCAATAACGGTACAAATAGTCGGTACTTTCAATGCAGCCATAACTTTTAAATTACGGGCAATTGCTTCACTTTGACCACGCTCTTCAGCTCCCACGCCAGGATAAGCGCCTGGAGTGTCAATGAAGGTAATTATTGGCATTTTAAAGCGCTCAGCCATTTCCATTAAACGTAAGGCTTTACGGTACCCTTCTGGCTTAGGCATACCAAAGTTACGCTTAATCTTCTCAGCAGTATCACGCCCTTTCTGTTGACCAATGATCATGACCGGCTGACCTTCAAAGCGTGCAACACCGCCTAAAATAGCAGGGTCATTCGCGAATGTTCTGTCACCAGCAAATTCATCAAATTCAGTGAAAATACGTTCAATGTAATCTCGAGTATAAGGACGAAGAGGATGACGTGCCAATTGAGAAACTTGCCAAGCACCTAAACCAGAAAAGATTTTTTCTGTTTGCTCAACATTTTTCTCTTTTAGTCGAGAAATTTCATCTTCTAAGCTCAGATCTAAACTACCTGAACGGCTCACATTTTGTAATTCTTTAATTTTTGCTTCCAATTCTGCAATTGGAAGCTCAAAGTCAAGATAATTGAGACTCATGCTCTAAACTACCTATTAATTAAAATTCTAGTTCTATTTCTTGCGCCGCCATTTGCGACAACCGAGTTATTAGGTCATCTGTAGGCGTCACACACCATTCGGTCCCAAGCGTTAGCTCTGCTAACGCATCTGGACGCTGGTACATAACTTTTATTGGACATGTACCAAATTTATAAGGTTCTAACACTTTTCGCAATTTATCGAAGAAGTTTTCGTCTATTTGCACCATATTTAGCGTCATTTTAATTGCTCTAATACGTTTTTCACGTGCTTGAGCTATGGTACAGACATCTCTGGCAGTCATTGTAATGCCACCAGAGAAGTTATCAAAGCTGACCTGTCCAGATATTACCAAGATTTGGTTAATTTGCAGCAATTCTTGGTATGTTTCAAACTGTTCAGGGAATAAGCGTACATCAATTCGGGCACTTTTGTCATCTAAAGTTATTAACCCCCAGCGATTCCCTTTTTTATTTATTAACGTACGCGCATTAATCACTAAACCAGCAGCTGTTGACTGCACATCTCTATTCGTTGGCTGCAAATCAACTAATTTACCCGATGTATAGTGCCTCAATTCTCGTCGATATTGGTTTATAGGATGGCCCGTTAAATAAAGCCCTAACGTTTCCTTCTCCCCATCTAACCACTCATTGTCAGTCAGAGGCCTTGCCAGTACAAAGGCTTGCTCAACTTCTTCCGGTTCTACAGCCAACAATCCAAATAAGTCAGACTGACCAATCGCTTCTGCTTTATGGTGTTGCTCCGCAGACTTCATGGCATCTTTTACGCTAGCAAGTAACGTTGCTCTTCCTGCTTGTGTGCCATCTGGCCCTAATTTATCCAATGCACCGGCATAAATCAGCTTTTCTAGTACACGTTTATTTAACCGCTTTAAATCGACACGTGCGCAAAAGTCGAATAGATCTTTGAATTCACCACCTTGTGCTCGACACTCCAAGATGGTGTCTACTGGTGCTTCACCAACGCCTTTAATAGCACCAATACCATAGACGATCTCACCTTTTAAATTTACAGTAAATTTATATTCACCAGCGTTTACATCTGGTGGTAACAAGGTCAACTTCATGTTTTCACATTCATCAACCAAAATAACAATCTTTTCGGTGTTATCCATATCTGCTGACATAACCGCAGCCATGAACTCAGCAGGAAAATGCGTTTTCATCCACAATGTTTGATAAGACACAAGTGCGTAAGCGGCCGAGTGAGATTTGTTAAAGCCATAACCTGCAAACTTCTCAACCAAGTCGAAGATTTTCATCGCCAACTCACCATCTACACCGTTATTGACTGAGCCTTCTTCAAATGTTGAACGCTGCTTGGCCATTTCTTCTGGTTTTTTCTTACCCATCGCGCGGCGTAACATATCGGCCCCACCAAGCGTGTAACCAGCCAACACCTGGGCGATTTGCATTACTTGTTCTTGGTACAAGATAATGCCATAGGTCGGCTCAAGAATAGGCTTTAAGCTCTCATGCTGCCACTGTACGTCGGGATAAGAAAGTTCTTCACGGCCATGCTTTCGGTCAATAAAGTTATCTACCATGCCCGACTGAAGTGGACCGGGTCGGAACAGCGCAACCAGTGCAATCATGTCTTCAAAGCAGTCAGGTTTCAGCCGTCGAACCAAGTCTTTCATACCGCGTGATTCTAACTGGAACACCGCTGTTGTTTCAGCGCGTAACAGCAGCTCAAAACTCTTACGGTCATCCAATGGAATAGCCGCAATATCTACATGCTCTTTGCCTTCTCGCGTAAGACGTTCATTGGCCATATCGAGCGCCCACTGCAAAATCGTCAGTGTTCTCAAGCCTAAGAAGTCAAATTTAACCAACCCGGCGGTTTCAACATCGTTCTTATCAAACTGAGTTACAGGAAACTTCCCTTCATCATCACAGTACAACGCAGCAAAGTCGGTTATTGTCGTCGGCGATATAACCACACCACCAGCGTGTTTCCCTGCATTTCGTGTACAACCTTCTAAAATTCGGCACATGTCAATGAGATCTTTTACTTCCTCATCGCTGTCATATACTTCAGGTAAGCGGGGCTCTACATCAAATGCTTTCGCAAGGGTCATGCCTGGATCACCAGGTACCAATTTAGATATGCGGTCAACAAAACCATACGGGTGGCCAAGCACCCTACCTACATCACGTATTACCGCTTTTGCGGCCATAGTACCAAACGTGATGATCTGAGACACCGCATCTCGGCCATACAACATGGCAACGTGGTCAATGACTTCATCTCGGCGGTCCATGCAAAAGTCGACATCGAAATCCGGCATTGATACACGTTCTGGGTTCAAGAACCGCTCGAAAAGTAGATCGAACTCAAGTGGGTCCAAATCGGTGATCTTCAAGGCATAAGCAACCAGCGAGCCCGCACCAGATCCGCGTCCAGGCCCTACTGGAATATTGTTATCTTTACTCCATTGAATAAACTCCATTACAATCAAAAAGTAACCCGGAAACCCCATCTGGTTTATAACGTCTAACTCTAATTGCAGTCGTTCATCATACTCAATGCGCTTTGATTGTCTGTCCTGTTCATCAGGAAATAAAAACAGTAACCGTTCTTCTAAGCCATCTCGGGAGACCTTAACCAAGAAATCGTCAATTTTGAGCTCCCCAGTTGGATAATCTGGGAGGAAATAAGTCCCCAGCTGAACGGTGACGTTACATCGTTTTGCTATTTCAACAGTATTTTGTAATGCCTCAGGAATATCACTAAACAACTCCTGCATTTGCTCTGCTGTTTTTAAATACTGCTCTTTAGAAAAACGTTTAGGCCTGCGTTTATCTTCCAGTGTATAACCGTCAAATATCGCCACACGAATCTCATGAGCATCAAAGTCTGCTTCATGAAGAAACACCACTTCATTCGTCGCTACAACAGGTAACCCTCGCGTAGTTGCAAGCTCCACAGCCGCATGCAAATAGGTTTCTTCATCGGCTCTACCTGTACGAATGAGTTCTAGATAGAAATTATCAGCAAAATGTTCTTCATAAAATTGCACCGTTTCATCTACGAGTTGGGGGTTACCTTTTAGGAGCGCTTTGCCTACATCGCCATCTTTACCTGCGGAGAGTAAAATCAATCCTTCTTTATGTGCAGCCAACCATTGCTTATCAACAACAGGACGGTGAAATACGTGGCCCCGTTGGTATGCTTCAGATATTAATAAGGTGAGGTTTTTGTATCCAGCATTGTCTTTGGCTAACACCACTAAGCGTGACGGTTCATCGGGAAACTGGTCGCTCTTAAGCCAAATATCAGCACCAACAATGGGTTTAATACCTGCGCCGTGCGTTGTGCCATAGAACCGTACTAAACCACAAAAGTTCATTTGGTCCGTAATCGCAATCGCAGGCAGCTCTAACTCTTGCGCTCTTGCAACAATAGGCTTCGTTTTTGCCAAACCATCAACCATTGAAAAGTCACTATGAACTCTTAAATGCACAAAATCAGGTACTGCCATCGTTATTCCTTACCTGCAATAATACGCTGAACAGGCTTAAAGGTTGTTCTATGATGCGGTGTTATGCCATGCGCTTCAAGCGCTGCAAAATGTGCCTTTGTCGGATACCCTTTATGTGCGGCAAAGCCAAATTCAGGGAATTCAGCGTCTAACTCCAACATTTCATTGTCGCGGGTGACCTTTGCCAAAATAGATGCAGCGCTGATTTCCGCCACTAAACTATCTCCTTTTACCACGCTCTGAGCAGCCATTGTTAATTTTGGTAAACGGTTACCATCAATAAAAACAAAATCTGGCTGAATCGCCAACCCTTCAACAGCACGACTCATCGCAAGCATGGTGGCATGTAAAATATTAAGCTCATCAATCTCTGCCACTGACGCACGCGCAACATAATAGCACAGCGCTTTTTCTTTAATTTCTTCCGCCAATGCAATACGTTTTTTCTCTGATAACTTCTTTGAGTCAGCTAAGCCATCAATAGGTTTATTCGGATCTAAGATCACAGCAGCGGTCACAACATCGCCAACCAGGGGGCCTCGACCAACTTCATCTACGCCGGCAATAAATTGTACATCTGGACGTTCAACTTGCATCTATTAACTCCGCTACGGCTTTTGCAGCCTGTTTACTTGCATCTAGCCTAATATTCTCATGTATCTCATAAAAGCGTGCAACGAGCGCTTCACTCTCACCTCTGAGCATTGGTAACAATGCATCAACTAACGCGTCTGCATTACATTCTTGCTGTAAAAACTCTGGTACCAATGGTGCATCTGCCAATAAATTTGGCAAAGAGAAGTACTTTATATTAAATGTAAAAAAGTGCTTAAATATCCAGTAACTTGATGGTTTAAACTTGTACCCTACTACCATTGGTTTTTTATATAGCATGGCTTCAAGTGTTGCCGTGCCTGACGCCAATAACACAGCATTTGCAGCCGACATTGCTTCGCTTGATTGCCCTTCTAATAACAAAGGCCGTAAGTTTGGCGCAACCTCTGCTAACACAGATTCAAATTGTGCTTTTCTTTTCGCGTTGACAAGCGGTACCACTACTTTTAACTCTGGCAGTTTATCTTTAAGTAGTTTGGCTGTTTCCAAATACGTGCTGCTTAATAAGCCAACCTCAGAACCTCTGCTGCCTGGTAGAAGGGCTAACACTAAGTCATCTTCAGCGAGGCCTAACTTAGCTCTGGCTGCGCTGGCATTCACTTTAAGTGGAATTTCGTCAGCAAGTGTATGTCCTACGAACGTACACGGTACATCATGTTTGTCGTAAAATGCCTTTTCAAATGGCAGTAATGATAAAACCAAATTAGTTGCTTCTGCTATCGTAAAAATGCGCTTTTGGCGCCATGCCCATACGGAAGGGCTCACATATTGTACTGTTTTTATACCCGCTTTTTTAAGTGGCTTTTCGACTCGTAAATTGAAGTCCGGTGCATCAATACCAATATAAACATCAGGCGGATTGTCAATAAAATGCTGAACAAGCTGTTTGCGTATTTTTAACAGCCGAGGTAGGCGCCCTAACACTTCAACCAATCCCATGACTGCCAGTTCTTCCATATCAAACAGTGTTTTACAGCCCGCTTGCTGCATTTTAGGTCCTGCAATACCCACAAACTCTGCATGAGGATAATGTTGCTTTAAAGCATGAATAAGACCTGCGCCCAATATATCGCCCGACAATTCGCCCGCTACAATACCTATGGTTAATTTATTTTTATTTATCATGTCTATTATCTGAGTTTGTATAAATAAAAACGCCATACAAATTAATCTGTATGGCGTTCATCAATAACGTTTTATCACGGCCGATTTAACGAATAATACCGCGATCTGATGTATCTAGAAAATCGATCATCTGTTGTACCGCTGGAAACTGCTTTGCATCTTCTTCAAGTGACAGTACTGCTTCTTCAAGGGTATAACCTTTGCGGTAAAAAGCTTTGTATGCACGACGCACCGCCATCACTTCATCACTATCAAAACCCCGACGTTTCATACCTTCGGTATTAATTGCCGCAGGTTTTGCCGGCGTACCTGTTGTGGTTACGAATGGGGGCACATCTTTGTTAACACCTGAGTACATACCAATAAATGCATGGGCTCCAATTTTACAAAATTGATGAACCCCTGTATTGCCTGCAAGAATAACCCAGTCACCGACATGAACATGCCCAGCCACACTAGCGCCATTAGCAAAGATAACATTACTGCCTATTACTGCATCATGTGCAACATGCGTATATGCCATAAATAAGTTATTACTACCAATTCGCGTAATACCTTGATCTTGAATTGTACCCCGGTGGATTGTCGCACACTCACGGATCACATTATTGTCTCCAATAATGAGCTGTGTTGGCTCATCCTTATACTTTTTGTCTTGGCAAGCTTCACCTACTGACGCAAACTGGAAAATATGATTGCCTGAGCCAATGGTTGAAGGTCCCTTAATAACAACATGCGACTCGATGATACAATTATCACCCAGTTCAACATCATGACCAACGTAACTATATGGACCAATGGTTACGTTGTTGCCTAATTTCGCACCCGATTCAATAATCGCAGTAGGATGGATCACTATTATAACTCTCTTCTCGCGCACATTAGCTCGGCACTGCATACCACTTTGCCGTCTACTTTTGCTTCACCGTGAAACTTCCAAATGTTACGGCGCTCTTTTACAAAATCGATATGCAAATGCATGGTATCACCAGGTAATACTGGTTGCTTAAAACGAGCATTATCGATCGCTGCAAATAAGTATAGTTCACTCTCGCTGCGATTTTCTACCGTTTTAAACCCGAGTAAACCAGTGGCTTGTGCCATTGCTTCTAAAATCATCACACCGGGGAAAATAGGTTGTCCAGGAAAATGACCAGTGAAAATAGGCTCGTTCACTGTTACATTTTTGATCGCATGTAGATATTCACCCGCTTTGTAGTCAATAACTTTATCAACCAATAACATTGGGTAACGATGAGGTAATAGCTTTAAAATTTCTTGTGTATCAAAGCTGTTTAATTCGTTTGCCAAAGTAGCATCCTTTTTATTCATCAATGTTTTTTAAGTGCTCAGTCAGTGTTTCTAACGACTTCAAACGCTGCTTGAACTCTGATAAATTACGAAAATGGGCAATATTTCGACGCCATTCTTTATTCGTTGAGTGCGGTATTCCAGATGAATAAACACCTGAATTAGTAATGGCTTTAGTAATCATTGTCATACCTGTAATGATAGCGCCATCGCAAATATCAATATGTCCATTGATCCCAACCAAGCCCGCGATTTGACAATGCTTACCGATTGTCACGCTTCCTGCTACAACCGTTGCACCTGCAATAGCTGTCCCTTCTCCAATTTCAACGTTGTGTGCAATTTGAATTAAATTATCCAAAATAACATTATCATGAATGATCGTATCATCTAATGCGCCACGGTCAATAACGGTATTCGCGCCAACTTCTACGTTATTACCAATATTCACAGCGCCGACTTGAGGAATTTTTATCCACTTACCAGCCTCATTCGCGTAACCAAAACCGTCACTACCGATTACACAGCCAGATTGAAATAAACAATTGTCACCTATGGTAACATCATGATAAACCGTCACATTGGCCCACAATTTAGTGTTATCACCAATGACTGTATTTTGGCCGACAAAACATCCTGGACCAATTTGGACATTCTTGCCTATGACAGATCCGGCTTCAATCACTGCATTCGCACCGATACTCACATCTTGGCTTAAATTCACACTGCCATGAATAACGGCTGATGAATGAATATTTGATGCAGACACAGGAGTAGTGTCCATCATTTGTGCCAAGTAAGCGTATGCAGTATAAGCATTTTTTACAACAATCTTATTGCCAGAAAAATACTCTGCATCATCTTCAGACACAATAACCGCACCAGCATTTGTGTCAGCCAGTTGGTTACGGTATTTCTTATTCGCTAAAAAAGCGATGTTTGTTGGGCCGGCTTTTTGTAATGTCGCGATTTTATCAATCTGATAATCACTATCACCGACTAGTGACGCACCTAAATGCGTCGCTAGTTGACCCAAAGTAAACTGTTTGGTCATTATTTTTTGCTTACCGCATCAACAATTTTGCTAGAAAGGTCTGTTACTTTATCAGGATTAAAGTAGATAGTGGTATCTTTTACTCTTACTTCGTCAAACTTTCCTTTTTTGGCAACGCTTTGAATCGTTTTGATAATAACGTCTTGTACTTTAGCAAGCTCTTGGCTTTGACGAGTTTTAATCTCTTGCTCTAATGGGCGACCTTTTTCAGCCAACACTTTTTGCATGCCTTGAATCTTGTCACGCAGTGTTGCCTTTTGCTCGTCACTCATCGTGGCACTTTCACGCTTAAACTTTTCAGCTTCAAAACGGATATCACCTTGAATTTTCTCAAGTTCTTGACGACGCTCTGCAAACTCTGTGAGTAACTGCTGCTCTATTTTAGCCATCTGTGGGATCTGCTTATAGACTTGTTGCATATCAACAATACCTACTTTATGTGCTAATGCACTCGCAGACGTACCCATCATTAGTGTGGCCATTAAAGCCATTGCTGTCGTTTTAAATAGTTTGTTCACAAATTTACTCCTTAGAATGTATTACTGATATTAAAGCTGATTGTTTTCGTTTCATCGTCTTCTTCTTTTCTTAACGGATGAGCAAAACTAATCAACATTGGCCCCATTGGTGAAATCCATTGAATAGATAAACCCGCTGAAACCCTAAATCTTGTTGGATCTGAATAATCAGACAATTTTTTATATTGATCTTCTGGCAAATGTAGGTATCTATCTACATCAAATTCTGTATCCCAAACATTCGCAGCATCAATAAATAAGCTCGTTCTTACTGAGTTGGTGTTATCTTCATCTAAGAACGGTGTCGGTACTATCAATTCCGCACCTGCAATTGCTTTTGCATTGCCACCGATACGGCCACCAAATTGAAGTCTATCAAATTCAGGGTTTCCGCCAATACTGCCCGTCGATGTACCATCTGGTAATATCGAGCCAGGGATCGATGTTGGAATGCGTTGAATCGCTTGCGGTAAAATTGTATTTCTATCAAATCCACGCAATTCCATTTCTGTTATGCGAAAGAATTCTTGGAAAGGTAGAATCTGTTCAAAGCCATTCGTTTCGCCATAACCGTTACCGTAACCAAGGGCCGCTCTCGCTGAAAATACCCAGCGATGATCGTTACTTATTGGCCAATAGAAACGTGAATCATAATTCAATTTAAAATAATTCAGATCTGAATTCGGTGTTGTTGCTGTCAACTTCAACGTTTGACGGGAACCATCGGTAGGGAACATACCACGGTTAACTGTCACTCGAGACCAACCTAAACTCAGCTCGTACTTAGTGAAGTCAAAATCAGCTTCAGGGTTTTCGGGATCAAGGAAACTCAAACGTAAAATACGTGTTTGCTCATAATCAGCAATATCTGATAATGACTCTTCAATCCAACGGCCACCAAAGTTAATTCTATTTACTGCGTCAATAGGGAAACCAAAGCTCGTACCTAAACCATAACTACGTGACTTGTACTCAACTAAGCTGAATTTACTCGCATCGTAATTACTAAAGAAAATACTACTGCCTTGAGATACACCATCTGGGGTAAAATACGGGTTTGTATACGACACACTATATCGGTCAGAACCTTTTGCTGTACTCACATTAAAAGCAACTTGGTTACCCGTACCTAAAAAGTTGGATTCACTGACACCGACATTAAATTGCATTCCTGCATATGAGCCATATGCAACACCGGCCTGAAAACTACCTGCAGGTTGCTCTTTTACATCAAAGTCTACGTCAACTTGGTCGTCAATTCCTGTAATTGGTTTAACTTCAAATTCAACACTTTCCATATAAGGTAAGCGCTGTATTTGTAACTTAGAACGTTCAAGACTTTGATTGGACAACCACGCCCCTTCAAGTTGCGTCATTTCTCGACGTACCACTTCATCAGCGGTCACCTGGTTACCATTGACCATGATACGGCGAACATACACACGTTTACCGGGATTAACCGATAAAGTGAGTTTCACTTCTTTATTCTCATCATCAACTTCTGGAATGGTACGAACTTCAGCATTGGCATAACCAAACCGTGCTAGATAGCTTTTAATAAACTCTTCAGATGAAGTAACGATTGAACCATTATAAAGCTCACCAGCGCGTAATGGGATCACACTTTTAATCAGCTCTTCTCTTCCCAATAAATCACCGATGAAGTCAAAACTTTTAACTGAATACTTTTCACCCTCAGTCAAATTAGCCGTAACATAAACTGACTCACGCTCTGGACTTACCGATACTTGTGTTGAGTCAATATTAAAACGAAAATACCCTCGGTCTAAATAATAGCTACGGATTTTTTCTAAATCGCCTTCAATCGTTTGCTTTTGATAGCGGTCATTCGACATGAATTTCCACCAAGGTAAATCTTGTTGAGAATCGGCAAGCTTTAACAACTCTTCATCAGAAAATAACTCATTACCTACCAGATTGATTTGTCGAACAGAGGCTGCATCACCTTCGTCAAATTCAAGCATTAATCGCACACGGTTTCGAGGTAAATCAACAATATTGACTTCAAGTTTCGCATTGTATTTACCAATACTATGAAAGAACTCGATAAGCCCTTTTTCAATATTGTCTAATACTGTTTTATCTAAAGGCTCACCCGCTCGAATATCCTGACCTTCTAGGCTTTCATTTAACTGCTCGTCTTTGATGTCTTTGTTTCCATCAAACTCAATTGAAGCAATCGTGGGTCTTTCACGAACTTTGAAAATAACCTGGTTACCATCACGTAATGCAGCGATGTCATCAAAGTGACCCGACTTATAGAGCGCTTTTATGGTACGTGAAATCGTGTAGTCATCTACAGAATCACCAACATTAATTGGAATATGCGTAAGTGCTGCTCCCAAAGCTACGCGCTGTAGCCCTTCAACCTTTAAGTCTTCTACGATAAAGGTATTTTGCCCAAGTGCGGCAAAACTTGCGCCCAGTAAACTGGTAACTGCGAGATGTTTTTTTATAGGCATTTTATTATCTTTATCCTTTACAACAATTAGCGTCATAACGCTGTGACGGGTGTTGTATACACCAATTCGAGCTACAGTCTCGATACATCATTTAATAAAGCAAAACATGTTAGAGCGATTAATAACAAGGCACCAACCTTAAACCCTAACTCTTGTGTCTTTTCAGAGACTGGTTTTTTACGGATTAGTTCAATTATGTAATACATTAAGTGCCCACCATCCAAGACTGGTAGAGGTAATAAGTTAAAAACACCTAAATTAACACTAATCAAAGCTAAAAAGCTCAAAAAGGCAACTATGCCATAGCTCACGCTATTTCCAGCGCCAACGGCAATTCCGACAGGCCCGCTTAAGTTTTTTACTGATACTTGACCTGTGATTAAGTTGCCAATCATATCAAAACTCAGACTGATAAGCTCATACGTCTTTTTTATGCCCAGCACCATACTATCCAAAGGACCGTACTGTCTAGTTTCAATATATCCGTTAGGCCACTTTTCTAACTGAGGCACAACTCCTAAGTACCCGATAGAGCGCCCATCGCTCATCTGTTTCGCTTCAGGAATAACCGTAAGCAATTGCACATTACTTGCTCGACGAATAGAAAAACGCAAAGGTTGTTTGGCCGAGACTTTTATTTTATCAACTAAGGACTGCCAATCAACGACGTCAATTTCATTAATCGATACAATCGTATCCCCCACTTTAAGACCTGCTTTATCCGCTGCCGAACCAGTTTGAATATGGCCTAAAGTTAATGTTAATGCAGGTCTAAAAGGCTCAATACCAATAGACTGAAGTGGAGCTTCGTCTTGTTTATCAAGCTTCCAGCCATTAAGCGCAATCGTTCGTAACTGAATTTTATTCTCTGCGTCTTGTACTTTAACCTGTACTTCTTGTTCACCTAAATGACTCATTAAGCCAAAAGTAACCTCTTGCCATGAAGAGACTGCCTTATCACCCAACTGCAAAATATGGTCGCCAGGTAGAAAGTTTGCCGTTGCTGCCCGACTATGTTCTGCAACCCCGCCAACAACCGGTTTTACATTCTGCACCCCAATCATATACATCACGGCAAGCGCAAAAATAGCGAATAAAAAGTTTGCAATGGGGCCTGCTGAAACGATGGCTATCTTAGATAAAACAGGCTTACTATCGAAAGCCAAATGCTGCTTATCAGCAGGTACAGTATCAACTCGTGCATCAAGCATTTTGACGTAACCGCCAAGCGGTATCAAAGCAATAACATACTCAGTACCTAACTTATCATGCCATTTGAATAATGGTTTTCCAAAGCCAATTGAAAAGCGCAAAACCTCCACACCGGCTTTGCGTGCAACCCAAAAATGACCATACTCATGCACGGTTACTAAAATACCCAATGCTAAAATAAATGAGCCTAAGTTCCAGAAAAATTCAAACATAATTATCTCAATTCACTAATACATTGTTTTGCCAGTAACCTAGCTTGAGCATCCTGAGCCATAATTTCCTGTACCGAATTTAATGAGGTTAATGTCGATTTAGCAAGCACCTCAGCATTTACTCTATAGATATCACAAAAGCCGATCTGCTGAGCCAAAAACGCAGCGACAGCAATTTCATTTGCAGCATTAATCGTTGTCGTTGCGGCCTGCCCGGACTTACACGCATCCATTGCCAATGCCAAGTTTGGATAGCGCTCAAAATCTGGTTTTGTAAAGGTAAAGTTTGCTATGCTAGAAAAATCAAGAGGCTGTACACCTGCATCAATCCGTTCTGGATAAGCCAAACCGTAAGCTATGGGGGTTCTCATATCAGGTTGGCCCATCTGAGCGATGACAGAGCCATCTTTATATTGCACCATAGAATGGATCATACTTTGCGGATGAATGACCACTTCGATATCTTCAGCTGTACAATTAAAAAGCCACTTGGCTTCAATAAACTCAAGTCCTTTATTCATCATTGTTGCTGAATCTACTGAGATTTTTTGGCCCATAGACCAGTTTGGATGTGCAACAGCTTCACTCACTGTCACACTCGGGAGTGTGGCTAAGTCTCGCGTCAAAAACGGACCACCTGACCCAGTTAGCAAAATTTTACTGATCCCTTGATGGTGTATACCTAAATCAGTATTGCGTTGAAACGCCTGTGGCAAACATTGATAAATTGCATTGTGCTCACTATCTATAGGCAATAAAGTGGCACCGTGTCGTGCTACTTTGTCCATAAATAACTGGCCAGACATCACTAGCGACTCTTTATTTGCTAACAACACCTTTTTACCAGCTTCAACGGCTGCAAGCGTCGGTAACAACCCAGCTGCACCAACAATTGCTGACATAACTGTATTTACATTGTTATGGGCAGCCACATCACACATAGCTTGAGTGCCGCTCAAAACTTTAACCGAGGTATGTTTTAAAGCATCTTTAAGCTGCTTAGCCGCTCTTTCACAGTGCATCACTGCATACTGGGGATGGTGTGTAACACACAATGACGTCATTTTAGCCACATTTGTACCTGCGGCTAATGCAAAAATCGTATACTCATCTTTATTTCTTTCAATAACATCAATTGTAGAAAGTCCGATCGAGCCTGTCGCTCCCAGTATTACAACATTGTTTTTCATACTCATAGAGTAACAATCCAAGCGTAACATAAAGCGAAGATGGGCGCTGCCGCAGTCAAACTATCTATTCGGTCGAGTATGCCACCATGCCCAGGTAAAATAGATCCTGAATCTTTTAAACCAGCTTCGCGCTTAAACATGCTCTCGAGCAAATCTCCAATCGCAGAAAATAGCGCGACACCGATTGTGAGCCCTGAATATAATAGCCATTGGTGTGATTCAACTTCTGCAAAATAACAAAAAAGCAAAACAAATATCACAGAAGTTACAACCCCGCCAAGCAAACCTTCAATGGTTTTATTGGGGCTCACTTTGGGCATTAATTTGCGCTTACCGAAATTTTTACCCGCAAAGTATGCACCGATATCCGCACTCCATACAATACCAAGTACCACCATTATGAGAGTTGACCCATATTGTTGAGACTGTTCATACTCTGCACTGCGCATCACATTAAGCGCTAACCAAAGCGGAATGAGCGTTAATATGCCTGCAATGGCACGCATAATTATGCCCTCATTCCACGCTCTGCTCATTGAAGGGTACTTAAAAACCAAAAACGTTGCGACCAGCCACCAGGCAAAAGCCAGGGTAAATATATAATTTGCATCGGCAACTAACTTACCCTGTTGCCATAAGGACTCTATCGGCCAATGGGTATGCAATATGGAAATGATGATGCCCATCAATGCAACAACTGACAAACGCTGACGCACTCTCCCGAGCCCCATAAAAGCAGACCACTCCCAAGCACCTAGCAGTACGATAGCTGCTGCGATAAAACTAAATAAAGCTAATGGTGTATAAAAAACCAAAAGCAAAGCCAGCGGCGCAAGAACCACTGAAGTTATAATACGTTGTTTAAGCAAATTAATTACCTTTAACTTGTTACTTTTGACACTGCGAGTAATTCTTTTATTTGATCGCCTGTGCAGCCAAAGCGTCGCTCTCTAGATACATAACATGCAATGGCCTCTGCAAACGCCTCTTCATTAAAGTCAGGCCAAAGTGTATCTGTGAAATAGAGTTCAGCATACGCTGCTTGCCAAAGCAAAAAATTACTAATACGACAATCACCACCAGTTCGTATTAATAAGTCTAATTCACTTTGATGTGCCATAGAAAGATGGTTAGTTATTGCTTCTTCCGTGATATCACTTGGCTGAATTTTTCCTTCACTAGCCTCAATAGCAAGTTTTTGTGCCGCTTGGGTAATATCCCAACGACCACCATAATTTGCAGCAATATTTAGCTGCAGGCCGGTATTATTCTCAGTTAACGCATGTGCTACTGCAACTCGTTCTTGTAACGAGTTCGGAAAACGAGAAATTTCACCAATAACATTCAATTTAACATTATTTTTATGAAGCTTTTTTACTTCTTTAGTTAACACAAATAGAAATAATTCCATCAGTGTACTGACTTCATCTTCTGGCCGACGCCAGTTCTCGCTACTAAATGCGAATAAAGTGAGAGACTCAATGTTAAGTTTCGAACAAAACTGTACTGCCGTACGAACCGCATCAACGCCCTTTTTATGGCCATATGTACGTGGGCGATTGCGAGATTGCGCCCATCGTCCGTTACCATCCATAATAATAGCGACGTGTTTTGGCAAAGATTGCTGCGAAATTGTGTCAGCGCTTAAACTCATAAATCCCGATTTCTATAAAAAAAAACGCCGCCTAGTATACCCTAGACAGCGTTGCAAAACTAATAATTTCGAACTGCTTAGATTTCCATCAACTCAGCTTCTTTTGCGCTCAATTGTGTATCCATTTCCTTAACAAACTTGTCTGTCAACTTCTGAACTTCATCTTCAGCTTGACGTGCTTCATCTTCAGAAATGTCTTTATCTTTTAATAAAGATTTAATATCACCATTGGCATCACGGCGAATATTACGGATAGCAACACGACCGCCTTCTACTTCACCACGCACTATTTTGATTAAGTCTTTACGGCGCTCTTCGGTTAGCGGAGGTAATGGTACGCGAATAATCGTGCCTGCAGACATAGGGTTTAAGCCCAAATCAGATGACATAATTGCTTTTTCAACAGCCTGAGCCAAAGACTTATCAAATACACTAATCGTCAATGTACGAGAGTCTTCTGTTGAGACGTTTGCAACTTGGTTTAGTGGTGTATCTGCACCATAATATGAAACCATGATACCGTCTAGCAATGCAGGGTGTGCACGGCCAGTACGAATTTTAGAAAGTTGGCTAGCTAGGGCTGCCACACTTTTTTGCATGCGCTCTTGCGCGTCTTTTTTAATATCGTTAATCACAATTCAATCCTAGTCTTGTTTGATTATTCAGAAGGTGCTGAAGAGATAAGAGTGCCCTCTTCTTCGCCCATAATGACACGTTTTAACGCGCCAGGTTTATTCATGTTAAATACGCTTAAAGGCATATTATGGTCACGTGCTAGCGTAAATGCCGCTAAGTCCATCACCTTTAATTCTTGATCAATGATCTCATTGTACGTCAAATGACGATACAAGGTTGCATCAGGGTTCTTAACTGGGTCATCGCTAAATACGCCATCAACTTTTGTCGCTTTAATCACAGTATCGGCTTCAATTTCAATACCTCGTAGACATGCAGCTGAATCAGTTGTGAAAAATGGATTACCCGTACCCGCTGAGAAAATAACAACTCGGCCAGACTTTAACAAGCTAATTGCTTCAGCCCAGTTGTACGCGTCACATACGCCGTTCAGTGGAATTGCCGACATTAAACGACAGTTTACAAACGCACGGTGCAGTGCATCACGCATAGCCAAACCGTTCATCACGGTTGCAAGCATACCCATGTGGTCGCCTACTACGCGGTTCATACCCGCTTCAGCCAATGAACCACCTCGTAAGAAGTTACCGCCCCCGATAACTAAACCCACTTCTACGTCGAGCTCTACTAATTCTTTTATTTCTTGTGCCATACGATCCAATACTTTTGGATCAATGCCAAAGCCTTCATCTCCCATTAAAGCTTCACCGCTTAGTTTGAGAAGAACGCGTCTAAAAACAGGTTTTCGATTGATAGTCATAGTTTCCGGGCCATTTGTAAAAGTGAGATAAAAAATAACCGCGCTTATGAAAGTCATAAATGCGCGGTTATTTTAAAGAATTTTCAGCGTTGAAGCAAAAGCAAATCCGCCATTATGACCTCATTGCTTTTTTTGCTGAGAAAAGAGAGATTACTCGCCTTTTGCAGCTGCGATTTGAGCAGCAACTTCAGCAGCGAAATCTTCTTCTTTCTTCTCGATACCTTCGCCAACTTCTAAACGTACGAAGTTAGATACTGTTGCGCCTTTTTCTTTAAGGATATCGCCAACAGATTTTTTAGGTTCCATGATGAACGCTTGACCAGTAAGAGAAATCTCACCAGTGAACTTCTTCATACGACCAACAACCATTTTCTCAGCGATTTCAGCAGGCTTGCCTTCGTTCATCGCGATGTCGATTTGAACCGCTTTTTCTTTTTCAACTACGTCTGCAGGTACGTCTTCAGGGTTTACGTACTCAGGCTTAGATGCAGCAACGTGCATCGCTACGTGCTTAAGCGTTTCCGCATCAGCTTCACCAGCAACAACAACACCGATACGCTCACCGTGACGGTATGTAGAAAGGCTTGCACCGTCGATGTACTCAACGCGACGAACGTTGATGTTTTCACCGATTTTAGCAACTAATGCAACACGTGCTTCTTCAAACTGTGCTTGAAGCTCAGCAACAGCAACTTTAGAAGTTGCAGCAACGTCTAGTACAGAGTTAGCGAACGCAAGGAAGCTCTCATCTTTAGCAACGAAGTCTGTTTGACAGTTAACTTCTAGAAGTGCAGCGAAACCTGCGCCTTCTTTGATAAGGATTGTGCCTTCAGCAGCAATGTTACCTGCTTTCTTAGCAGCCTTTGCAGCACCGCTCTTACGCATGTTTTCAATTGCTAGTTCAATGTCACCAGCAGTTTCAGTTAGCGCTTTTTTACAATCCATCATGCCAGCGCCAGTACGCTCGCGTAATTCTTTAACTAGGGCAGCAGTTACAGCCATTAGTATATCCTCAGATCTGAATATGTTTAGGGAAGCGGGATGACCGCTCTTCAAGAATATCAAGTCTTCATCACGAATTGATGAAGACTTGATGACAGCTAATTACTCAGCTTCAACGAAATCGTCGTTCTCTGCTTGAGCAACGATATTGCTTTCACGGCCTTCAGTGATAGCAGTTGCAACAGCGCCAGTGTAAAGCTGGATAGCACGGATTGCATCGTCGTTACCTGGGATGATGAAATCAACACCATCTGGGTTCGAGTTAGTATCAACTACTGATACTACTGGAATACCTAGGTTGTTAGCTTCGCGAATTGCAATGTGCTCGTGATCTGCATCGATAACGAAGATAGCGTCTGGAAGACCGCCCATATCTTTGATACCGCCAAGGCTCTTTTCAAGCTTTTCCATTTCACGAGTAAGCATTAACGCTTCTTTTTTAGTTAGCTTCTCGAAAGTACCGTCTTGGCTTTGAGTTTCAAGGTCTTTAAGACGCTTGATTGATTGACGAACTGTTTTCCAGTTAGTCAACATACCACCTAACCAACGGTGATTTACGTAGAACTGCTCACTTTGAAGAGCTGACTCTTTAACTGCTTCGCTTGCAGCGCGCTTAGTACCTACGAAAAGAATTTTACCTTTGTTAGAAGCCGCGTTCTGTAAGAACTTAAGTGCATCGTTGAACATTGGTACAGTTTTTTCAAGGTTGATGATATGTACACGGTTACGAGCGCCGAAGATGAAAGGCTTCATCTTTGGGTTCCAGTAACGTGCTTGGTGACCGAAGTGAACACCAGCTTGAAGCATATCGCGCATTGAAACGTTTGCCATTTTAATTTCCTCTAAGTTAGTTAGGGTTAAGCCTCCACATATCCCATAGCACCAACATGTTCAGTATTTTACTAAGACATGCACCCAAGTGTATGTGTCGATATGTGTGTGTGTTAAAATAAAATTGTGGTTGCCTTAAATACAAACATCTCTAAGATAAATTTGTAAAAAGACGGCGCGCTTTATACCATATAAAATAACAGAACTCAACAATCAGTATAAAAATTGTGCGTTGAAATAAACTTAAAATAACCGACTTGGAGTCTGAATGAGTGCAGTGATTAAAACCCCTGATGAGATCGAAAAGATGCGTATTGCTGGGCGTTTAGCGGCAGAAGTACTAGAAATGATAGAGCCTTTTGTGAAGCCAGGGGTCACAACAGACGAGCTAAATACAATTTGTCATGATTACATCATTAACGAGCAACAAGGCATTCCTGCTCCACTTAATTATCATGGTTTCCCAAAATCAATTTGTACGTCTGTTAATCACGTAATTTGTCATGGTATCCCAAATGACAAAGCGCTGAAAGACGGTGACAGTGTCAATATCGATATTACCGTTATCAAAGATGGTTATCATGGCGACACATCGAAAATGTTTCATGTCGGAACCCCAAACATCCAAGGTAAACGCCTTGCTGAAATCACACAAGAAAGTTTGTATCTCGCGATCAAAATGGTAAAACCTGGCGTGCGTTTGGGTGACCTAGGTGCTGCAATTCAAAAATACGCAGAAGGCTTTAATTACTCAATCGTTCGCGAATATTGCGGTCATGGTATTGGCGCCGAGTTCCACGAAGAACCGCAAGTCATGCATTACGGTAAAGCGGGCACTGGTGAAACATTAAAAGCAGGGATGTGTTTAACCATTGAGCCTATGGTTAATGCGGGTAAGCGTCAATGTAAAGTGCTAAAAGACAATTGGACGGTTGTAACGAAAGACCGAAGCCTTTCAGCCCAGTGGGAACACACACTACTTGTCACTGACAATGGTGTTGAGATCTTAACTCACCGCAACGATGATACGATCGACAAAATTATTGAACATCCAGCACAATAATAAATGCTTCGCTGTAAAATCTTCGCTGAGTAAAGCTCTGTCGGTGCTTTGCTCACGAAGCTAAAAACAAAGCAAAAAATGGCAATCAAGCGTTGCCCTTTGTGCTCAAGTCAGTAAGCTAAGCTCAATACCTTTGCGATGGTATTGAGCTTGAATAGACTATTCAGATCAATTTAACCCTTAGCACCCACCAAGAATAAGATGCAGGGAGCCTGTTGTGGCATTGCCTAATAAAGTAAAAACACTGCTCGATAATGCAGAGCAACTGTGTGACTTAAAAGATTGTGCCGCTTACTTTTATAAGTGGCTTAGCAATGAGTTTTCGAAACAACCAGTTCGTAACCTGATCAACTCTCGCGCAGAGTTTATTGATAGACTGCTGATAAAGTTATTCAATGATACTGGCTTAGCTCGTTATCCTGAGTTAGCCCTCATTGCCGTCGGCGGCTATGGTCGAGGGGAATTACACCCTTACTCTGATATTGATTTTTTATTGCTTGTTAATGACACTCCAAATGCAACTATGACCTCTGCACTTGAGCAGTTTGTCACCCTACTTTGGGATCTAAATCTAGAAATTGGCCACAGTGTACGCACGCACGAACAGGTGCTTGACCAAAAAAAACAAGATGTACACTTCACTACGAGTCTACTCGAAAGCCGTCTAATCTGTGGTAATCATGTTGAATTTGAAAGACTCAGAAGTCATATTGTGGAGACCCCTATTTGGCAATCTGCTGACTTCTTTCTCGCAAAAGTTGATGAGCAAAAAGTTCGACACAGAAAGTGCCACGGTACGGCTTACAACCTAGAGCCAAATATTAAAGAAAACCCTGGCGGATTGAGAGATGTACAAACCATTTTCTGGGTTGCTAAAAAGCACTTTCACGCCGAAACTCTTGAAGAGTTAATCAATCATGGTTATTTAACACACGAAGAATATCAAGAGCTTCTTGAGTGCTTAGAAAATTTATGGAACATTCGTTTTGCGCTGCATTTAGCAGCAGGTCGAAGTGAAAATAGGCTGCTTTTTGATTATCAACCCCATGCTGCTGAAATTCTTGGTTTTGGCTCTGAGGGGAAAGCATCGGTTGAGCGTATGATGAAGCGGTTGTTCAGGATCATGAGCCGCGTTCGTGAAATGAATCAAATGCTATTGTCGTATTTTGAACAGAGTATTTTACCGGATCAATTGGAGCGTACAGCTGTCTCCCTTGATGAAAATTTCGAACGAATCGGAAATAAAATAGGGGTAAAAAATCCCTCTGTTTTTTTCCGTAGGGAACAACTCTTTGTATTATTTGAACATATTGCAGAGCACCCTGAAATCACAAGTATCGAACCAAGTACCATTAGAACAATGCGTCAGGTACGCCGCAGATTGCTGGGTGACCTACAAGACTATGCGGGATGCCGAGATGCTTTCTTACGTTTAATTAAACACCCTAATGGCATGGGAAGAGCATTCACCTTGATGCATAAGCATGGTCTAATTGCAGCCTATTTACCACAATGGCGTAATATTTTTGGCCAAATGCAGTTTGACTTATTCCATGCCTATACCGTTGATGAACATACCCATAAACTCATCAATAATATCTACCTTTACACTGAAAAAGACCGTAAAAAAGAATTCCCTATTTGCAGCGAAATTATCACGCGAATGGACAAGCCTGAATTGCTTTACTTGGCAGCAATTTTTCATGACATTGCTAAAGGACGTGGTGGAGACCACTCTGAACTTGGCGCTGTTGATGCACTCGCTTTTTGTAAAGTGCACGGTTTCACCAACTCAGATGCGCGATTAGTATCTTGGTTAGTGGCCAACCACCTATTAATGTCTGTAACGGCACAACGCAAAGATATTAATGACCCTGATGTGATTGCTGAGTTTGCTTCAATTGTAAAAAATGAGCGCCAACTCGATTACTTATATTGCTTAACAGTTGCTGATATTCGCGCAACCAATGATAACCTCTGGAATGATTGGAAAAACACCTTACTCCGTGAGCTTTATTTACACTCTCAGCACGCTCTAAGGCTAGGTCTTGAAAACCCAATGGATATGCGGGATCAAATTCGAGATAAAAAGAAACAAGCAAAACAAAGACTCATTAATTTAGAATATGAGGAAGAAAAAATAGACCTTATTTGGTCTCGATTTAAAGCAAACTATTTTACCGCCTTCAGTGAACAACAAATCTCTTGGCACAGTGAGCATTTACTAAAAACCAACGATCTAAATGCATCTTGTGTTGTGGTAGGCGAAAAAGCAATGCATGGTGGTACACAGGTTTTTGTTTACAGTCCATACAATGCCAATTTATTTGCAAAATTACTTACCGTTATTGGCTCTAAGAAAGCACAAATACAACACGCTCAGGTCATGACGACCAAAGATAATTCTGTCGTGTACAATTTTGTTATATTAGAAGTCAGTGGCGACCCTATGAGCGGGAGCCGTGCGAACTCTATACGCCGTGGCTTAGAAGCAATATTAAAAGATCCAAAGAAAAAAATTCGGACTAAAAAGAACCGTTCTCATCGATTCAAAGACTTTAATATTAAACCAAAAGTCATTGTACGCCCCCACGCCCGAGTAAACCGTAATCTCATTGAAATTCAGGCCATAGATATACCTGGCCTACTGACAAAAATAGCTGAGGTTTTTCAAGCTAATTCATTACATATTCACGCGGCAAGAATTACAACGGTAGGGGAACGAGCCGAAGATTTCTTTGTAATATCAAACGCAGACTATCAAGCTCTTGCAGAAGAGCACAAAGCAGCATTACATCGTGACTTGATGAAAAAATTAAATGCAGAAACAGAGTAAAGAGGAAACTATGTCTGATTTAAAGAGCATTATTGAGCAAGCTTGGGAGCAAAGAGACGGGATCTCACCAAGCCAAGTTTCAGAAGAAGTGTACAACGCAATAATCCAATCTTTGGGCTTATTGGATTCAGGCGCAGCAAGAGTTGCTGAAAAAGTAAGTGGTGAGTGGGTTGTTCATCAGTGGTTAAAAAAAGCCGTATTGTTGTCATTTAGAATTCGTGACAACCAGCCTATGAATGACGGTGTGAATCAATTCTACGACAAAGTACCGTTAAAGTTCAGCGATTATACCCCCGAGCAATTTCGCCAAGGTGGCATGCGTGTTGTACCAAACGCAGTAGCTCGTCAAGGCAGCTTTGTTGGCAAAAATGTGGTACTCATGCCTTCATATGTCAACATTGGCGCGTATGTCGATGAAGGCACTATGGTCGATACATGGGCTACTGTTGGCTCATGTGCGCAAATAGGTAAAAATGTACATCTATCTGGCGGCGTTGGCATCGGCGGGGTATTAGAGCCTTTACAAGCAAATCCAACGATCATTGAAGACAACTGCTTCATTGGTGCACGTTCAGAAATCGTTGAAGGTGTGATTGTTGAAGAAGGTGCGGTCATTTCAATGGGTGTATACATTTCTCAAAGTACCCGCATTTATGACCGTGAAACAGGCGAAGTGCATTACGGACGCGTACCAGCGGGCGCCGTTGTAGTTCCAGGCTCTCTACCGAGTAAAGATGGTTCCCATAGCTTATATGCAGCAATCATCGTTAAGAAAGTAGACCAACAAACGCGTGAAAAAGTCGGGATTAATGCACTATTACGCTCAATAGACGACTGATCAACAGCTCGTCTGGCATAAGCCAAAAAAAAGCGCTTGATGAAGTATTTCTTTATTTGAATACTTCACATAGCGCTTTTTAAAATAACCTAAGAGATGGATTATTCAAAAATTATAGTGCGGCAAATAC
Organism: Pseudoalteromonas sp. MMG005; assembly: GCF_018101015.1. Lineage (NCBI taxonomy): Bacteria > Pseudomonadati > Pseudomonadota > Gammaproteobacteria > Alteromonadales > Pseudoalteromonadaceae > Pseudoalteromonas > Pseudoalteromonas sp. MMG005. The sequence goes on along the minus strand of NZ_JAGJEK010000002.1, from coordinate 291,643 downwards.
ATCATCTGTTTTCGCAGCACACACAAAATCATTTTTGTGTAACCCTTTTATAGAATGGCTCCACCAAGTGACGGTCACTTTGCCCCACTCAGTCAATAAGCCAGGGTGATGACCTTCATCTTCGGCCATTGCGCCAACCTTATTCGTAAATTCTAATGCGAGTTTGAAGTTTTTAAATTTAAAAACTCTCTCTAACTGCATGATCCCATCACGTACTTCAGGTACCCAATCAGGGATCTGTTTTATTAATACTGCTAACTCTTCATCTGACACTTTAGGCGCATCAGCACGACACGCTTCACATTTTTGTGCACTTAAATCAGACATTTAAAATCCTTAACTTGCTAGTTTTTGTTTCGGTGGAAATTTTGGCTCAAATAAGCCTAACTCTTTTGCCTTGGCAACCAATGACATAATATCCATCTGTGAAATATCAAACAGATCATTGATAGAATTAATCGTGTAATAGATTGGCTGCATTATATCAATGCGATACGGCGTACGTAACACATCACTCACGTCCAGAGGTTGAATTTCTGGCGTACCAGAGTAAACATATTGTGTTTCACCTGGGCTTGATAGCACCCCACCACCATATATACGTAGGCCATCTTTCGTTTGCATTAGCCCAAACTCAACAGTAAACCAATATAATCGCGCTAAATACCCACGATCTTTCTTTTCTGCTGCGTAACCCAACTGACCATATTTATGTGTAAACTCGGCAAATGCGGGGTTAGTTAACATTGCACAATGACCAAAAATTTCATGGAACACATCTGGTTCTTGTAAATAATCAAACTCTTCTCGTGAACGTATAAACGTTGCAACTGGAAACTGCTTATTTGCAAGCAAACGGAAGAATTCATCAAAATCAATGAGCGCAGGTACTGGCGCAACTTGCCAGCCAGTCTCTTGACCTAACACTTCGTTAAGTTCTGACAATTGTGGAATACGATCATGTGGTAGGTTTATTTTTTTTAGTCCGTCCATGTATTCATCACAGGCTTTGCCTTCGATGCATTGCAGCTGACGTGCTACTAGTTCAGACCAAATTTTATTCTCTTCGTCACTCCATGCAATCACACCATTTTCATCGGGTTGCTTAGAAGTATATTTGCTCGATTTAGCCATAGAAACCTTCATTGTTACCTATCACAGCCATCTAAGGCCGCGCTTTAACTTGTGACAACGATACTATGTAAAAGTAAGCAAAAGTTTAATAGCAACGGCGTATAACGCCATTGCTAGATATGTGTGTTTTGTAATGAATTAATTACACAGATGTACACAAATAAATACAGCACTCAATCTAAAGCTATAAACAAACACCTAGAGTAAACTTATATTTACGCTAAAAAGCGTTAAAAGCGAGTTCGAGATCAGCAATAATATCTTCTGCATCCTCCAAACCAATCGATATACGGATCAAACCATCCGAAATACCCGCTGCCTGTCGTTCTTCTGGGGTGTAAGGTGAATGCGTCATAGATGCTGGGTGCTGAATTAATGTTTCAGGATCACCTAAACTTACAGCTAACGTGCAAAGCTCTGTGGCATTGATAAATGATTCTCCATCCGCTAAAGAACCTACTATTTCAAAAGCAATAACGCCACCAGCCCCTTTCATTTGTTCGCCTAAATACTTATACCCAGGATGAGAAGGCAATCCAGGATAAAATACTTGGCTCACTTTATTATGCTTCTCAAGAAATTCAGCCACTTTTTGCGCGCTTTCACAGTGGCGTGCCATACGGACAGCCAGTGTTTTCAGACCACGGTTAATCAGCCATGCGTCATGTGGACTGATTGTTGCGCCAATATCTTTGAGTACCGTCAACTTAATCACTTCTATATGTTCTTGCGAACCACACACCACACCAGCGACAACATCTCCATGCCCATTCAAATATTTTGTTGCACTGTGAATGACAATATCAATACCGAAGTCTTTAGGCTTTTGTAACAATGGGGTCAAGAATGTATTATCAATAACGCTGATTAAATTATGCTGCTTAGCAAATTGCCCTATCATCGCTAAATCTAGTACTGTCATATTTGGATTAATTGGCGTTTCTGCAAACAACATCTTACTATTTGGCTGAATCGCGGCCTGTAACTGCGCTTCATCTGTCATGTCGACGAACGTAACGTCAATACCAAACTTAGGTAACATATGCGAAAAAAGAGCAAAACTACAACCGTATAACGCATTTGACGCAATGAGATGATCGCCATGCTCTAAAAAGCTCAAAACTGATGCCGATACCGCACCCATTCCGGTCGCCGTTGCTGCGGCACTTTCCATGCCTTCTAGTGCTGCTACTTTTTGCTCTAGCTCTGTCGTAGTTGGGTTACCTAAACGCGTGTAAATGTAACCGGCCTCTTCCCCAGCAAAACGAGCTGCTCCCTGTGCTGCATCTTTGAATTTGAAGGTTGATGTTTGATACAAAGGTGCCGTCAATGCACCATGTGGGTCGTCAAAGTGGGTTGGTCCATGAATACATTGCGTGCTGTCATGATACTTCTTCATAAAATTGCCTGTTAAGTTGTTATTCTTGAATTTATTTACCTAATAAATAAATCAGTGAATAAAAATTCACAAGCACGCCAGATGGTAAGATGGCTAGCTGAGCAAGATTAACTTCAACAGTTTGTATACAATTGTTGTCACTCTTTGCTGGCAGGCTTATTGTCTCCCTTACTTAACAGCGTTGTAAATACTGTTTCTATTGTCGACTTTAATAGCCTTGGTTTCTGCTCTAGTTGTGGCAGTGGCCGGCATATTTCCATAGCCTTGTACCCTAACCGAGCTGTAAATACCCCTGCACTTAAGCCTTGTGCTGCGCGAGCTGACAATTTCGTCAATAACTCAGCTCCAAGACTTGTCGACGCTAAATCCGATACAAGCTCCGCAGCGCCAGCAAAAACCATTTGCTTAAGTAACAATCTATACAAAGTGATCCGACTTCTATAACCTAACGGAATACCGTAATGCTGACTCAGCTTTTCAACTAAATGAACTCCGCGCCACAATACCGCCAACATATCTAACAATGCCATTGGACTTAACGCTACCAGCATTGCACTTGTCGTCGCATGTGTATTAATTAACGCTTTAGCTTGTTCATCTTGGCTTTTCAGTAATGTATTTTGATAAAGCTGTAACACCTCTTTGTCAGTATGGTGTGACTTAATACTTGCTTTAAACTCAAGGACTTCATCGGGTGTATGTAAAGTCAGTAGCGGCGCCAACCATTGTTGCGCTTCTCCAATTTGAGTGCTATTTAAAAGCCTTAAAGCATCACTTTGTGTACTGGTGCGATTGGAGAGTAATCGCAGTGCGCGATACTCTCCAATTGTAAAGCGCAACACAACGATTAAAGCTAGCAGCAAAACTACTATGTACACACCGCCCAAAAACCATGAACGTTGAATTGCGTCCACAATGCTGTAAACACTTTCAATAACAATCAAAATCATTAAACCGATAAACAGCAATCGCTTAATACTCATTCCTGACGATTTAGGCTTGAGTGTTTGATCTAACGCTGACTCGGCTTCATCAACTTGTGTTATCTCTACTGATGTGGCTTGTACAATACGCTTACCCGTGAGCAGTGAGTCATCCTTCAATTGCTCTGGCTGCTGCACCTTGTCTATTTTAATGCGCCGCCCTGCACGCAACTCGTTTTGCTCAGTCATCGTAACTTATCTCCGAGTAAAAATTGCAGTACATGATCTAAACGAACATGGCTTAAGTTTCCACACTTTGCAGGCAAAGGGGCAAAAGAAAGAAAATCAAAACCCTGCTCAGGCCACTGCTCTTTGCTCAAACAGTGAGTGGGAGGTTGAGGTGGCAAAAATGTAATTTGGTGGGGCTCATCAATTGGCTTTCCCACAATACAATTAAGGGTTTTCCCTGATTCAACAACTTGAGTTTGCTGCGTACTTTGTACTGCAGAAACAGCCATTGTGTCTATTTCTACACCCGCAAAGCGTAAGTCATTACTTTTCTCATGGACCATACTATGCAACAATTTCGCGAGCTGTGGTTGCTGCTCATAGCTGACATGGTCACACTTATTCGCCGCAAATAAAACTTTGTCAATTTTTGGGTAGAACAGTCGTTTCAACATATTTGATTTTCCATAATCAAAAACATCCACAATGTTACGTAATGCCTGCTCTTGCTCTCGCAAAGTATCTGGACCATCAGCTAAAGCACTTAATATATCAACTAACACTATTTGCCTATCGAATTGGCAAAAGTGCTGCTTATAAAAAGGGCCAATAACCTGCTGCTTGTATGCATTAAAACGCGCTTCCAAATGCATATACTGAGTCTCATCACTCACTGTCATTACCCCATCACATGGAAAAAACAACAGTATCGGCGCGCCCGCCAAATCGCCGGGAATGAGCATTCTTCCTGGTTGTAACTGAGCAACCTTTGTGTGATGTTTCAAACTTAAAAGTAGCCTTTGATATTGCTCAGACAATTTTTTCAATATCGTTTCATCAACAACCGCATCACTATCGAAAGTGCCCACAGCCGTTAAAAACTCTTTTGCATAATCAATATATTGAGGTTGCTTTAATAATGTCAGCACCTCCTTACTCCAAGTTTGATAATCTTGATTTAACATCGGTAAATCAACCAACCATTCTCCAGGGTAATCAATTAATTCAAGATAAACCGTACTTATAGGTGAAAGGTGCTGCTTAAGCGCGTTACGTGTTTCAAACTTCAATGCAAGTGTCAATGTGTTAATACGCTGAGTAGAGGAAGGCCAGCTAGGTGGGTTTGCCAATAAAGAGTTCACTGCGCAGTTATAATCAAATGTGGGAATATCTAACGCGCGTTGCGGAATCGCCTTAACGGCAATCAGTCTTTGCTCTCTAGCAACATCGAAAAAAGGCAGGTTTTGCTTGTCTGCTTGGGTTGTTAAATGTTTTATCAATGCCGTTATAAATGCCGTTTTTCCACTTCCACTAAATCCAGTGACAGCTAACTTAATGTGTTGATCTAAACTTCTGTGCAGGGTTTTTTGTGCTTTATTTTTAAGTTTCTCAAAAGTATCTTTACTGAAGCGTCTGGTGTTCATAAATTAAGTGTTACTCCTGAACAACGTAGTTACAGAACCAAAGTAAGCCGTGGCGTATTAAACGCCACATCACGTGCGATAAACTATAACTTATTAATTTCTCGACTGACCGTAAATTCGCTAGAGGTAACGTATGTTTCCATGCATTGAACTCGATCGTCTAAACGATTTAATCGCTCTTTTAGATCAAATAATGCCTGCCTTGGTGGCTCTCCTTTTTGCCAAACTTTAAATTTGACTGCAATTGGGTCTGCATCTTTATGTGTTGAAGGGGTCGTCACATAATCACTTTTTTTATCTAAAATGAACCAACAAGCAATGTATACAACAACAAATAATGGGCCACCAGATAGCAACACTGCAGTAATGAACAAGATGCGTACTAACCATAACTCCATGTTAAAGTAATCACTGAGCCCCGCACAAACGCCTGCCAGCTTTCCTCGTTTTGGATCTCTATAAAGTTCTCGCTTTATGTTGCTCATATTTTACGTCTCCACTCGGGCGCCTCTTGATCAAGGATTGCTTCTAGTGTTTCCACACGCTCTGCCATCTTTTCAGCTTTACTTGCAAGTTCAAGCAACTGGCGATGTTCATGTTCGCTTAACCCCTGACTCACCTGTTTCTTACTGCGATAGTGAAGTACAAGCCATAATGGCGCCACTACCAGCATAAAAATAATAATTGGTGCTACTAATACTTCAAGATCCATAACTCGATACTCCTGCGACTTATTTGTTCTATGTTATTCGCACCGACAGCTTGGTCAGTCGATGCGTTTTATCTCAATTATTTACCAGCAAGTTTTTTCTTAAGTTCAGCTAACTCATCATCAACTTGTTCGTTTTTCTGTAAATCAGCGATCTCGTCAGCCAGGTTCTTTTTACCTAAGTCATACGACTCAACTTGTGACTCTAGACCATCAATTTTAGACTCGTAACGCTCGAAACGATTTAAAGCATCTTCTACTTTCGAACTATCTAGCGCTTTTTTCACTTCTAAACGAGACTCTGCTGAGCGTTGACGAAGTACAATGGCTTTTTGACGTGCTTTAGCATCAGCCAGTTTATCTTGTAGCGTCGCCACTTCTTGTTGCAGTTTCTCTATATGTGACTCAACGTGCTCTAACTCATTTTGAACACTTGCAGCCGCATCAGCAGACTTCTGCTTTTCCAGTAAAGCTGAACGAGCTAAATCTTCTCTACCCTTAGTGAGCGCCAATTCAGCTTTACTTTGCCACTGTTCAACTTCTTCATTTAACTGCCCAACACGACGTGTTAACTCTTTCTTCTCTGCTAACGTTTTAGCTGAAGTTGAACGCACTTCAACCAACGTATCTTCCATTTCTTGGATAATAAGACGAACCATTTTTTCAGGGTCTTCAGCTTTATCTAAAATAGCATTGATATTAGAGTTAACGATATCTGCAAAACGTGAGAAAATTCCCATAATCTTTACCTCTTTAGTTTCTAAATTTAAGTTGCTTACATTACTAGTATCAATTAACTTGCCAACTTTTTTAAAAATAAAAGCTTATAAATATCAATAGATTAAATCATATCAGAAAAAACTTTAGTTCGCAGTAATTATCAAATACACTAACACTTAGCAAAAATAACTAAGAGTTAGCCAATATGAGCCAATTTCGCCAACAAGACAATTTACTCGGTCAATCAGACAGCTTTTTAACTGTGTTAGATAAGGTGTCACAACTGGCCCCTCTAGAGAAGCCGGTGTTAATTATTGGTGAGCGAGGCACAGGTAAAGAGCTCATCGCCGCTCGGCTACACTTCCTTTCTGAAAGGTGGGAGCAAAATTACGTTAAACTAAATTGCGCGGCGTTAAATGAAAATTTATTAGAGAGTGAACTATTCGGCCACGAAAGTGGCGCGTTTACTGGCGCAAGCAAGCGTCATGAAGGGCGGTTTGAACGAGCAAACGGTGGCACTCTTTTTCTTGATGAACTCGCCAATACATCCGCAATGGTGCAAGAGAAACTCCTACGTGTCATTGAATACGGCGAATTTGAGCGTGTCGGCGGCAAAAGTACAGTCAAAGTCGATACACGCTTGGTCTGTGCAACCAATGAAGACTTACCTTCACTCGCTGACAATGGCGAATTTAGGCATGATCTACTCGACCGCTTAGCATTTGACGTGATCACTTTACCTCCGTTACGCGCACGCCAAGAAGATATCATGCTCTTGGCCGAGCAGTTTGCCATCAATATGGCTAGAGACTTAAACTGGTCTTTATTTAGTGGCTTTACTCGCAAAGCAACTGATGCGCTAATGAGCTATGACTGGCCCGGCAATATCCGAGAGCTCAAAAATACGGTTGAACGTAGCCTATATAGGCATGGCAGCGAACAACTGCCAGTACACGAAATTATCCTCAACCCGTTTGAAAGCCCTTTTAGACCAACACAACGTGTGAAAGCTCCTACTATTAGTGCGCCTATTGCCGAGCACGCTGCAATAAAAGAACCAACTACGTCTCCCCTTACAAATATGGCACCCAAGCAAAATGTAGCATTCCCATGTGATCTAAAAGAGCTGTCGAATGAGTTTGAAATTGAATTATTACAACAAGCGCTAGAACATAGCCAATTTAATCAAAAGAAAACTGCACAAATGCTCGGATTAACGTATCATCAACTACGTGGTTATTTGAAAAAATACAACCTGTTAGAGTCAGGTCAAAAACAAGAGGCGTAAGGCGTGCGGAATATAGTACTAGGTGCGATATGTATCTATTTACTTGGCTGTGTTGATGCGAGCCCACAGTTAACAAATGAAAAATCTCAGGGCCTAGTTTATTGCGCTGAAGCCAACCCTGTGTCTTTTAATCCTCAGGTCACAACAACAGGCTCGACTATTGACCTGATTGCAAGCCAGTTGTACGACACCCTGATCAGTATTGATCCTGAAACTGCCGAATTTCAACCTGAATTAGCCACCAGTTGGGTAGTCAGTGATGAAGGTAAAGCCATTACCTTTAAATTACGCCAAGGCGTTGAATTTCATAGTACTGATTACTTCCAACCTTCAAGGCCATTAACCGCAGATGACGTGGTATTTTCTTTTAGCCGTCTATTTGATGTGTATAACCCGTACCATTTCGTCGGAGACGCTGAATACCCTTACTTTCAAAGCGTAGGAACCGATCAACTAATACGCCAAGTCATCAAAGTAGACGAGCATACTGTAAGATTTGAGTTATTTAACGCGGAAAGTAGCTTTCTATCTAATATTGCTACCGATTTTGCCGTTATTTTATCGCAAGAGTATGCTCAGCAGCTTATCGCTCAAGAAAATAAACCCGCTTTCGACCATTTTCCCATCGGGACAGGTCCATATAAATATAAAAACTTTTTGCGCGATAATCTGGTGCGTTATCACCGTAATGAAAAATATTGGAAACACAGTGTACCCATGCAACAACTTGTGTTTGACATCACCACCAATGGTACCAGCCGCATTGCAAAAATGTTGACCAAAGAGTGTGATATTACCGCCCACCCAAGTGCAACACAATTAAGTGTGCTCAATGCCAGAGAAGACATCCGAGTTGATAAAGCGGCTAATCTTAATATTGGCTATTGGGCATTTAATACTGAACGACCTCCGTTTGATAACTTACTCGTGCGTAAAGCACTCGCGCACTCAGTTGATTTCGATAAAATAATGCAAGCAGTTTTTTATGGCAACGGTATTTTAGCTCGCTCCCACTTGCCGCCCTCTTCATGGGCTTTTAAAGCACAAGAAAATATGCCCCAATACAATCCCACATTGGCAAGAAAGTACCTCAAAGAAGCAGGTTATGAAAATGGCTTCGATATGACGCTCTGGGCCATGCCAGTCTCACGAATTTACAATCCGAACGCACGAAAAATGGCTGAGCTAATACAGAGTGACCTCAAGAATATTGGTATTTCGGCAAAGATCGTTGAATATGAATGGAATACCTTTATTGAACGTATTGGCAATCATGAGCATGACAGTGTCCTGCTCGGCTGGGCAGCTGACACACCCGACCCCGATAACTTCTTTAGTCCACTGTTAAGTTGCACCGCTACTTTTAGTGGAAAAAACCCTGCTAATTGGTGTCATCCGGAGTTTGATTTACTCCTTACACAAGCTTTAGATACGACTGATATTAATTTACGCAAAACTTTTTACCATAAAGCGCAACAAATGCTGATAGAACAACTTCCATTGATCCCCATTGCACATGGCGTTCGATTTCAAGCCACTAGCAATGACATAACGGGCGTTACTCTTAGGCCCTTTGGTGGTATTTCACTTGGTCGAGTAAGGCGTAAATAATGTTAATTGAATATCTATTACGAAGACTAAGCTTGCTGCTGTTTATGGTTGTCACTTTGACAATTTTTACCTTTTCTCTTAATTATTTGTTTCCAGGCGATGTACTGACTAACTTTAGTGGCCAAGTAAATACCAATTACACCCAGGCACAAGCTCTGGTCGAAAAGTATCGCATTGATGAAAGCCTGTTGGTGCAATATGGGGCATTTTTAGCACGCATTGCAACGGGAGATTGGGGTATATCGCTGTCATCAGGGTTAAATGTATTTGAGCATGTTACGCGACTTTTTCCAGCAACGTTAGAGCTGTGTGTCTACGCTTTATGTGTCGCAGTATTACTCGGTATTCCCGCTGGAATAATCGCTTCAGCATACCATCGAAGATGGCCTGACCGCGTTATAAACTCTCTCACTTTGATGGGCTTTTCCATTCCCATATTCTGGCTTGCGTTATTGTTGATCATGGTTTTTTGTCTTGGATTAGGGCTATTTCCCATGTCAGGCAGAATCGGCTTATTGTATGAAATACAGCCCGTTAGCAACTTCATCCTGGTGGATATTATCATTCAAGGCTTCCCCTATCATGGACTCGCCTTTTTTGATGCATTAAGGCACCTCGCTCTGCCCACCATTGTGTTAGCAATGTACCCTACCACCGTACTCGTGCGCTTTACGCGCGATTCAATGTTGCAAGTATTAGAACAAAACTATATAAAAACAGCCCGTGCAAAAGGGCTCAATCGACGTCAACTCATTTTACATCATGCGCTTAGAAACGCACTACTTCCCGTTATCAAACAAATCGGACTACAATTTAGTACATTGATCACCTTAGCTATGGTCACTGAAGTCATTTTTTCTTGGCCTGGGATCGGACGTTGGCTGATTGATAGTATATACCAACGCGACTATCCAGCTATTCAAGGCGGCCTTTTAGCTGTGTCTATGTTCGTTATTTTAGCAAATATGCTCGCTGAATTTAGTCATACTCTTTTTGACCCTTTGTCACGGAATCAAGCATATGGCAAAGTTTAGCCTTTTTAGCGAAGAATCAAACCGTTCACCGCTGTCCAGATTATGGCGAAAATTTAAAAGCAACCACCCTGCATTGGTCGCTCTATGGGTGTTTATTGCTCTTACCTTACTTGCGCTGACAGCACCATTTATCGCGCCTTATGGCATTAATCAACAACATAGCGATGCACTACTTCTGCCCCCTTCTTGGCATGACTTAGGGGATGTCAGATTTATTTTAGGCACAGATGACTTAGGCCGAGATGTGTTATCTCGTTTAATGAATGGGGCTACATTCACTTTTGGTTTGTCTATAATCGCAGCCCTCATCACCACATTGGTTGGAGTATTACTCGGGACTTTAGCGGGAATAAGCCACGGATTTCGCTCGAGCGTGCTAAACCATTTATTAGATATAACATTATCTATTCCATCACTATTGCTGGCGATAATTATTATCGCTATTTTGGGCCCAGGCTTACTTAATACTGTTTGGGCAATTATTTTTGCACTGCTCCCACAATATGTCCACTCTATCCGAAACCTCGTCGTCGATGAATTAAATAAAGATTACATCAGTGCATTTCGACTTGATGGTGCGTCTCGGTGGCAACTATTAGTCCGTGGCGTGCTGCCAAATATTTACGAACATATTGTCGTAATTTTTACTATGGCACTATCCACTGCTATTTTAGATATTGCAGCCTTGGGGTTTTTAAAGTTAGGCGCTCAGCCTCCAACCACTGAATGGGGCGCAATTTTGGCTGAAAATTTAGGCCTAATTTATTTGGCACCATGGACTGTGGGTTTACCTGGTGTACTGTTATTCATTGCCGTACTATCCACAAACTTAGTTGGTGATGGATTAAGACAGGTATTAAAAGAGCGTAAGGCTGACTAATGCAACTACTGGATATAAGAAACTTAACCATAGAGCTTCGTACTGAAGATGGCGTTATTCGCGCCGTTGATAAAGTAAACTTAAGCCTAAAAGAAGGTGAAGTACATGCATTAGTGGGCGAGTCTGGGTCAGGGAAAAGCCTCATTGCCAAAGCGATTGTTGGTGTACTCAATTCTCGTTGGACCGTCACCGCAGATCGCATGCATTGGCAGGGTGTTGACTTAATGCGCTTAAGTGCAGAAAAACGCCGGAAAATTGTCAGCAAAGATATGGCGATGATTTACCAAGAACCAAGCCGCAGCTTAGACCCTACAGCTAAAATATTTGAACAAGTTGCCGAGTCTTTGCCTGAAAAAACATTTAAAAAAGGATTTTTCAGCCGTAATTCAGAGCGCAAAGAAAAAGTGAAAGCGCTGCTGCATAAAGTCGGGATCCGCGAACACGTCAAAGTCGCTAGCAGCTACCCCCACGAGCTTTCAGAAGGTGTATGCCAAAAAGTAATGATAGCCATGGCGATTGCTAGAAACCCTAAGCTACTGATTGCTGATGAGCCAACCACGGCATTAGAAAGCACCACGCGCGCACAAATATTTCGGTTATTAAAAAGCCTGAATCAGTTAAAGAATATGTCGATATTAATGATCTCTCATGAATTAGAAGAGATCACCCATTGGTCTCATGCCATGCATGTGCTGTATTGCGGACAAATGGTCGAAGCTGGACCAACGCAAAAAGTTTTTTATGAACCACTGCACCCTTACACACAAGCTCTGGTTAAGAGCCTACCCGATTATGCCCAAGGATTAGCGCATAAAGAACCTTTCTATGCACTCAAAGGCACAATCCCACCGTTGCAACATTTGCCTATTGGTTGCCGACTGGGACCGCGTTGTCCTCAAGCGCAAAAGCAGTGTGTTGTGACACCTTTACAAAATAAAAGTCACGGTCACGCATACGCTTGCCATTTTCCACTTTTTAAGGACAAGCAAAAATGCAACCAGTCTTAAAAGTACAAGCGCTCAGTAAGTCATTTAGAAGCCGCGCGGGTATTTTCAAGCGCAAACATATTCAGGTTTTAAGAGAAATCTCATTTGCGGTTGGGCCAGGTGAAACTTTGGCGATCATTGGCGAGACGGGCTCTGGAAAAAGTACCTTAGCGAAATTATTAGCTGGCGCAGATCATGCTGATTGCGGGCAAATATTACTCGATGGTAAAACCATTGAAGATGACGGTGTAAGACAAAACCAGTGTCGCCATATTAGAATGATCTTTCAGGATCCGACTCGTTCATTGAATCCCGGTATTACCATCGGTGATATGTTAGATGATTGCTTGAAATACAACACTGGCTTAACATCTTTACAACGCAACAAAAAGATCAAAATTACTTTAAGTCGCGTCGGTCTACTGAGCGAACATTATGAATACTACCCTCACATGTTCAGTGGCGGACAATTACAGCGTGTCGCACTTGCCCGTGCATTAATTTTAGACCCAAAAGTCGTTGTACTAGATGAAGCCTTGTCATCATTAGATCCATCAGTAAGAGCACAAACGGTCAATTTGTTATTACAGTTACAAAAAGAGTCCGGGCTCAGCTTTATCTTAATTACACATCACTTGAGTCTAGTGAAACATATGAGCGACCAATTACTGGTACTAAGCCGTGGTAAGGTTGTAGAGTATGGAAACACAGCCAGTATATTTGCCCAACCTAAATCGAAGGTTACACAACGTTTACTGAATGTATAAATTCAACAAATAGTCTTAAAACCGTTGTATCAAAAAGCCCCGCATTAATGCAGGGCCCAAAATAAACGGCTTAATTATTCCTCAAAATATAGCTTCGCTCTGGGCTTTTTCCCAACTTCTTGCATTGTTGCAGCATCGAATAAACGGCCATTGATCATAGTATAAGACACTTTGTCTGTATCTCGTATGTTGTTTAAAGGATCACCATTGATCACCACTAGATCAGCCAGTTTTCCGACTTCTATCGAGCCGATATGTTTATCTAACCCCACATATTTAGCTGGGTCAAGCGTGGCTGCTCGTAGTGCTTCTAAAGACGACATTCCACCTTGTGCAAACATCCAAATCTCCCAATGAGCAGCTAACCCTTCTCGTTGACCATGTGCGCCAAGATTAACTAAAATGCCAAGATCTTGCAGTTCTTTCGCGACACGCGCATTATTAAAGTGATTATAATGATGATCTGGTGACTTCATACGGCGCATAGAGCGTGGCAACAGTTGATTCTTAGGTACGAATTTACTTAATCTAGGGTGATTCCATACGTCCGTTTTATCATACCAGTAGTTTTCCCCCCAAATACCCCCATATGCGACACCTAACGTCGGCGTATAACCCACATCACTTTGTGCCCATAACTGCTCAATATCATCATAAATATTCGCCACAGGAATTGAATGCTCAACACCAGTATGGCCATCTACAACCATGGTTAAGTTATGTTGCAGTAACGAGCCGCCTTCAGGCACCACCATCATACCTAATTCTCGACCCGCTTCGACAACTTGTTGACGTTGCTCGCGACGCGGTTGATTGTATGATTTCACAGAAAACGCGCCGACCTTTTGCAAGCGTTCTAGATGAAACTTCGCATCTTCATATGAATCAATATGTGAAGTATAGCCCGCCACATTCGCGCCATATAATATCGTCCCGGTTGAAAAAATCCGAGGCCCAATTATTTTACCCGCTTTTTGTAATTCACTGGCGGCAAAAACTTCCGTTGTATCATTCGAAGGATCATGAATTGTTGTAACACCCAAAGACAACCCCGCTAAATTGCGCCAGTTTTGCTCTGGGATAATTTCACTACTGCCTTGTGATGTATGGGCGTGTGCATCAACAATCCCCGGTATAATAGTTTGACCTGATACATCTACAATGTTTGCTTCTTTAGGGATCTTGACCTGTTCAGTGCTCCCCACGGCTTTGATATGCTTACCGTCTGTCAGTATTACGCCATTATGGATCACTTTATCACCTTCCATGGTAACAATCGTAGCCCCGACTAATGCAGTGAACCCACTCGGTTCAGCCATGTCATGCTTAAATCCTATCGACTCACCACTTTTAACTTTGAAATCGGCATCTTTAGCTTTATTAATGTCAAACATGCCATCCAAGCTTGCGTGGTACAGCTCAGGCCCTAAACTCCAATATAATGTGTCACTCGCGGTGCTCCAACTGATGTTTTCACCGGCACGTTGTGACAGCTGCTCAACTGGAAACTGTTTATCTGATGGTGAAATAGTAATTGGCTTACCACTTTCTACAAATAGTGTAACAAACACTTTAAACCGTTCTGCAAATGCCAAATACTTCCCATTTGGCGATACTCTAAACTCAGTCGCATGATTGGAATTATACAGTACTTTGGTTTTTTTCGAATCAAGGTCTACTGCCAGTAACTGTGGTTTGGGCGCTTCATTCATTAAGAAAATACGATTATTATTCGCTCCAAACTGTGGTTGAAAACCTTTTTCTGAAATAAGCTCAGCATCTCCACCTTTACTCGACACCCGATAAATACCCGCTTTTAATGACCACTCACGGGCCAATAAGCTGCTTCCAGAAACTTTTCGGTAGACGATTGTTTTACCATCAGGGCTAAACGTTGGCTCGACGTATTTCCCTTTTTGTGACGTGATAGCTTTCCCTTTGCCATTTCTTGCAGATACGACTCGAATACTACCTTGCTTTTGGTCATCCCAAGTCACATAAACAATTTTTTTACCATCTCTAGAGAATTGTGGAAACAGTTCAAAATGATCATTTTGACGAGTAAGTCGTTTCACTTTCCCTGAAGATAAATCACGCTTATAAATATGTCCTAGCGCTTCGAAAATAGCCGTTTCTCCATTTGGTGAAACCTGCACGTTACGGAGCATTTTAATGTCAAACTCGGTTTGATCGATGTTCTGTGCAAAGCGTAATGCTTTTTGAATTTTTTTGGTTGTGGTTACAGAGAAAGCAATTTCATGAGACTTTTTACTCTCAACATCCAATTCATGAAGTTTGCCACCAGCCCAAAAAACTAACCCCTCATTATCAGGAGTCCACGCTATGGTCGGGTAAACACCATGAATAGCCCAAGTTTCTTGCATATCTCGCTCTAAATTGCCATAGAGCTTAGTTTCTTTCCCAGATTCTAAATTATAGAGATATAAGCTAGATTGAAAGTCATCTCGTTTAACATACGCCAAATGTTTTCCATCTGGTGATGGCGTAGGCCTAATCGCGCCGCCCATACCGGATAAAATAACTTCTATCTCTCCACTTTCTCGATCTAAGCGTTTGATTTTATATATACCAGCAACTGAATCTTTTGAGTAATGAAACGTTTTACCTGGAGTCGCATCTTGTGAAAAATACACATATCTTCCGTCAGGTGAAAACGCAGGCTCCCCCAAATCCTTTTGGTCATTTTCACGTGTCGTTAACGGCACACCTTGGCCACCAGCTTTGTGATACAGCCACACTTCTCCTGCACCTAAGGAGCGAGTCCCTGTAAAGTGTTTACGAGCTGCAATAAAATCCCCATCAGGACTCCAAGTAGGGCTATTTAACAACCGAAAAGTTTCATTTGTTACCGCTGTTTGTTCTGAGCCATCGATATTCATCACCCAAATATTGTCTCCCCCTCCTTGGTCTGAGGTAAAGGCAATAGACTGTCCATCGGGGCTAAAGCGTGGTTGCATCTGCCACCCAATATCACTGGTTAATTGTTTAGCTTGGCCCCCAGACATCGGCATAATATAAATATCACCAAGTAAATCAAATACCAAGGATTTGCCATCCGGGCTCACATCGATATTCATCCAAGTACCTTGATCAACCGATATGTTGGCATCAATAAACTGCCCTGGCGGTGTATCGACTTGCCACTTTTCAGGTTTTTCTTGTTCTTGTGCTGTTGTTGCTATAGATACACCCAATGCGAGGGCACTTAGTAAGTACTTCTTCATTACTTTTTTACTCTGGTTATGTTGTTGTGACTATACCAACAAAATAACCTGCAAATTTCCAGAAAAATGCCATCAATGACTGAAATTAACGCTCACTAAACCCAGCTGCTTGGGTTAAATTGATAATACTGATGCAGTAACCCATAAAGCTCTGGATCATAATTTCTCAATTCATGGGGCTTTTCGATAAATGTTTCGGTTAGCACCGCAAAAAACTCTGCTTCATTCGTGGCACCATAGCTATGTATGACATGAGGCATCTGATACGCCACATGGCTTTTTAAATTACTATAAGCACGTTGAAACACCTTTCCCCACTCTTTGTAATCTTGACCCTTGGACAACTCAGGTGTGCCATTGGTATGTCCCGTTTGCTGATCGAGCTGATGTGCAAACTCATGGAAAACCAAATTATGTCCATCTCCCGGTAATCTATTGCCTTCAAGTACATCATGCCAACTTAAAACAAGTGTACCTCCAGGCCAAGATTCGCCTTGCCTCACAGATGTATGGTAATTTACTAGCCCTGCGCCATCTTTACTGGTTTGTGGCACATAATAACTGCTTGGATATAAAAGTACCTCTTTCACGTTGGGATATAATGGCCATGGTTTATTAAGCACTAACAAGCATGCATCTGCTGCCACAATTACTTCCATTGCGCGATTAATTTTAAGCCCATCGCGACCAAGGATGCGCTTTTCACCTAAAAACCACACAATATGACACTCCAAAGCATGTCGCTCCTTATCGGTCATATTGCGATAAATTGACATATACTTTAGTAAGGTTGCTTTATCTTGTTCAGACAAACTTTGCTGTTGATATTTTCTTTTCCAAACATAGCCTTGTACTTCATCCCAACGCCAATAAACCAGAACAAACGCCACCAATGCCAGTAATAACATACTATTGATTATCATATTGATTACTTATTCACCTTTTAAAACTAAATTGGTACGACATGCAGTGTTTTCAATATGAATTTGATAAAATTGCGTCACTCTAAATGACGACACGTCTCCAGGAACTCGATGCACACTCTCCCAATTGATAAGATAAAAACCGATTTTCTTTCTACAATTACACACAGTGATGTGATTGTCAGTGCCGCAACTGGATCTGGTAAATCAACTTGTCTACCGATTTGGGCAAGCAACATCGGTAAGGTCCTTGTCATTGAACCGAGGAGAATTGCTTGCACCTCGCTAGCTGAGTACTTAGCTCTAAAAAGTGGCCAACCACTTGGCTCTAAAATAGGCTATGCTATTCGATTTGAAACACATTTCAATGAACAATCAGACGTGGTATTTGTTACGCCAGGGGTTGCTCTCAGGTGGTTTTTTGAGGACAAACTGAGTCAATTTCGTGTCGTTATGTTAGACGAATTCCATGAACGTCGTTGGGATATAGATTTGATGCTTGCTTTACTCAAGCAACATAAAGAACATCGCCTGATAATCACTTCAGCTACACTCAACACCAAAAAACTAACAGATTATCTTGATGCAAAACTGCTACACAGTGACGGTATCATGTATCCGGTAGAAGAAGTTTTCTTTACTTCAAATAGTAACGAAATGCCTTCAAAAGACCAGCTTATCGAACGTACAGTTGATGCATGTAGCTATGCATTAAAGCAAACGCAAGGCGATATCCTAGTGTTTCTACCTGGTAAAGCCGAAATACAGGCTGCCGCTGCCGCAGCAAAAAAATTGAATAAACTCGTCGTCAGCTTGTATGGGGGATGCGCTAAGCAACAACAAGAACTTGCGTTAAAAGCGCAAACCGAGCAACGGATTATTTTTTCCACAAATGTTGCTGAAACATCGTTGACCATACCCAATATAAGCTGTGTTATTGATTCTGGCCTAGAACGACGTACTCATCTTCGTGCAGAAAAGACAGTACTGGCCTTAGATACAATTAGCAAAGATTCTGCCAAACAACGTTTAGGACGTGCGGGACGCACGCAACAAGGCCTGTGTATACGATTATACGGGGAGTATGCACCTTTGATTTCATCCACTCCGCCTGAAATACTGCGAGAAAACCTAACTGAACTCGTATTAGCGGCATCTTGCTCTAGTCATGGTATTGATTCATTAGAGTTTATCGAAGCACTGCCACTTAAATCAAAACAGGCATCGGTAGCAATATTAACCTCGATAGGTGCCATTGATCTGCAAGGCAAGGCAACTGACTTAGGTAAGAGGTTATACCCTCTACCTATCGATATAGAGCTGGCATACCTTATCAATTCAATGCCAAATAACTCTCTTAAACAAGCCATGATTGATATTGCAGCACTGCTCACTGTTCCTGCTAAGGTTTACCAACTTCCAAAGCAACAAACGTTAATTGAATCATTGAATCTGCAGCTCCCAAATGCGTGTGACTTAGAACTGGCGATTGGGGTAGTAAGAGGCCAAGTAACCGACCTTATTATTGAGTGTGATGCACTGCGTGAAGCCATCCAATTTAGTGAGTTGCTTCGTAGTGCATTTGACTTGCCTGAACTAAAATATGCAGCAAGTTTCAATCACAGTGATTTAATTGAAGCTATCGCTTACGCTAAACCGAACTCAGTTTACATAAAGCGCCAAAACCGACGGGGTGCATTTGGCAATGGTACTATTGAAGTTATACCAGCAAAAGATTCTCGTATCAGTGCGCAATGTCAGGCAATGCTCGTGCTCAATACTTACGCATTAGCAGGAAAAGGTACTAAACAAGCTATGACTCTCGCCACACTCAATGCGCCCTTTTCAACTTCATTAATCAATAAATTAAATTTAGGGGAACATACTATAAGTCATGCAGAGTTAATCGACGATATTATCATGGTTAATTCAATATACTCTTATTCTGGTGTGCAAATTAGCGAGAAGAAGTTAATACCGCAAGGACCCGCTCTGCTTGATGCATGTTGTGAACTTATATTAAATGACAATTTATTTTCACCTATTGGAAAACAAATTAGTAAAGCAATAAAGTACCACTCACTATATAATCAGGCCAATAATATAATCGACGACACGCCTCATTCAGATTCGTACATTTATAATAAATTAAAGAGTCTTGGAGTCGATGAACAACAAGATTTAGAATTAATTGATCCTACCGATATAACTTATCAAGGTATCGAGACTTGGGAAGTGTCATCTTTCGTAGAGAAGCATCCACTTGAAATTCAATTGAATGATTTAGCAATGAGTGTTGAATATCATTTCAACGCCAAGCGGATAACGCTGCATTATCTTAATGGTAAAAGAAAAGGTTTACCTAAACGGTGGGAGCTACCGGCATGGTCTGGGTTTAGCATTAAATATAATAAGGCCAGTAAAACTGTTAATATTATTTAATTTTTTAGCTATTTAATTACTTCATTTAAAATAAAAACAGCTTTGTAATAAAATAAAAAACCTCACATAAGTGAGGTTTTTTTATTCTAAATTAGAAGTGATTTAGTTACTAATTATTAGAATGTATAATCAGCTTGAACATAGAAAGTACGTCCGTATGCATCAGCATAACGCGGGTCATAACCAACTTGGTGACCAGCAGCGCCATTGAATGAAATTGGAGGCTCTTTATCAAACAAGTTCTTAATACCGAATGAAACGTTTGCATCATCACCGTAGGCATAACCTAAACGGTAATCAAACAAAGTGTACACCGGTACTTGTCTCTGGATTAAGTTACCATCAACCACTTCTGAAACATCATCCGCTTTAGAAACGCGGAATGCAACACCAGCAGCAGCATCTCTATACCCACTTCGAGAGCGAATATTCAAGCTGTGTGTAAAGTCACCATGTGACAATGTGTTGTTGATGCTAATGATATTACGGAAAGCAACTTGCTCATCAGGACCAACCTGACCAAGGCTAGTATCCCACTCATCAGTAGTACCAACTTTCAAACTTTCGCTCTCAATTAGATAAGTACCTTGGACTGACGTTTTCAATGTACCAAAAGACAACTCGTTTGTTAAATCAAATTGCCAATCAATACCTGATGTATTTGATTTACCGACGTTTTGTGCTGAACGAACGATTGCAACTACAGTGTCGCCAGTACCTTTGTCAACCTTAGTAACAAACTTGTCTGCATACGTTGCTGAATCAAACCAGATTTGGTTTGGCTCCAAACGACGCACTTGGTTTGTCATTTCGATATTCCAGTAATCAATCGCAAAACTTGTACCTGAGTCACCAGCCCATACAAAACCTACTGAGTATTGCTCTGATTCTTCAGGAGAAAGCTCGGCATTACCTTCACGGTACATATCATACTGAATTTTCTCAGGGTTACAGTACTGTTGAAGTGGGTGATTAGTTGCACCTAAAAGTGCATTACAATCATATGCTGTTGCTGTTACACCAAATTCTAAACGCGGTGCGCCAATTTCGCGCATGGTAGGTGCTTTAAAGCCTGTACCATATGAAGCACGCACTAACAACTCATCCGTTGGACGGTAAGATGCACTGATCTTATACGTTGTATCATTTACGTCGTCACTTACACTCGTGTTACCTGTGCGTAGTGAATCAGTTACACCACCGATGCTATCGTAACGTAGTGAACCTGTTACTTCTAAGTTTTCAAGTACTGGAACAATGATTTCAGCAAATGCACCGTAGCCATCACGGTCTAAATCAAATTCAGTGCCTGCTGATTCAAATAGTACCACTTCTGCATTTTGACCTGCACCATTTGTAAGAGAATACTCAGATTGACGGTAATCGAAACCAACGCCTAAATAAACAGTACCAGCATCAATATCTGCAATTGCACCTGATAGCTTACTTTCAAATGCTAACATTGATGTATCAGTTGTTTGCCATAGGCCACTAAACATAGTGCCTGCAACCTGTTGGCGCTGTTCGTCAGAAAGGTTTTCTGGAGCATCGAAAATATCAACCGCACCTGACGTTACTAACGCCATAAACTCATCTTCTAGTGGAAAACCAGTAATACGAGTTTCATCACGCTTAGAATCACCTGCAGTCACAGCAACATCGTATGCCCATTCGTTGATTTCACCACGTAAACCAGCAACAAAGTGACTTGTCTTAGTATTGTACTCAGTTGTACGGTTACCACCTGGCAGGGTACGCCAGCGAGCAGCTACACGTGTCATATCAGCTAAAACATCAGCTGGAAGGTGAGGAATTACATTTGCCTGTACAATGCTTGAGTCTGTTGGCAACGTGAACGTACCAGTTGGATATGGTGCAACACGTGACGTCATAGAGAAATCAGTATGTGTGAATGAAGAGTAAGCTTCAGTGGTGTCATTGATTTCTGCAACACCGCTTAAGAAAAAGCTCGTTCGCTCTGATTCTGGCTGAATCTGTAATGTACTTGTGTAGTCAAACTGACATGCGGTGCCCGATGGCGCACTTGTTTCATGACACGTGCCGCCATTGTTTTTTGCGTATGGGTTGAAAGAATGTGTGGCAGTTTTATGTTTCTTATTACCGTCATCATCAAGAAGAAATTCACCAGTGTCTTTATCTGTTTGATAAACAAAATCACCAGCCTCATTACGCGTGTTATAGGTTACGTAAGCGTTAGCTGGGATCGCATTTACAGAACCCGCGGCAGCTAGATACTGCTCTCCACCATGCTCAAAATTGATGAAACCTGTTTTAGCATAATCACGATCAACAGATTGAAGGTTATCTTGCTCTTCATAACTTACTGATGCCAAGATATTGAAACCATCTGAACTTAGGTCACCAAAGCCTGTTGTTAATGAAATGCTTGAGCTTGATGTATCTTGAGGTTTGTCAAAACGCGCGCTTACTGTTGTGTCTTGAACGTCATCTTTAAGAATGAAGTTAACAACACCCGCGATTGCGTCAGAGCCATATAGTGCAGAAGCGCCATCTTTTAGGATTTCAACACGTTTTACAGCCGCTAAAGGAATGTTATTCAGGTTGATTGTACCACCTGAATCAGAAGATGGCATACGACGGCCATTTAGAAGTACTAATGTATATTCCGAACCAATGTTTCTTAATGAAGCAGTTTGAATACCACCACCACCACCACCTACAGATTCACCAGCGGTAGTAAAGCCCTGCATTGAAGGTAAAGTTGCCATTAGATCAGGTACACTTGTAACACCTGTTTTTGCAATATCGGCTGCGCTGATAACATCAATTGGTAACGCACCTTCTAAATCGGTACGTTTGATTGCCGAACCAGTAACTTCTATACGTTCAACTTGCTCACCGTCTGCAGCAAATGTATTTGCTGAAAAGGCAACTGTTGAAGCTGCACCAAATGCGAACGCTAAGCGAACAGCTTTTGAAACTTTGTTGTTTAACATGTGTTATTTCTCCCTGGGATCAGCAAATATGTAAACTACTGATCTATATAATTTTTATTTGTATGTTGAAAATTTCGATTCAATTTCAATTCAAAAGTACCGATTTCACAACTGCGTGACATACTAATCCTTGAAAAAAGCGTAGGTCAACACTTAATTAGCTTTGAGTTATACCACGCACAAGCCAATAATCCCAAATACCGGGATAATAACGTAAAATAAAAAACAGCAGAAAGCAGATTAAAAAAGGAACGTGAGCACTAAAAACAGGAGCTTAAATAAAATCACACAGATAAAAAAAGATAACAAATAGTTAAGTAAAAATTTAAAAGTGCAAAATTCGGGATTTGAAATAAATTTCAATAATTTAAATTATCGACAAAAAACATGTAAAAAAATAAGTTGTAAAATTGAATTTCAGTAAACAGGCATAAAAAAAGCCTCACTTTCGTGAGGCTTTTATACAAATAGCTAATTAAATAATTAACGAATGATTAGAACGTGTAATCAGCTTGAACATAGAAAGTACGTCCATATGCATCAGCATAACGTGGATCGTAACCTACTTGGTGACCAGCTGAACCATTGAATGTTAAAGGTGGCTCTTTATCAAATAAGTTCTTAATACCAAATGTAAAGTTTGCATTGTCACCATAAGCATAACCTAAACGGTAGTCAAACAATGTATATACTGGTACTTGCTTCTGGATAAGGTTGCCGTCAACAGTTTTTGTTACGTCATCTGCTTCTGAAACTCGGAATGCAACACCTACAGCAGCATCTCTATACCCGCTGCGTGAACGAATGTTCAAGCTGTGTGTAAAGTCGCCATGCGTCAAAGTATTGTTAACACTAATGATATTACGGAAAGCAACTTGCTCATCTGGACCTACTTGGCCAAGGCTAGTATCCCACTCATCAGTTGTACCAACTTTTAGGCTCTCATCTTCAATTAGGTAAGTACCTTGGATAGACGTTTTCAATGTACCAAATGATAACTCATTTGTTAGGTCGAAATGCCAATCAATACCTGATGTATTTGATTTACCAACATTTTGTGCTGAACGAATAATGGCAAGTACAGTATCACCGGTACCATTATCAATCTTAGTTACAAACTTATCTGCGTACGTTGCAGAATCAAACCAGATTTGGTTTGGTTCTAAACGACGAACTTGGTTTGTCATTTCAATGTTCCAGTAATCAACACCGAAACTTGTGCCTGAATCACCAGCCCATACAAAACCTACTGAGTATTGCTCTGACTCTTCTGGAGAAAGATTCGCATTACCTTCACGGTATACGTCATACTGAATTTTCTCAGGGTTACAGAACTGCTTAAGTGGGTGATTTGTTGCACCTAGAAGTGCATTACAGTCATACGCTGTTGCTGTTACACCAAACTCTAGACGAGGTGCACCAATTTGACGCATTGTTGGTGCTTTGAAGCCTGTACCGTATGATGCACGAAGTAGTAACTCATCTGTAGGACGGTAAGATGCACTGATCTTATACGTCGTATCATTTACGTCATCACTTACGCTTGTGTTACCAGTACGTAGTGAGTCAGTTACACCACCAATGTTGTCGTAACGGAGTGAACCTGTTACTTCTAAGTTCTCTAGTACTGGAACAATAATCTCAGCAAATGCACCGTAACCATCACGGTCTAAATCAAATTCAGTACCCGCTGACTCAAACAATACGATCTCGTCGTTTTGTCCTTTACCATTCGTTAGAGAGTACTCTGATTGACGGTAATCAAAACCAACACCTAAATAAACAGTACCTGCATCTAGGTCTGCAATTGCACCTGATAGCTTACCTTCAACCGCTAGCATTGATGTATCAGTTGTCTCCCAAAGGCCACTGAACATTGTATCTGCTACCATTTTGCGCTGTTCATCAGATAGGTTCTCTGGCGCATCAAAGATGTTAACCTTACCGGAAGTTACAAGCGCCATGAAAGGTTCTGTTAACGGATAACCTGTAAGACGAGTGTTTTCTTGCTTAGAATCACCTGCAGTTACAGCAACATCGTATGACCATTCGTTGATCTCACCACGTAAACCTGCAACAAAATGACTTGTTTTCGTGTTTCTTTCATCTGTACGGTTGCCGCCTGGCAGTGTACGCCAGCGAGCTGCAACACGTGTCATGTCAGCTAATACATTAGCTGGAAGGTGAGGGATCACATTATCTTGTACAACACCTGAATCTGTCGGTAATGTAAATGTGCCTGTAGGGTAAGGTGCAATACGCGATGTCAATGAGAAATCTGTGTATGACAATGAAGAATAAGCTTCAGTTGTATCGTTAATTTCTGCAACACCACTTAAGAAGAAGCTAGTACGCTCAGTCTCTGGCTGAATTTGTAGCGTACTTGTATAGTCAAACTGACAAGCTGTACCAGATGGCGCACTTGTCTCATGACATGTGTCATTATTGTTTTTTGCATACGGGTTGAAAGAATGCGTCGCTGTAACGTTTTGCTTGTTGCCGTCTTTATCAAGAAGGAATTCACCCGTATCAGCATCCTTTTGATAAACAAAGTTACCATCTGCATCACGCGTGTTATAAGTTACATAAGCATTACCAGGGATTGCATTTACAGAACCTGCGGCTGCTAGGTAATTTTGGCCACCATGTTCAAAGTTGATGAAACCTGTTTTAGCAAAATCACGGTCAATTGATTGAAGGTTATCTTGCTCTTCATAGCTTACTGACGCTAAGATATTGAAACCATCTGAGCTTAGATCACCAAAGCCCGTTGTTAATGAAATGCTTGAGCTTGACGTGTCTTTTGGCTTATCAAAACGTGCACTTACAGTCGTATCTTGTACGTCATCTTTAAGAATAAAGTTAACAACACCCGCGATTGCATCTGAACCGTATAGTGCTGATGCGCCATCTTTTAGAATTTCAACACGCTTTACAGCAGCTAAAGGGATGTTATTCAGGTTGATAGTGCCACCTGAGTCAGCAGAAGGCATACGACGGCCATTTAAAAGTACTAGCGTATACTCTGCACCAATGTTTCTTAGTGAAGCAGTTTGAATACCACCACCACCACCACCTACAGATTCACCTGCAGTAGTGAAACCCTGCATTGAAGGTAACGTTGCGATAAGGTCAGGTACACTTGTAACACCTGTTTTTGCAATATCAGCTGCGCTGATAACATCAATTGGTAACGCACCTTCTAAATCTGTACGTTTGATTGCTGAACCGGTAACTTCAATACGTTCAACTTGTTCATCACCTTCCGCAGCAAACGTATTTGCTGAAAAAGCAGCTGTTGACGCAGCGCCAAATGCGATAGCTAAACGCACCGCTTTTGAAACTTTTTGATTTAACATTTGTATCTCCCAGGACCACTTGTTAGTAGCTTGTAATTTTTCGGGCTTAAGCCTCTATATTTAATTGCACAAAAGCAACATTCACCATGAATATTAAACAAGCAGTGACGTAAGCGTCAACACTAATTATTGAATTAATGTCAATTACCTAAAACAAAAACAAACAATAAATCAACTTTCACGTAACAAACCAATGATATTAAAAAGAAAAACCCTTCTGCCCCGTTAACTTAAAAAAAACATTTTCATAGTTAGGTAACATCGTCAAAATGGGAAAAATCTGCTTTTCTATATAATGTTCGTAATCAATCTCACTTCGAACCGCATCTACACGAGGCCCATCAAATGTAATGGTATAGGCTACCAACTGGCCTTTTCGATACTTTATTGCAGGGTTTTTCATCATATGATTTCGAGCTGCCTTTACATGTGGAGGGACATTTTTTGTGTACATTTCAATCTCCCGCCCCAATCGTTTCGAATATAACAACAAACGATCCACTTTACCCTGACGGATGTTATTTATGTATTGTTCCGTTATTTCAAACAAATCTTGTCCACTAAATAACGCCTCAAATAATTCTTCCTGATAGTTTCTCGCAATTTTAGTCCAATCGCTTCTCACTGACTCCATGCCCTTAAACACCAATTTATGATGTCCTTTATCCAATACTTGTCCCACGTAACGCTTTTTTGACCCCTTTTTATCCCCACGTATTGTGGGTAAGAAAAACGGACTATAATGCGTCTCAAATTCAATTTCTAAATAACTCTGAAGCTGCAACGTCACATCACAATATTCTCTCCAGCGTTCATTAATTAAATTCATCAGTATTAAGCCAGTATCATTGCACTTTTTGACATCCCAACTTTCTGGAAGGCAGACAAATGTAGAATCTGTATCTCCATAAATAACTTCATAACCCTCAGCTTCTATCCAAGCCTTTGTTTGCATCATAATTTCATGTCCTCGCAAAGTAATTGAGCTTGAAAGTCTCGGGTCATAAAACCGACAACCTGTCGAGCCCAATACGCCATATAAACTATTCATAATTATTTTTATCGCTTGCGACAACATGGGGTCTGAGGTTAACTTAGCTTCCTGGCGAGCGTGTAGAAGCTGAGCAACGAGCTCGGGGAGATGATGATGAACTCGTGAAAAGACACCGCCATTAAAACCTGTAATAGCATCAGCAGGCGCTCTTAACCCAGTAATAAGTGCTAAAGGGTCAACTAAAAATGTGCGAATGATAGATGGGTATAAGCTCTTATAATCAAGTACAATAACATTACGATATAAGCCAGGGTTAGATTCCATAACATACCCACCAGGGCTGTCAAAACTCAGTCCGTGTTCCCCTAAATTTGGCGCGATATAACCACTGCGATGTAGCAGCGGTAAGTACAAATTGGTAAATGCCGCAACAGATCCCCCCATACGTTCTAATTCCAGCCCGGTTAATCTCGTACGAGCAATTGCAAAATCTAACAACTTCAATTTACTAAAAATGGCCAGTACTAATTGGCAATCTTGCAGGTTATAGGCAGCTAAGCTCAGCTTATCTTCATTGAATTGACGAATAATCTCTTCTAGTCGATTATCTTGCTCTAATAGCTTACTTTTTCCGAGTACATGCTTAGAGACATTAGCGAGACTGAAGCTTTCAAAGTGATACGTTGCATTTTTTAAGGTATCAATACCATCAATGACCACTCTTCCGCTGATGAGTATTCGAACATAATTACCTCGATACACATAAATAGCTTCATCATCCCTTCCTAATATCAAATCAATACCCAGCGCCAGTGCTCTTTCTGCAAGCACCACGAAATCAAACTCAATGACATTCCAGCCAATGAATACATCTGGGTCTAGCTCTTTTATTTTTGACATTAAGGTGTATAGCAGCTCAATCTCATCAGCGACCCAAATGATGTATTCATCACCCTCTTGAGGCGCTCCGACCATAATAACGCACTGAGTTTCACTGTTTGCTAGCCCTACAGAAAACAATATTCCTTCACCGCTACATTCAATGTCCAACGACAGCACTGACAATTGAGGTGTGTAGTCTGGGTACGCTTTTAACCGAGCGTCATTTATTTGCACATACCCTAGCTTTTGAACATAATTGCCAGTAACCCACACACCACCTTTAATAAATCGTTCCATTAAATAGCGGTCGTGATGCCGGATATCATCCTCATATAACGCACACTGGCCTTTTAACACGCGTTTCGCATCAAACAGCCTCTTGGCCGTCGTGAAATAACACGCACAGACCACTTCGCCATCAAAATGCTTTAACTTCACATCCCGGATATCTGTATGTATTTTTCGAGCTTGTA
Organism: Pseudoalteromonas sp. MMG005; assembly: GCF_018101015.1. Lineage (NCBI taxonomy): Bacteria > Pseudomonadati > Pseudomonadota > Gammaproteobacteria > Alteromonadales > Pseudoalteromonadaceae > Pseudoalteromonas > Pseudoalteromonas sp. MMG005. The sequence goes on along the minus strand of NZ_JAGJEK010000002.1, from coordinate 263,244 downwards.
AAATGTGTGTGACTTTTTCAACTTCACTTTGGCGAATAAAAAACACCGGAGTTTGTGCTTCAACTATGGCTCTAAACACTCCCTGTTCAGTTTTTAGCCAAAAGCACAGATTAAGTTGACCTTTATGATTAACCTGTTGGCGTGATAATATAAATCCCGGGTAGACCGCTTGTGTCAAACCAGTTCCCCATCTAAAATAGCTCTCGATACTGTAATTATATACATATATATGAATTTAGGCGATTAACATGCTTTCAGACGCTTTGAAAAAAACGATTCGGCAAACCCATAAACACATAGCCGACAACTTAGACGGTTATCGTCCTCGTTCGAGTCAAAACTACCTAGTTGCTGAAGTTGCTAAAACACTCGCCGGTGCATATCACAAAACGCAAAGAATCTGCGTCATTGAAGCTGGTACTGGGACGGGAAAATCGCTCGCTTATTGCTTAGGTGCATTGCCACTTGCGCTTGCCAAGAAAAAGACTTTGATCATTTCTACGGCTACAGTCGCGTTGCAAGAACAATTAATCGACAAAGAGTTACCTTTTTTCAAAGAACACTCGGGCCTCGAATTTAAGTTTGACCTTGTCAAAGGTCGACAACGATATGTATGTGTTCAAAAACTCAATGCTGCACTCAGTGAAGATACAGTGCAAATGTCTATAGTGCCGACGCTCTCTTCCCCACTTTCGGACATGGAACAGCGATGTTTGCATGACCTTCAAAAGGCATATCAAAATAAACAGTGGCAAGGAGATAGAGATAGTTGGGCTGACACTATACCGGATAAAGTGTGGAACTTGATTGCGTGCGATAAACACGCCTGCCAGCGACAGATGAAATCTCACCATCTGTGTCCATTTCATCTTGCTCGGCAAAAAATGGCGCAAATGAATGTGTTAATAGTTAATCATGCATTATTGCTTGCCGATTTGGAACTCGGAGGTGGAAAGATCTTACCTGAACCTGCTGAGTCATTTTACGTTATTGATGAAGCACACCATTTACCACACATTACCCGAGATTTCTCTTCTGCTGCTGCAACAATTAAAGGCACAATTGACTGGCTAGATAAACTGCTTAAATTCAGTGGTAAAATGGCCAATGTTATCGAGTCCCAAAAAGCAATAGGACAAAATTTTAAACTCAATGATGCCGCAAATGATGCCAATAAAGATTTACGTTCAGTCCGAGATATCTTAGATAATGCTGACTTTACCTATAATGACGATGATACTTTTCGATTTGAGCATGGCGTCGTCCCCGAGTCGTTAACCAGTAAAGCCAAAGATATTAGTGATGCCACTTTAGATGCGCTTCGTTCGCTATCTAAAATGCACGATGCACTGACTGTAGATGTCAGTGATGGAGATGTTAAACCTTACTTAGCTGACCCTTTACTCGCTGAGAGCGGTCTTTATATAAATCGTTTAGAGCAGTTAAATAAACTTTGGTTTAGTTATGCAAGTAAAGGAGAAAGTGTCCCGCATGCACGCTGGATTAAACGGCTAGAATACAAACATCACCATGACCACTTACTGTGTGATTGCCCTATTGAAGTTGGATACTACTTAAAAGATAAACTTTGGCAAGAATGTGCCGGTGCCATACTTTGCTCCGCAACACTCAGTGCACTTGGTACATTTGATCACTTCGCGAAAGAAAGTGGGTTACGTAACGAGCCTGGCGTAAAATATATTCGTGCTACATCTCCGTTTGATTATCCCAAACAGGCAATCCTTCACTTACCGGCAACAACCAAAGAACCTACTGACAAAGCATTTAGTGACTATTTGGCTGATATACTCCCTACATACCTCGACAACACAAAAGCCAACCTTGTATTGTTTGCTTCGTACTGGCAGATGGAGCATGTCGTGAAACTTATACGGGCTAATAATTGGCAAGTCCTTGTTCAAGGGGAGCAGTCTAGAGACAGTTTGTTGAAAACGCACCGACAAAGAATTGATGCGGGCAAAGGCAGCATTTTATTTGGCACCCAAAGTTTATCCGAAGGACTCGACCTCCCTGGTAAATATTTAGAAAATTTAGTTATAACTAAGATCCCATTCGCAGTACCTACCTCCCCAATTGAGGAGGCTCAAGCCGAATTTGTCCAAAGCAATGGCGGGAATCCATTCCTAACCATTACGGTTCCCGATGCAGCCAAGAAATTAGTGCAAAGCTGTGGTAGACTGCTTCGAAAAGAATCGGACTTTGGCCGTATCACAGTGCTCGATAGGCGTTTAGTCTCTAAGCGATATGGTAAAGCCATGTTAGATACTCTCCCACCATTTAAGAGACAAATTGATTAATCATGTTTGAACTTGCCCTTGACCCAATGACATGGGGGTTATTATGCCTGGTTGCCCTTGCCGCTGGGTTTATTGATGCTGTTGCTGGTGGCGGTGGAATGCTGACCGTTCCGGCATTACTTACTGCTGGGCTGCCGCCTCACTTAACGCTAGGAACTAATAAACTAGCGGCCAGTTTTGGCTCCATTACTGCAAGCGTAACCTATTATAAAAAACAATTATTTAACCCTCGATTTTGGGCTGCCTCAGTGCTTGCAACTGCCATTGGATCAATACTTGGTACCCTGCTAGTTGATAAATTAAGTACTGACTTTTTAAATAAGTTATTACCCATTATCATCATCATAGTTGCCTGCTATAGTTTATTTGGTAAATTGAGCCCAACCGAAGCACACACGCTACCAGTAAAAAGTAATGTGTTAAAAATCAAGCAATGGCTTCAAGGTTTATCTTTAGGCTTTTTCGATGGCTTGGCAGGGCCCGGAGCCGGTACTTTTTGGACGGCTTCTAATAGCCTTCTTTATAAAATGAGTTTATTGCTCAATTGTGGCTTAGCCCGTTCAATGAACTTCGTATCTAATTTTATTTCGCTCATTACATTTGTTGCACTTGGACACGTCAACTTTATACTCGGTGTCACTATGGGAATGTTTCTTATGCTTGGCGCATGGATAGGCGCGCATTCAGCGATTAAGTTTGGCAGCAAACTGATAAAGCCACTTTTCAATACCATTGTGATAATCCTTGCAGCTAAGCTCATTGTTGAAGCCTATTTATCATGAACACAGCATTACAGAAATTACATAACCAAATTGAGCATTTAGCGATACAAGCTCAGCAATTCGATAATGCCAAATGGTTTGCAAAGAATCGCTATATTCAATCGCAGCCGAGTTTATTTGACCGCACTGTATTTACCACAAAAAGCCTACAACTAATCGACTATGTCAATGAAATAAAATCGGTGGTTGAACACCTTCCCCCCGCAGAAAAAAGGCACGTTTATGCTTTTGCACTGCGTAAAGTGACCACACAAATTGAAGCGATATTAAAGGTATTAAAATCCACATCGGTATGGGCTAAAGAAAATAAAATCTCCTATCCAAAGAAAAAGAAAGTTTACCGTAGTGCAGTAAAAAAAATTGTACAAAGCTCTCATGATTTGTATCAAGAGCTCTCTCAAAACCATGAATTCGAACGCAGACTTGTAGAAATGATTGAATTGCGCAAAGTCCAGTTAAATAATGCAACAAGCGCGCAATCAAGCGCACTGAACCAAGAAATTTTGACATTGCACGGCAGACTTGGGCGATGTCGAAAAGCAATTTCAGCGACCGAAGAAAAAATCCAGTTTGCAGAAAAACAACAAAACCGCTAAATTCATCAAATCAGTTCCCCATCTCTGCTCTACACTTTGTTGCCTAGGTTTTTATTGTCTAGGTCGATAAGCACCTTATTTTAGTATAAACTTATCTATATCAATTACAGTAGGAAAACATAATGAAACTACATGACGACGTGCATAATTATTATGAAAAAATTATGCTAGACCTGCTGATTGAACGAGGTCTGAGTACACAGTATAGCGATGAAGTGATGGCTGACTTTTGTTGTACAATTCTAAATCAACTCCCAGCGCGTTATATACGCTACGATGTTGACATGGCATTTTATTTACCTCAGCATGAACGAATTCAAATGGAAAAGCGTGTCAATATTGCTATCGATGTCGCAATGAGCCAAGTTGCCAAAAAAAGAGCTACGCCAGAATGAGCAGCCCACTAGAATCAGCCCCCTCACATATAAAACTGGCCATCGATTTAATTATGTTGTTAGAGCAACATGATTTACCTGAGACTGAAGTACTTGCTGCACTTGAACTGGTAAAAGCTGATTACCAGAACAAACTAAAAAATACTTCAACAAAGTAATGGTTGGCAATAATATAGATTTTATCTTGTTGTAATAAAGCGAGATTATAGTCGTCATTTTACGAGTATATAAGATGACAATATTACTAAAACCACATACCTTAACGAATATGTTTTTTTTTATTTCCTTTAGCCTTTCTTATGAGCCCAATCTCAATTGCAAACGACTTCGTAGCTCTAGCAGAGGCTCTTCCTGAAGATTATGTTATCAATAATACCGAGCCCGTTTTTGATTTTGACACTGACGGTTGCTTACCTAGCTCTGGAATAAGTCAGGAAGGGATTAAAAATACTGGCCTAAAAACCTCTCAAGGACTCGGCACAAACTGCCGAGCGCTATCATTTCTTAACACGTCAAATACCTTTCATCGATACGCTTGCCATGAAACTGTCAACGGGAAGTTTTGCGGCCACTTTTACGCCCTGTACTTCAAAAAAGACCAAATTTTTCCGTTTTTCGGTGGTGGCCATCGCCATGATTGGGAATATGCGGCTATATGGACACATGACTCTGTTGTAACGCATGGTAGCTATAGTGCACATGGCAAACTCGTTACAAAAATAGCAAATGAATTACCTTTTGAAAACGGCCACCTAAAAATCGTCTATCATAAAGACGGAATACTCACCCATGCATTGCGTTTTGCGAAAAACACCGAGTATGCAGAAAATGAATATAACCGATTTGTTACACCCCCTATTGTAAGCTGGTATGAAATACAAAGCGATGGCCTCGATAATACAGCCTTTAGGGAAAGATTAAATCGTTTTGACTATGGCTCAGCAACGCTGCCCATTAAAGATAGTCGCTTTCTAACTAACTTAAATAAGTTTAAACCCGCACACTATCCCGATTTTGCGCAATCAGACTTAAATTAAACTTCAAAGAGGGGGCTCCATCCCCTCTATCGAGTACTGCCTCACTTTATATTGAGCAAAAAATCGGCTGTCTAATTCTGAGTTACCTGGGCATATAAAATAAGCAACATCATCTCTGACGGGACTAGGTTTAATATGTGCACCATCCTCCCAATACAGTACTGCATGCTTAATGAACCCTGAGAAATACGAATGATCCCACTCATAATGACTGTAACCATGGTGCGCCGATAAATAAGCAGAATAGTGATGCTCCTGCTTCCCTTCCTCTTTCGCACTGTTCTTATAAGTAGCAAACGCTTTTGCATCTTGCTCAGCAGTTTTGTCATCAACAAAATAAGCCACGTCTCTCCTAGGCGGCATAGCTTGAGGTAACCCAAACTTTTCAGTGACAGATGAACACTCAACAACTAACCATGAAACAAAATGTGCGCCTATTTGATGATCCCACTTTAATGCAATAAACATAACTATTCCTTTATTAGTACTTTAACGTCAGTTAAGCCTAAGGGTACAAGGTAATGTCGAACTAGAAAATACCTTCTCTTACTCCTCTTTATGTTTTAAAAAGAGGACCACTAGATTTCGAGTTACCAAACATTTTATAATCATCAGATTACATTTGATTATCTGCGTAACTTTAAATGCTTTAATTACAATAAAAGCACAGCATATAAGACGATTAAATTGTTACAAAGCGTAACGTATGTGGGCTAGAGCAACTATAAATTACGATGGATAACATATTCTCTGCTACTTGCTTATTTTCACACTAGCAAGCCGCCTTGTTTTGTTTAATACTTCCCCTGTCGTCGAGAAATGGAAATGGCTATGAACTTAACACGCAGTTCGCTAAAAAACCCAGCGAGTGTATTAGTGATACTGGTACTAATTATACTATTCGGTACTATCAGTATTTTTAAACTCCCTCTACAACTCACTCCTGAGATTGTGCAACCTCAAATCTCTATCTTTTCTGGCTGGCGACAAGCAGCACCCGAAGAGATTGAGTCCATGATCATAGAGCCAATTGAAAACGCAGTGAAGAACACCCCGGGAGCATTAGAAGTTAATACACAAATCAATCAAGGTAATGGCACAATTACTCTGACCTTTGCTGTCGATGCCAATATGCAACAAGCAATGCTAGACGTACTAACGAGTCTCAATCAGGTACCTCCACTCCCATTAGATGCGATTGACCCAGTTGTAACAGCTGGTGGCGGTGGTGGACCAGGCTCTGGTGGGCCAACAGCAGCAAGTTTACTCGTGGTCCCCCTAAATTATGACTCTGAAACACTCGATATGGCGCAATACCAAAAGCAAATTGAAGATTTTATTGAGCCAAGATTAGCGCGAATTCCAGGCATATCACATGTAAACATGGCCAGTGAACGCGCTCGTGAGCTACGAGTGACATTTGATCCATACAAAGCCGCTTCTCTAGGGATTGATTTAGCCTCTATTCGACGCACTATTTCAACATCCACAGATACCTCAGGCGGCATCGCCGATGTTGGGAGACGACAATATACAGTGCGGTTCACAGGTAAATACAATGTCGATACGCTTAGCCAGATGCGCGTTGGCTATTCAGATGACCGAGCAATTTACCTAAAAGACATAGCGACTGTTGAAGATACCGTTACAGACAGACGTTCAATGACATTAAGAAATGGAAAACCGGCTTATTACATCACTGTTTCAAGAAATAATGACGCAAACACAGTGGCTGTACTTGATGAAATCAACCAAGCAATAAGTGAATTGAACAGCGGAGTATTAAAAGAAGCAGGCCTAGCTATTGAGCTTAGTTTTGATTCTTCAGTACATATACGTAACGCCTTAGCGCTGGTCAAAAGTAATCTAGGGTTAGGGGTTTTGCTTGCTTGCGGGATATTGTGGCTCTTTTTTAGAGGTATAAAAACCACACTTATAATCGCTGCAACTATCCCTGTGTCGTTAATGGTAGCCTTCTTCACCCTTCACCTTTTCGAACGTAGCCTCAATGTGATCTCACTTGCAGGCTTAGCTTTCGCTGTCGGGTTAGTGCTTGACGCTGCAATTATTGTCCAAGAAAACATCTCACGTCTATCGAGTGACAGTAAACACCAAAAGAAATCTGCTCTGATTGGTGCCACACAAGTCGCTGGAGCCTTATTTGCCTCGACAGCGACAAGCGTGGCTATTTTTTTACCCATCATGTTTATGGCTGGTATCGAAGGTCAGCTTTTCTCAGATCTTGCCCTAACACTGTCAATTGCGGTCATTACATCATTGGTCTGCGCATTGACTCTGATCCCAATTGCGAATCACTTTTGGCCAGATAAAACGCCAACCGCCGATCCATATAAGAAATATTGGCACAATTTAACCGCCTTTATTACAACAATAACCAATACGAAAACAAAACAAATTGCTTGGGTGGCTGGGCTACTCGGTGGTTCAATGTTCATTACTTTCACTTTATTGCCACAAACAGATTTTATGCCACGCGCACCAACCGATGGCTTCTTTTATTCTTTGAATACACCGCCTGGTGGCAATATCGGCTTTATGGAAGAAGAGTTAGCAAAACGGGTCAAGCAACGTATTAAGCCTTACCATGATGGCGAAAAACTCCCAAAAATAAAGGATTACAACTTTTATATTTTTGGAGCCAATGCCGGTGGATTTATCTATTCAGATGACCCCACACGTGTTGAAGAGTTAATGGAAGTTGCCAAAAAAGAGATATTTCATGATCTGCCTGATACCCAAGTATTTCTATTTCGAGGTTCAATGATCAGTGTCTCCAATGGCGGTGATGGCCGAGCTATCAATATAGATTTGACTGGCCCTAATATGGATGAACTCATAGCGGGTGCAAGAGTCACTTTAGAAACCGTAAAAGAGGCATTTCCTGATGCAACAGCGCAACCTCAACCAAGCCTTGATATGGCAGAGCCTGAGCTTAGGCTACACCCCAATGATCGTAGAATAACGCAAGCTGGACTTACTCGAAATGATGTCGCTCAAGCTGTGCAGGCATTTACGGGGGGACTATTCATTAATGAATACTTCAACGGGAATGAGCGTATGAACGTTATTTTGAGAGCTCATCCATGGTCAACCCCTGAGGAGCTGAAAGCACTACCAATCGTAACTCCTTCCTCAGGAATACAAACTTTAGGTGAATTAGCAGTTATAGAGCGTACTGTCGGCCCGAGTCAACTGCGAAGAGTTAACGGTAAGCGTACCGTGTCAGTTGTTGTTACTCCTCCAGAAAATATGAGTTTGCAAGAAGCCCAAAGTATTTTAGCTGAGAAGGTTATGCCGACAGTCAGAGCAAATATTCCAAAAAATACCAGTGTCATATTGGCTGGCAATGCACAGAAGATGAACTCAGCTATCGAAGAGATGACTCTCAACTTTATGTTGGCACTATTCATCCTCTTTTTACTAATGACTGCATTGTTTAAATCTGCAAAAGACAGCTTATTGGTACTTTTGGTGATGCCTCTTGCGATTGCAGGTGGTGTGCTTGCGTTATATATACTGAACCTATTTACTTTCCAGTCCCTAGACCTACTCACTATGATAGGCTTTATTATCTTGCTCGGGTTAGTCGTCAACAACGCCATTTTGCTTGTAGACCAAACCCGTACTGCAGAACAGCAAGGCATAGTACGTAAAGACGCAGTTCGACAAGCTATATTACTCAGAGCCAGACCGGTCTATTTAAGTACATTGACCAGCTTGTTTGGCATGCTGCCTTTGATGCTTGTGCCTGGTGTCGGATCTGAAATTTATCGAGGTCTCGCCACTGTTATTGTCGGTGGAATGGCTATTAGTGCCTTATTCACCTTGATATTAATGCCCAGTTTATTATTACTTGGCCAGCAAAAGAAACCAAAAGAAACACACATTATTAAAGACAAAGCTTCAATTGTTAATCTCGTTGCGAATCAATAAAGGGACGCGTTATGTACCAAAAAGTAGTGTTAAAACTGACATGTTTTAGTAAGTTCGTCCTCTTAGCCGCAGGAATGATGTGCAATGGCGTTTATGCTGCCGTTCCTGTCGCAGTCGAAAGTATTAAACAGGCGCCATTAACCAGTCAACTTGCACTTCATGGCACTTTGCATGGCAAACAAGATGTTAAATTAACGGCCGGTATTGATGGTCTACTTACACATGTAATTGAACCAGGAACAGCTGTTCAAAAAGGCGAGGTGCTTGCCAGAATCGATACGCTCCCATTGGAGTTTGAACAAGCTAGGCAGCAAGAAATGTTGACCCGAGCGAAAATCAACTTGCGATTCCATAAACAAGAACTCAGCCGCCTCAAAAAGCTCGCTCAGTCTAGTAGTGCAGCTGCAAGCCAAGTTGATTTAGTTCAAAATAAACATGATTTAGCTCAGTCAGATATTGCACTTGCGAACATTGCATTAAAAGTCATTGCAGATAAATTACATCGAGCGACATTGGTTGCGCCATTTTCTGGCGTGATCAGCGCCCGCTATATGCGTTCTGGAAAAGATATTAATCGTGCCGATGAGTTACTTCAACTAACAGATATGACCAATTTAGAAATTAGAATGTACATCCCTGTTAAGTACCTTAGCTATATAAAGAAAGGCGAATCACTGCCTTTTACAGCAGGTAATTTAGATAAGCCACAGGCCAGCACGGCTATCATTACCAGTATAATTCCAACAACCGATCCTCGTTCACAGTCATTTGAAGTTCGCGCAACGCTCACACAAAACACAGCACAACTGTGGGCTGTCGGCCAACTAGTCGACGTTTCAGTCCCTCTCAAAACTAACAGTACAACTTGGTTAATCAATAGAGATGCCCTTATTTTACGCAAAGAAGGCGTACACATAGTTAAAATTGATGATAAAAACACCGCGCATAAAATCCCAGTGACTGTTGGCAAAGGGCAAGGCACGCTTGTTGCCATCACGCCTATCAGCCAAGGTTCATTATCCATCGGTGACAATGTAGCTGTTCGAGGTGCTGAGCGATTAAAAACGGGTCAAGAAGTTGAAGTACAAATGGTGCCAAGCGCATAGCACTCACTATTCCACAATTAAAGTTACTAGCCCAATGAGTAAGGTTTACTTAGGTATACCTTACTCATTTTTCTTCTAAGTTCCATCATACCAACCATCAGCATTATCAGAGCAACTTCTCGCGCTTCCCCACACTCACTTCAATAGTCATTTTTCTTGTAATGCACCTACCTAATCAAAATGTTTTCCTTTTGAGTGTGCGCTTTCCTTATGTGTAAATAACACCTAAATCAAAAAGACCTAAAATAAAAATATTAATATACATATATTTAAAAAATTTTAATCTCTAAAAAATGTAAATTTAATGTAATTTAATTCGCAACCCATAACAAACATAACTACAACTGAAAACCCGAAAACAATATTGACCACAAGGTATTCAGTCATGCACAGAAAAATGATGTTTATTAGCATTCTATGCTTAGCGCCTCTCTCTCACGTACTGGGCGTTGAGCAATCATATTCACACGTAATGTTTGACGACTTTAATTACGCCAATTTTACCCAAGCGAAAGAAAATGGTTGGATGGTTAGAACCGAAAAAGGCCACCCTGGTGTTAAAGGTGCGACATGGTGGAAAGAAGGTGTCACCTTCCATCCGCACCCTTTAGATCATACTAACTTTATAATGAGGCTAACCTCAAAAACAGACGGTACATCCGTAAATACCCGTCAAACTCAGGTTTGTCACAAGCGAAAATATCGAGAAGGTACCTATGCTGCCCGAGTATACTTTAACGACATACCACAATATGGGCCTGATGGAGATGGCATAGTAGAGACCTTTTATGCAATTAGTCCACTCGTAGCGCCTATGGATAAAAACTACAGTGAAATGGACTTTGAATATTTAGCTAATGGGGGCTGGGGAGAAGGGAACCATGCTTTATTTGCAACGTCATGGGAAACATTTCAACTAACACCATGGACAAAAGTAAACCAGCATGACGCAAGTATACGCAGTCTGCAAGGTTGGAACACACTCGTATTACATGTGGCAGATAATACATTACGCTACTACATAAATGGTCGGTTATTCGCCACTCACGGACCTGAAGTATTTCCCGAGGTACCTATGTCTATTAATTTCAATTTGTGGTTTATTCAAGAGCAACTGGTACAAAATCCAGTTATGCGTCAATACTACCAAGACGTGGATTGGGTCTACTTTGCAAAAGACACCCTACTATCAACACATCAAGTAACACAGCAAATATCTTCATTTAGAAACAATCGTATTGAACAATATGATAGTGTGCCTGAGTGGTCTCCTAAGCAAAAAGACTACTGTAGCCTATAGTGCGTATAATCACCTGATTAGTTAACACTATATACTGAAGCATGGTTAAACCATGCTTCAACACGGCTGATCAGCAGCTGGCTATCACTTTGCTGCGCGACTTCTTTGGCCTTATTTGCATACCGCAATGCCTTTACTTTATTTAACTGGCTACGAGCAATATCTGCTTTGGCTAAATAAACCCAAACCAAGTTCGCTTGAGCATGACTTTTCTGCGCAATAAGTAGTGCTTCCTGTAAATAATGCTCACTTTCATCAACTTCAAATTGTTCAGAAGCTACCTTAGCTAACTCAATGAGTGCAGCAGTTTGTCCATAGCTACTATTAAATTCCCGATGATAAGCCAATGCTAAGGTCAGCAATCTAATCGCCTGTGTATATCGGCCTTGTAAGCGTTTTATTTTCCCAAGTTCTTCATACGAATAAGCAATAAATAGTTTATCTTGCTGTTGTTCTGCCAATTTCTTTGCTTGAGCAATGTGCTCTGAGGCCTCTCTTAATTCATTTGTTCGACTGTCTGATGTCGGCCAGTTAATTTTCAAATAACCGATCAGTAAGTGAGCCCTAATCAATTCTCTATTTTGCTGTTTACTTGCCAGTACAATATTTTCTTCCAATAGTGTGATTGCTTCGCTTTGACGTGCGGTATTTGCATAACTAGCGGCAAGATATCGCCTTGCGGCTAACAACTCATGATTGCTTTGTAATGCGCTTGCAAATAGTGCACTTGCTTGCTCAAACTGATTTTGTAAATATAACTCTACGCCCCTTGCGAAGGCTTCATTACTAAACACATTTTTATTAAGTTGAAAGTTGCTCGGCTGATAGGAATCAAAGCGCTTTGCGATTAACTCAACTAATAGTTCAAATCCTCGGTTAACCGTTCTAGCGTTAACCACACCTCGTTCAGCATTATGCTCAGAATAGATAAAGTAATGTAATTGATAATCTTCAGGGAACCCCGTTAAACGTGTTTTCACCAATAAGTCAGCTTCTAATTTAGCACGCAAAGGATAAACATTCGCACCGTCGAATCGTTGCCGTTGATTAACATCTAACCGCTCTAAAGCATATAAAATATGGCCGCTGTCAATAACATCAAGTTCACTCGACTGAGATAACCGCTGGCTTAAGTATTCCAGACCTTGCACTGACACCCAATTATGCTCTGTATCTTGCATCGCATTATCAACAGGCAAAAATGCAATACTCAATCTCTTTGAAGAGAGAGTATTTACCAACGTCAATACCAGCAAACTAACGACACATATCGCGCTTACCCATATCATCTTTTTTTTATCTTGATTATTTTTATTCTTTACCGAGGATACTTCTAAATCAGCAATCCATTGATAGCCATTGCGAGGGAAGGTTTTTATGGTGTCGCTTCCAAATAAATCTCGAAGTTCTTTGATAGATTGCGCCAGTACTTGCTCTTGCACAATGACATCATGCCAAATATCCTCTAGCAACTCCTGCTTGGTAACAATACGCTCTCGGTTTGCAATTAACTTCACTAATACTTGTAATGTCTTACTACGAATCGTTGCGCACTCAACTCCATCAATCACAACTCCCTTCACTAAATCTACGTATAAGCCATTAATGTTGTACTGCATGACACCATATTTCAATTGAAAAGCATAAGCAGAGTATTACAAAAAAGAGCTTAAACAGGAACTGATATCGTACTTAAACGGGCGGTTACGAACGCACACAACCAAAAAAGTATGGGAATATTTTTTGGTTGTGTCGCCACACAAAGTTACTTCTTTATCCACTGACCATTTACTTTAATAAAGTGACCTGAGGCTGTTTTTGCAACTGCTTTCTGGCCAGCTAAAGTCTCTACTTGCGATAAACTTAAATTGTTTTTCTTTGCCAATTGTGCATATTTACTTTTTCTTTTTGCATTAACTGACTTAATTAAAGCCTGTGCTTGTGGGTTGCTTGTTACCAACGCCAAATATCCACTTTCCGTTTCCCCGACTAAGCCTTGCGACTTGGCGTTAGTCAGCGTGAGTGCAAGTGCAGAAAAAGTCATGCTAAATGCAATAACTACCAATGCTAATTTAATTATTTTCATTTCATTCTCCTTTAGAATAATTCGCTGTCATCGCTAAACAAATCGTCCAACTCTTTATCTACTTTTACGCGTATCTCATGGTCAACTTTGACATTCAAATTGATCGTGATCGGCTCTTTCGTTTCAACTTGCACTTTATGAGTACATGCCGATAACAGTAAAATACTCAATATGGGTATCATCCATTTCATTTAACTTACTCCTATTTAGTGAGGGCCTGTTCAACACGTTGGGTTATTTCATCACTTAACCGTAGCGCTTTAAACAGGGTAAAAATATTCTCTGTATGGGTATAATTAAAATTAACAGGTTGAGCTTGCTCTTCATTTTCACCCACAATCTTTACCCCTAATGTCAACCACCCGTCTGCGGTGAGATTTACGTCGCTGGTCAATGTATTAACCGTTAAGTTATCCAGTAACCCTATGACGGTGGTTAGACTTGGTTGTTGAGCTTTCAGGGCGTTCACCGATGCATTGTCTTCAACGACCAATTGTCCCGTGTCTACATTATAGAGTGTGCCATTTTCAATGCTAATGGCATTACCATTAATAAAGATAGGTAACTTGCCCGAAACTCTACCAGATAGCGCTATTCCCGCATCACGGCCTGCTTCAGCAACCATACCCAAGTCAAGATCAAGCAACGACAGCGCTAATGTTTGCTGTTCAGAAAAAACGTGTAACTGGGGTAAATACACCTGTCCGTTAAAGACGTTAGCGCGCAGCTTTGCAATCGTTGCTTGCTGTCCATCAACCCAATAATCAGCCGTAATATTTGATAACACTGCGCCTGTTCGTATTTGCTCAATGTTCAGTTTAGAATTTTCAATCTTAATATCTCCTGAACTCAGGCTTCCCGAAAAAGTGGTATCAACACCATCAATAAAGTGACTATCATACAGCACCGAAACATCTTTTAGTTGTCCTCGAAAATCAGCTTTTTGCAATGCTAAATCGCCGTCGACTTTACCATTAAAAGTACCTTGAGTTACCTGTAATTGAGGCATAACTTGTGCCAGTAGAGGCTGTAAGTTTACAACCGGCTGCTGTGCTATTGTCAGAGTGAATGGATGACCTTGAGGGGTTAACTGATGCTCTAGCAGTAACTCTTGCTCTGCATAGCTTATAATATGCTCTAGAGATAAGCTTCGATTAAAATCTCCTTGGCTCGCAATATCAATGGCCCCAATTTTCATCGAGGGCGTTTTTATCGCATCGATGGCTGTCTGTAAACGAAATTTTGCATGGCTTTCGCTAGTATCAAGTTTGGCATTAACAAAAAGCTGCTGTTCGACCCCTTTTATTTGTAGATCCGCGTGTTGTATTTTTCCAACGGATAACTCTGAACGCAATACCACATTTTGCAACTTATCCAGTGCCACATTAGCCTTGGCTGATATATCAAATAACACCAACGGTTCATAATTAACCGAGTCAGTATTTAGTTCAATATTGGCATCTATTTCTGTAACATTTCCCCTATGCGCGTCAAATTCAATAGCCGCTCTTACGTCATTAAATTGTGTACTTTCATATCTGAGCATCTGTGTCTGTACAACCCCTTTGCCCGACACGTCAAAGTTGGCACTAGCTGTAATATTTCCATTGACTGAAAACTCGATATCGCCTACTCCAGCATGCAAATTTACTCCATTAACATCTAATTCCGACGTTTGAAACGCCAAATTATTCTGTGAAGTAAACTGATGCTCATCTACTCCGACTTGTGCGCGATGTATAAATGTACCTAACGTGTTCGAACTATGTGCCCAATGCCAGTCAAAAGTAAGCTGCGCTTTATTAATATCAAACTCCATATCAGTCATTGCGACCTCATCCGTTAGATTGTTATTGGCCGTTATTTTTGAAATGGCTATCGTATCTGTTGTCCCTCTTGCTATTTTTGGAATTGAGATGTCCCATGGATGCGCTAATAGAGGCTTGACATAATTCGCATATGTTTCTGGTAAACTATCTATACACGTTGTACCAACCGCTTCAGTCTGTAATTTACTTAGATCAAGATCGGCTGATGCTGTAGCCACATCAAAATCAAGAAAAAGCTGGCCGAATACAGTAGCCCCTACCTCGCACTGTGCCTGTGTAAAAGCGCTTTCTATATTTATATCCGCTGTTGCCTGTACAGATAACCCGGTATAAATAAAAGAGGTCTGTCCTTTTAGATGTTTGATTTGTTTTGGTGTATTTCGATAAATCAATGGGCTATCTAGGTGCAATCTGACAGTTACAGCGTCTGCATTTATTGCCACCTCCCCTTTTAGGTCGCTCTCTAACCTAAACACATTCAATTGATGTTCATAGAGACCTATAGATATTGGCTTTGACAAATATTCAGTCGCAACTGTGAGCTCGTTGATACTTATTCTTGGCCGCTGTGCAATGAGTGGTATCTGCAGTGGGGTTGCGGTAACATTTTGTGATGTTGCATCCTGACTTTTTTTGTGTTGAACATCTAGCTTTCCAATCAGAGCTATCTCTCGAGAGACGATGGCATTAAATATAGTTACTATATACTCATCATTTTTTATACATAACTTTTCAACTTTTAACTCGCTCAAACTATTCATTGACCAAGACAAACACGTAACCGAAAAAGATGCAGGTAACCCATAAGCGTTTACAGCATAACGTACTAAAAAGTTTTTATACCAAAATAAACTGAAAAGTATAATTAAACTTGGTACAGTCCATACGTGCCAGCGTTTTAATTGCATATAACCCAAAAATTCCTGTGTTTTACCACTATTCCTTGGCTATCTTACGTTAATTTAGCGCTGAAGTATCCGCCATTGTGTAAGAAGTTGTAGACTGTTGAGCTATTGGGTTTTGAACTGTGCGATGCATCATTAAGCCAATGTCCACACAAAAAAATGCCAGCTCAAAGTATAAAAGCTGGCTTAACATTACTTAATATTGAGAGTTGAAACTTGGCCAACCTGACCAAGTTATCGTTTGACGAGTAACTAATTACTTTCAATCAATTTGCTTTTTCTGATTGCTATCTTCTGAGGTTTTAACGCTTCAGGAACCTCTCTTTCTAAATCAATTACAAGCAAACCGTTATCTAACTGAGCTGCGATCACTTTAACATGATCTCCTAATTGGAACTTCCGCTCAAAATTACGCTCGGCAATGCCTTGATGAATAAATTTACGCTCGGCTTGGCTCACTTTATCAGCCTTAACACCAGCTACTTTTAAGGTATTGTTTTCAGACTCAATATTAAGCTCTTGCTCTGAAAAGCCTGCTACTGCCATCGTAATTTGATATTTATCTTGATCAAGCGCCTCAATATTATAAGGCGGAAAGCTTGGCTGCTTATCGGTACGTGCAGCGGCATCCATTAAAGATGCTAAATGATCAAAACCAATGAATGAACGGTATAGTGGAGATAAATCTACGGTACGCATAATGCTATCCTCTAAATAAGCGATAAACGTTACTTTTCTTCTTAAAGAACCAAAAATAACGTAATAAAAATATAAAAAGTATTAAATTAATATGAAGGTCCTACATGAGCCACCTTCATAATCCTATCTATGGTCGGCAAATGCTTTTTCAAGGCCCCACTTCAATTTTTTATATTGCGCTATTTGAGCCAATGAAGAATCGTGCGAGCACTCCTCTGTAAATTTTTTCTACCTGTTTCAAATCAGCAATTGGCACATGCTCATTAGTTTGGTGAATTGTATGATTTCGAACCCCACACTCAACGACTTGGGTAAAGTCGCTGGAAAAAAACCGCCCGTCCGATGTTCCACCAGCAGTGCTTAATGCCGGGTACTGTGCAGTCACACTCGCTACCGCGCTTTCTACCATTGATAAAAAACACCCTTGCCCTTTATTACCCGTGTAATAAGGCTCGCATGGTCGTTCCCACTTCACAGAAATATTTGCATTCCACTTACTAAGGGCTGATAGCACGAGCGATTGTATCTGTTTACTATCATAAGCATGACTATATCTAATATTAAATGTAACCTCACATTCACTCGGCACGAGGTTATCAATAATATTTGGTACTGATATGCCTGTTACTTGCAAATGGGTTTTTGAACCTGCAACATCTTTCCACCATGTTAAGTTCGCCAATGCAGATACAATATCACCTGCAATATGTGCTGCATTCACCGTATTTTCAGGGTAAGCCACATGGCCTGCGATCCCCGACACTAGCATTCGTGCTGATAATGCACCTCTGCGCCCATTCTTAATCGTATCACCAACGTGCTTATCCGAAGTCGGCTCCCCCACCAAACACCCATTTAATTGAACATTGTGTTGTTGTAAGTGCGCCGCAATATATTTTGAACCATGCTCAGCTTCCCCTTCCTCATCAGACGTTATGAGCCAATAAAAGGTACCAATAGCATGTTCATGATGCTGACATAACCTCTCTGTCGCACAGAGCATAGCGGCAATTCCACCTTTCATATCTGCCGCACCGCGTCCATATACACTGTCATTCACAACTTCACCTTGAAACGGATCGACAATCCATCCAACGCTCTTCGCAGGCACCACATCAACATGCCCTGAAAAAGCCATAACAGGCCCAGCCCCAAAACATCGCTTTGCTATCAAGTTTTTAACGCCATGCTGCGATGTTAAAGCATCAATTTCAAACCCAAGCAATTGCAACTCATTGGCAAGCCAGTCAATAGTGCCTGCATCGTTAGGTGTAATTGACGGAGCCTGTATCAGTGTTTGTAACCTTGTAACAAGCATATCCAGTGCCGAGCTTTGTAAAACGGTTTGCTGAGCCATGACAATACTCAAAATAGCGAAAAGACCCTACCTATTACAGCGCCTAATTATTGCACTTTAATGGCGTAATTATGTCGCTTTTAGGTCACTTACGAAGGTAATGCAAAAAAATCAATGTAGGCCATCGACGCTTAATTATTTGCAAAACTTAATCCAAATCAAACTTTCAGAAATTTCTGAAAGAACATAATTTAAAATTTGATCTAGAACAATTTTATAAAAAAATAACGCTATAACATGGGGCCAACAAAGCAAATTACCTTGCAGAGATTCAGGAGATGAAAATGAAAAAATTTAGCGCAGTACTACTATCAACATGCTTGGTTGCAACCCCATTTGCTCAAGCTAAACTAAGCGTGAATGTAGGTGCTATTAATGTAAACCCTACCAGTACAGCTTCTGCAATTGACCAAAACAAAGCGCTTGGTTTAGTTGCTGACTCAGATACACAACTGGGTATTACGTTTGACTATCAATATTCAGACAATATCGTATTTGAACTCATTGCAGCCACCCCCTTTTCACATACGGTAAATGGCGCGGGTGGATTACAAGGTGCCGAAATCGCGAAAGTAAAGCAACTTCCTCCTACTTTGTTAGCCCAGTACCACTTTTTAGATGCCGGTGCGAAGTTTCGACCATTCATTGGGGTTGGCGTTAACTACACAGTCTTTTTTGATGAAGAGCCAACAGCCGCATTAAAAGCGACATTGGGAACAAATGATGTAAAAGTCGATTTAGATAACTCTTTCGGTTTTGCCGTACAAGCGGGCTTCAATTACCAACTCAATGATAAGTGGGGCATCCACGCAATGCTATCAAAAATGGATATCGACACTGACGCTACCGTGTACGCTGATGGTAAAAAAGCGCTCACGTCAGATGTTGAGATTGACCCCGTTGTCGCCATGCTTGGCATTAAGTATAAGTTCTAGAATCGTTTCAACCAGTACTTTTCTCAATCATCAAGGCCATGTTTAATGGCCTTTTATTTTGCTAAATTGCTGCTTTTCTTCGCCTCTAGCATCGCTTTCCAGTGCATAATTTCTACAGGCATTTCTGGTGTATCTCCTTTGTAGCCCGCTACCTCTAACATTTCTTCTATCGGAACAATACCATGCTTATGACGAAAAACGCCTCGCACAAATGCAATTGCATGTAGCCCTCGCTCCGAATGAAACTTTTGTTCTATATAAAAGTATTTATGGTCCCAGCTTACTAGTTTTGTGGTGACGGTAAACTTTTGAAATGGCTTAATATCTCGTATATAAGTTATCGCTGTAGCATTAACAATAGGAAACCAGCGACGTTTCATTACTTCACTGAATAGCCCCATTTTCTCTGTCATCCAAGTTCGGGCTAAATCCATAAAAGCAAGATATCGTGAATTGGTGAGGTGTAAATTGATATCACAATCACTTGGCATCACTTTAAAATCAATATCAACTGGATCTAATAAAGGCTGAGTTAATTTATTATTCTTGATTTTTAAGAAAAGTAATAATAGTCGAAAATACAGATTCATAAAATGGTCTTACCAGTTTGCATGGCACTTCATTCTATCATAGCCGCTTACACTCACAAGTATTACTTGATCCGAATGAAACACTAAACTAGGCTTAGTACAGTGTTATAACGATTTGATCATAGGGGAAAACATGCGTAAATTTAAGATCTTACTGTCAGCTGCGTTATTTGCTTTTTCACCTTTCAGCTATGCAGATTTTGATTTTAAAGGACCTGGTGAACTGCGCTTTTCTGGCGGTGCATCAAAGGGATTTTATTTTGGTTTTGGTTGGGAAAGCGATATTAAAAAATTTCGTATTGGCCCAAAACGTTACAATATGTCTGAAATCCCAGAGTCATATTCCATCGCAATTACACTCAGCAAAGATGAAAGTAATGTGTGGATCCAAGAATTTTACAAAGGCTTTATCGATGAATTCAGCTGGACATTAGGTAAAAACAAATTGTCGCTGCGTAAAGGAGACTTTAGCAGTGATGTTAAAGGCAGTTATGTACTTACACTCAATGGTATTGACTACTTTTTTGCGCGAAATAACATTAGTATCGATGTAATTTTTGAAGATAATGGCATCAAGTATATCAAGCTAGAAGGTGTTATTAAGAATATGGGGACTAAATAACACCTGATTTGAAAGTGTGTAGGCTGTTACCTACACCTTCACTGTTTTTCTGTTAATGCCATATTCTCTTAGTTTATTCGCAACCGCCGTATGGCTCAGGCCTAACCTTTTCGCTAGTTGTCGAGAACTCGGATATGCGGGATAAAGCTTACGTAATAACGTTGCTTCAAAGCGTTTTACTGCCTGCTCTAACGACCCTTCAAAGTCTGATTCAAGATACCCTAAATCATGAGTGAAGGTCGGTAGTTGCATATGCTCAACACGCAATTGCTTATCATCGAGTAACGACACAGCTCGATAGATAGAGTTTTCTAATTGGCGTATATTTCCAGGCCAAGGGTACTGTTCTAGAAACTCGAGGCAATCACTGTCTAGTAAAGGAGCAACTTGGCCATTCTGCTGCGCGTACTTTTGAATAAAGTGCTCTGCTAGCGGGCCAACATCTGCCTTTCGGTCTCGTAACGGCGCGATCTCCAAAGTCAGTACATTGATTCGATAGTACAGGTCTTCTCGAAAACTCCCCTCTTGTACCATCGCTGGCAAATCTTTTTGTGTAGCCGCTACAATCCTAACATTGACTTTAACTTCGTTTTCATCCCCGACTTTTCTAAATGTACCGTCTTGCAAAAAGCGTAGTAACTTGGTCTGTAATTGGCGAGACATTTCCCCCACTTCATCCAAAAATACAGTGCCGCCATCAGCTTGTTCAAGTACACCTCGTTTCGGAGCAGCATTATCTTCATATCCGGCATAACCGAATAGCTCAGACTCAGCAACATCATCAGGCAACGAAGCACAAGAAAGTGCTATAAACGGCTTGAGCGATCGATTTGACGCATAGTGACATGCTCTTGCCAGTAGCTCTTTACCTGTCCCTGTTTCACCCGTAATTAATATTGGCGCTTCCAGCTGCGCCATTTTTCGCGCTTCGCGTACAACCCGTCGCATCGCGGTACTATGATTATGGATAGTCGCAAAACTTTCTTGTCCGTATCGCCTAAACGCACTCACTTGCTGCCCTAATCGGCTTTGTGACTTAATATTAATTACCGCACCAGCTAACACATCCCCTTCTGGACCTTGAGGCACTGCGATCGGTAATATATCAGCAATATAATCCTCACCACCAACCTCGACTCGCGTTGTTTGACCTAATACTTCTTTCCCTTCTAGCCATCGAGTAAAATTAAACCCTTTCAATAAATTATTGATGTTTTCACCAATAATATCTGAATCTGGGAGGTTAATATCTTTACTCGCCGCATCATTACAATGCCTCACCCAGCCTTTCGCATCAATTGAAATGACCCCATCAGGCAATGCACTGAGCAAAGTGTTTAACTCATTATGTTCACGTTCCGATGGTAAAAAAGCCGTCGTTCTCACGTCTTCGACCCCATCAATAAGGCGAATCTCAGGCATAATCTTTTGAAACTGTTCAAATTCAATCGGTGGAAAGCTAACGTACATTCTGCAATTAACAGAATCCACTTCAATACCTTTCAAATCAACTTGGTAATTGACTAATATATTGAGTATTTCCTGAGCAATACCGATACGGTCTGCACAATGAATTTCAAGACGCATTCGTTCCTCAAAAAGGGGTGTTATCAATTTAGCGCGATCATACTCTAAGAATAGTCACTGGACTAGAAAAATGTAAACTATTTTGCACAATAAGGTCTATACTCTTAATTAACATTCAAATTGTACAGCTATCACCACACAGTCATTCATTTCATCTGAATAAATATTTAAACAGTCTGTTGTTATGACAATAATTAAATTACAATACTAAAGGATGGATTTATGTATTAATAATGTTTTATTTTTAGGTCCGAGGCTATATGCATAGAAAAAAAGTATGGTTTTCAATTAGAGATGTATTAATTGCGCTGTGTACTACACTCTTACTTTTAGGTTGCTCTGTAGAAGATGCTTACGATGCACCAGAAACAGAACAGCAGCAACAAGAACAACAACAACAAAACCAACAAAGTGACAAAACCGCAAATATGTCACTAAAAGTACTTAATCACTCAGGGCAACCTCTTGCTAATGCACTCGTCACTTTTGCAGGTAAGGTGTTAAATACCGACAATGTAGGCCAAGCAGAAGTTACAAATATAAAACTCGGAAACTATACCCTTGTTGTAAATAAACTTGGGTATGCGCCACATATTTCTAATATGCGTTTATTATCAACCACATCAACAACTATTAATTTAATCGCGCAAACATCACAGCAGGCTACACTGTTATTTGGTGGTGATACTATGTTCGGCCGCAGGTTCATGGACCCCAGTTTAGTGACCATGACCAACAATGTGCCTAATGTTGCACAAGCACTCATTCAAAATGAAACTGCTGCAACCAGTGCCACAAACATTACTAAATTTATCAAACCTTTGTTTGCAACTGCAGATTTTAGCTCAATAAACTTAGAATCGCCTGTATTATCAAACCCAAGCAGTGTCCACCCCACCAAAGAGTTTTCGTTTTTCTCTCTCCCTGATACATTAAATAGTTTAAAAGATATAGGCGTTGATTATGTTGCACTGGGTAATAATCATGTGTACGACTATTTAGAACCAGGCCTAATAGATACGTTAAAATACGTGAATGATGCGGGTTTTCTCCATAGTGGTGCGGGCATGAATGCGACTCAAGCTTACCGCCCACTTACAACACGAGTGAATGGCATTAATTTAGGCTTGGTATCTGCGACATCAATTACCGGTAACGCCAATCCTATAAACTATATCGCACAAGAAAATAAGGGAGGGGCAGCCGATTTAACCAACGATTTAGAGTTAAACAATGCACTCACTGATGTCGCATCAAATCATGACTTTGCAATAGTACAAATGCATGGTGGCGATGAGTACTCTTTCTCTCCGACACAGTACATAACTAACCGCTTCGAATTCGCAGCTCGACGCTCTATTGATTTGGCTATTGCACACCACCCTCACGTTGCCCAAGGCTTCGCTGTTTATGACTCGACACCCGCGATTTTAGGTTTAGGCAACTTAATATTCGACCAAAACCGCTTGGAGACTTTGTTAGGTGTGGCTGTATCTGTAACCATTGATAATGCTGCTGAACACAAAATACAGCGCGCTAAAGCATATCCAATTTATATTGAAGACTACCAACCTCGGTTAGTAAATGGCTTTTTGAGTGATTATTTATCACGACGGCTCGCGGAGTTTTCAGACGATAACGTGACTGTTATTCCTAAATCAGGCTATGCCTTAGTCACTTTTCAAGGCCTGAATACTCCACCGATAACTACCACAAAAACAATCACCATATCGGCTGGAACACAAATTGTAGATTTAAGAGCTTTCGCGCCAAGCAATGCATTTTTAGCGCAAATTACTGCTGACAAAAATAACAGTGCTCAATTCACACTCGGCAGAGATTTGATGATATTCGGTGACTTTGAAGACTGGGATAACGATGATGAGTTTGGTGAAGTATCTCGCTGGGAACACAGTGATGAAGATGCAATACCTTGTATAACAGGTGTATATAGACATCGCCAAGGTATGTGCCTTACAAGAACACAATTCGACAATACCCCTTTGCGGTTACCATTTAGACAAACAATTCGCACTATGCCTATCACCCCATCGGAAAGTGTTTCCGATGCATACCACGAATTTACACTTTTTGGCTATGCTAAAGGTGACAATGCAGGCGACTTTAATGCTGAATTAACTGTAACGACAGCTGAAGATGGGTTCGAATTTTCATTCAATAGAGTCCCTCTTATGACTGCATCAAGTTATGATTGGACACCGTTCGTCCATCATTTTGAACTCCCTGATGATAGTCAAGTTATGGGTCCTGAAAATCTGCCAGCTAGAGGTGTTAATTTAGCATTAACGCACGCTCCTCCCACTGACGGTAATGCAACTCTACAATTAGATGAAATTGCGTTGATTTCATGGCAAAGGCCCTTGCAATTTAACGAATCTCAATGGCAAACTAGTAAAATGCATGGCCTTGATTTTCTTAGAGTCAATACTGATGAGGCACTCACATTAACACTTTCTTTTCGCAGTTTTTAGCGGCTCTGCGCAAGGAGTAATATGTCGATAAAGCAGCAGTACTTTATCATTCGGCGCCAAAAAACATTCTGGCTCATGCTAAGCTTGGTGGGGTGCATGCTTGCCTTAGAGTTAAGTGGTACGATCGAGAAAATAAATGCGCCTATATATCACTTACTCAGTGTAGTGCAATCTGAGCAAAATACAGACGTCGTTGTCATTGAAAGTAGCGACCTTCAAAGACAGCATAATGCGTTACTCCACATTATAGATGCTGGGTCGCCAAAAGCTGTCATTGTATTTTCAGACCTTATTTTCAGCACCTCGACCGGACACTCTAGTACGGTACTATATCCTCATGCACAGACTAATCAATGCTTATCGCCCATTGAAAGTTGGGCTGGTTACACGATCATTTTTAAAAATTTACCAACTGAACCATGTGATAACATTTGGCACCTCATTTTCCCTAAAAAACAATTACCCGATACCGCACTGATTAATTTTTCATTACAACCACACGCCCTCCCAAAATTCGATAGCAATCGTGTATTATCTGGCGATATTTTAGAATCTCAATTAAACAATAAAATAATCGTATTAACACAACGAACTCACGGTTATGGAATGAGATTAAAAGCACCAAAGATCGACTCATTTCATGATGCCGCCTATTTATATGCCTACATTGCACACAATATCGATACAAATAGTTTAGTGGCTACATTTGATGGTTGGCCGTCGTTAACTGTGCAAGTCATTATTGTTTTAATATTAATGGTGCTTTATCAAAAATTTAGTATCAATATAAACCTGATAATTGCTTTTGGTCTTTGCCTATTCTGGTTTATAAGTGCGTATTTTATACTCATTTATTGGCATACTTTAATTCCCGCGGGACAACTCACTACCTATACTGTTTTAACATTGGTGTGGATGTTCTTTGCTAAGAAATGGGTAGAAGAAGACGACTTACAACGCATTATTAACAATATCCAGCAACGTATGTTAGGACGCTACCTGCCTAAATCTTTTGTTGAACAAAGCAATCCTTGGGATGCAATTATTGAACTCGTTAAGCAACAACTCGACTTAGATAGAAGCATATTTCTTGCTCGCCAAGAAGGAGATCATCGACTTTACGAAATTCGTGCCGTTAACTGCCAGCTCTCAAATATCCATGAAATGCGGCGAGACTATGAACGTCCCCCCTATTCTGACGCCATTAAGCAGTTTGGTGCGGTAAGCATTACGCGGCCATTTTTTGATAATATCACCGACGATGAAACACAATATATTGTCTCTCTCATGTACGCGGGGGATATCAGAGGGTTTTGGGCGATGACTGTTCGCACCGATGAACACTTTAATGAAGCGGCTTTTTTAAAAAATGTAAACCGCTTTGCTAACCAAATAGGTGAGTTATTATTTCACTATCGTATTTTTAGCGCCCAAGACAGTGCTAATAATAGTGTGATCACGCGGGCATTAACATTAAATTTAGAAAAACCTCTGAGCCAAAAAATAAAGCTCTCAATCAATGAAATGGAACAGAAACTATCCACACTTGAACACGTTTTTAATCAAGTCGGTTCTGCGACCGTTTTATTTAATTTATTTGGACAAGTTATCCAAACCAACCAAGCATTAGAAACCCTCGCTCGACAGCAGAGTTTATCAATTTTTGACATGACAGCTTTAGATTTACTCGCTAAGGTGGGCCAGCTCGAACATGATGTAGCTAAGGGGAAGTTACGTTATTTAACACTTCATAGGGGTGAGTTGTACCAGCCAGTGACTTTCGATGATCAAGTTTACATTCTTTCTGTGCGTACCATTGGGGCTTCTGAGGTGAAAAATAGCGCGGGTGACCCATTTGAGGTAGGTGGGATCTTGTTCGAATTTATAAATATTTCAGATCTCGTCGCACATCTAGATGACCCCAGCTTGTTATTATCACAATTATCCACTTTGACCCAACAGCAAGAAATTCAAAAGCAGTCTGAGTGGATATCTGATTAATGGACTGGTTATTAAATATATTCCCGAATGGGGGAGGCCTGGGTCAATCTGTTATTACAACAGTTTGGGTAGGTATTGGGGTTGTTTGCTTTCTCAATTTACGCTTTGGATTCCCCTTAACGGGACTCGTTGTCCCGGGGTATTTAGTTCCACTCTTTATTGTAAGCCCTACCTCTGCCACTGTTATTTTAATTGAGGCGGTGATTGTTTACATTGTGATGAAATTATCAGCCAAAACTATGATGGAACGATTTGGGTTTGCTGAAATGTTTGGCAGAGATAGGTTCTTCGCCATAATTTTGATCAGCATTTTGGTAAGGGTCACCATGGACACCTTATTCTGGCCCACTATCGCGTCGCTGTTCTCTTTATGGGACATTACCTTTGATTATGCTGCCCAATTATATAGCTTAGGGCTCGTTATTATTGCTCTTACCGCGAATGTCATGTGGAATGGAGGGTTCAGATACGGTGCAAAAGTGACGCTAATCCAGCTGTTACTCACCTATGTCATTGTCCGTTTTATCTTAATGCCTTACAGCAACTTTAGTATTGCTAATCTTGCTATTATGTATGAAGCCGTTGCAGCATCCATTATAGCAGCGCCGAAAGCGTACATTATCTTGGTCATCACCGCGTTTATCGCATCTCGTGCAAATATTAAATACGGCTGGGAGTTTAATGGCATCATGCTCCCTGCATTGCTCGCTTTACAATTAATGCAGCCGAGTAAATTACTCACATCATTTGCAGAAACCGCTGTAATTCTTATTATTGGCAGTGGGCTATTGCACTTTACTAGACTACGTCATGCTAATTTCGAAGGCGCTCGACTCCTACTATTTTTCTTTAATATTGGTTTTGTGTATAAGCTCTTGTTAAATTACGTCGTTGTTCAATATTATCCAAGTTTAAAAGTCACCGACACTTTTGCATTCGGTTATATGCTCTCAACTTTACTCGCATTAAAAATTTATCAAAAAAGTGCGCTCGGACTGGTGATCAGGGCCACATTTCAAACCTCTGTTGTTGGCGGCTTTATCGCCATCGCGATTGGCTTTGTGATCATGTTTGTACCATCCATATTTGGCTCGGCACATATAAAAGAGCTTCAGACACATCAAGCCGTGAGTGGCCTGACTCATATGATCAGTGAATACAAAAGCTATTTATATACGGATAAAAAAAACCAAATTGAGATTAGCCAATATCAACAGGGGCAACAATTACAACAATTTCAGTCCGCTGTTAGGTTGTTAAACCGAGACAGGCAAAATACGCAACTCTTTGATGAAGCCCGTGCTATGTTAATGAAACTAGATTTTTTGCTACGCCAAGACGAACACTATATTTATATTCAAGATGCAAGAAAGCTTTCTCTGCGTGGTTTATTTATATTAACGAAACAACCAACTTCTGAACTACTGGTCACAGTACCACATCCCTCATCTGAGCGCTTAGCAAGTGATGCCGCAGGGTTATTATTATCACATTTAAATAGCGGCGCTTTGCTCTTTGGCACGCAACTAACACAATCTTTGAGTGCCAGTTCATCTAGCCAACAAAGTAAGTACTACCTTGCGTTCATTAATGCACTGTCAGCTGAACAAATCCTACAAGTACGAGAAATAAATACGCGTAGCCAAAGTCTCTTAAACAACAGTCCATTTATACATCAGTGTCAACTGTGGGCTTATAATCAACTACCGAATGCAATTAGCCAAAAAGAATTAAGAGAACTGCTTAATTGCAAAAATAGTTCGTTTGGTTTAGCAAGCTCATTTAGCCTACCTGGGGGAGAGTTTTCAGGTCAGTTTTTAGAAACCTTTTTAGACACCGCAAATTATACCTCCTTGATGTCAAAAGTGGCACTCGCCGACGGCCAAATTAATCAAGCTCCAATCACATATTTGACTGATTCAGTAGAAAATGCAATTGAACATTACATCCCACATATTAGTGCAAAAGGCAGTGAGCACTTTGCATTATTGTCAGATAATGAAGCGGCACTATGGGAGTTTGAGATACTCCGTCCCCTGTACATTTTAGTAGATGGTTTAAATAATCAAACGATTAATGCCAATATCCAAAACAGGCTCAATCAAATTAACAATATCGCACAAATGGTGGGTTACGAACTAACACTCATGATGTCAGAGCAAGGCCGTTACATCATGATAGCCCCCATTCCTGAACAGCAGTTTTATGAAAAGGGTCAAGGTATTTTCTTTATTAACCTAAACCCAGCAAAATCACTCAATATTCAAGTGCCGAGGCCTTTATTCGAAAGTAATACTTTAAAATTTTCAGCACAATTATTTACACACATTCAAGGTAAAGTGCTGTCTATCGCAGGTGCGCACCCGTACGCAAGCCCTTTTTCTAATGTAATGACCCCTGCAAATGTGAAGTCACTTTTTAACATAGTACATCAAAGTGTCTTGCGTCATGATCACGATAAAAATATCATGAACTTGCAAATTCGCAGTCATAGTGCACCGTCACATATAAGACCCAGTGCAATTGCATTTCAATTTACGCATCCGCACACATTCCAAAGCACGGTATTAAGGGATTTACGGTTAGCGTTAACAAAACTAGGTGTTGAGCATCAAATAGTACAAGGTCAAACTGCAACAAGGGGCTTAGAGCTCGGCACATCACCACAAACTGGTTATCAGTTATTTGCCCCAAATAGTGAACTCGCTACATTATGGTTAGCCTCCGATTTTAAAAAACACTTTTCTATATCTGAACAAGCACTGTTGCAACGATTATTGGCAATTTCAGATGTCGCATACTTACCCAGTTTAATGCTATCGACGCTCGCACCAAATGATTGGGCTAGTGTAGATAAAGCCAGTATTGAAAAGCTGCGCCACATCACTGATGAATATGCAATATCTCAACACTTACCTTTACTCACTGACTATTGCAAAGCCGGAAAACGTTGTACTTTACAAGCTGTCAAACTTGATCCGGAATATGAGCTCGCATTGGCCATTAAAAACGGGAGT
Source organism: Pseudoalteromonas sp. MMG005 (assembly GCF_018101015.1). Lineage (NCBI taxonomy): Bacteria > Pseudomonadati > Pseudomonadota > Gammaproteobacteria > Alteromonadales > Pseudoalteromonadaceae > Pseudoalteromonas > Pseudoalteromonas sp. MMG005. The sequence continues at coordinate 233,636 of NZ_JAGJEK010000002.1, read as the reverse complement.
ACCTTGATTGCCCTATACTTACCAACCCGAAACAAGCTAATAGACCGCCATGTATATGAAGCCGCGATAAGAAGGGGCCAGCATGTATTATATTAAGTGGCTGTTGAAAATAACATTTTGGTTAGTATTGCTTATTATTGTTTTCTGGTTTGGGGTACGCTTTTACTTTTGGCTACAATCAGCAGAGCCTATGGCGCAACGTTCAGATAAAGAAACTCGGTCGAATGTACATTGGCTACATTCAGATAAAGCCCTTGTTTATAACTTCTCTCCATCGAGAACATATAACTTGCGAATTCTATCGAATGCAATTTTTGCTCAACAGGTCGAGTTTGATAAGCCTATTAATTATGCCATAGAATACACATTACTTGACCAAGACAATAACCAGCTGATGCAAAAAGTGTATCATCACGCTTCGAAGTTGGCTCTGGACGCCGACCAACAACAAGTTAAACAAATTATTGAGAATAAAGCAGCATTATCAGTGTCTTCTGGACAATCTTTTTATATAAATAGTGAGCAGCTCACCAATGCAAGTCGGATTGCATTGCGGGTAATACCTGAAGATTCTAGCCTCAAAGGCGTGGTCGTTCGCATACATGCAAAAACACCAACAGATACAGATGACATAAATAGCGCTTGGTTAAAGCTCCCGGTAGAATGGCGCGAACGTACAATTGCTTACCACACCATTGGCGCCAATGCGATTACCACTCGAGAAATTCATAATGCAGTGACATTTGATTGGCTAAAGCTTGCGCCACAAGGTGTACCTGATATTGATTTCAAAGCCGATACTTTATATGAAACTCTCCCTTATCATGTTTTGACATATGATTTTGGTGCGCAACAATTGGATCTTGACGGTTTCTATACCGATCAAGACTTATCGGCTTCATTTCGAGTTTATGAAGGGGGCGATATTACTGCAAATATCAAGGGAAACATCGCAGATATCAACATAACCTGGTACGACCTTAAACAACGAGAAAAGCCTAAAAAATTAACACTGGAAAAATTAGAAAGCCCTAATACCTATCAATTACTTAATACTCAACCAGGTCTTATCGTCATTCAGTCCAAAACAATGGCACAATCTAGTTGGTTTTTAGCTGATACAACCCCGATCTCACCATTGCACAGTTATTATTACGGTATTGATGAGAGTTTATCTGCCAACTATCGAGTCGCGCCAAATAGTGATATAAATTTTCAATTTAGAGGTGCACAAGGCGCTCTCATATCTGTTTCCTTATTTAACACTCAGAAACAACTTATCGAAACTCATCAAGTCAAATTGCAAGGACAGCAAGCACTGTTTGACCGCATCATCACTCCCGACACACTCAGAAGCGTAACCACAGATTCAGAAAGGTTTTACCTGCGCCTTCCAAGCAATGCTGCGTTTTTATCGATAAGTAGTAAAGAAACAATTAGTGCAAAAATGCAAGCGAGACAAGCTCACTTTCATTACCAAACGGTATTATGCGAAGCTCTATGCCAAGTCGATTTACCTGAATTTACAGAAATAGATGCGTGGTTTTCTCAACAAGCGCAGAATGACTTTACCTTTACTGAACAACAAAAGATGTTGAATGTTAGACTCTTTGAGCCTCCCCCTGAAATTGAGGTTAAGCAAACCTTTCATTATGGTCGAAATCTAATCGATATCTTACCTCGCTCAAATACAGCGTTAATTAAAACCGAACCAAAGTACTTCGATCCTATTGATCCCCCTAAAGACTTTAATTTTAGGCCACTAAAAAACCTGTCAGAAATTACAGTGCCTAACGACCCGATATTACTCGCTAAATCACGTGTCGTAGAGTTATCATCAAGTGCCCCGTTTTATACTGAATATGCACTAAATGACTTACCTGATGATGCCCCTCTAAGGATACAATCGAAGCGTTCACACTTTTATACCAATCTAGGTTCTAATCGGAGCTGGGCAAAACAGCGCTTATTTAAATTAAAAGCAGGTCAATCACTTGAGTTAAGCTTTGATAAAAGACCTGATTCGATTGTAATCAAACTCTATTCAGATAATGAGCAAGACACACCTTTATCCGTTGATACCCATTTACATGGGCATTTTTCTAAAAAGCTCACCGACGAGTACACAATTTCGAAAAAACGTTATGCCCTCGTCAAGGCGAATGAGAATAAAGCATTTTTACTTCACCCTGCTCAAACATCACTTTTCAGCTATCCTTCAATAACAATACCGATTAATAACGATATAGAATTATTAAAGAAATTTACGATAAAGGCCGATCAAGATGTTTGGGTTAGTGTACTAGAAGAAACATCAGAACAACAAAAACAAGCAAAATGGTGGTTATATGAAGTCAATTAGCAAATTGACGCTCTATCTAATCTGCATAATATTTTCGCAGTGTGCGTTGAGTAATTACTCTCAACCATTATACAACGATATGGTTGTATGGTTTAAAGTTCCTACGGCCATTGCACCATGGCAATTTCAACAAGTTGAATCGCAATCTGCATTACTGGCTACATCCACGAAAGAGGGCGGTGGACACGTTTATTTTAACCCGATTAATCAACGCTGTGTCGTGTCTGTTCCGCATCAATTTTATGATACGGGCACGCTGATGATCGGTAAACATATCTACACTCACCTTTGTCAGGTTATGCTAAGTAATTCTCATCAACGCTACGTCGACAGTCCCGATAAATATCCAATGGATTTTTCAAAACGGCCATACAATATTCATAATGCGGCATTAGTTGCATATCAAACTCACAACCCCAGCGCACGTATCTTCCAAATTCATGGTTTTAGTAACAAAAAAAGGCGTTCAAAAATAGCAAAACATGCAGATATCATTGTGAGCCAAGGAAAAACGTCCGACTTGACTGGTCAACAACTCACTACTTGCTTCACAAGCATTGGGTTTATCGCGTATTTATACGGAACGTCTGTTAAAGAGTTAGGCGGTACAAAAAATATAGTACATAAACTCGGGTTAAAACCTCGTTCATTCATGCATATTGAATTAAGCAAAGTCACACGCGTACGTTTACGCCAAGATCAACCTCTATTAAGAAAGTTTACCTCATGTTTAAGCCGTACTCTTTAAGCTTCCTTATTTTCCTTTGGGTTTTTCCAGCATATGCAGCACAGACACCGCTGTATAATGCGCCTTTTTGGCTAGACGAAAATAAACCAAACTCTTTAACTATGCCAACTCAATATTTACGACTTGCAGAAAACTATAGCCAAACTGTATTTGTACCTGAGGGTAATTGGCTAGAAGTACCAGCTCAATTATTAAATGCTATAGACCTTTGGCAAGGGTCTAGCGTATTAGCAATGCGTAAAATCAACGCCTCTTCGCTGACTTGTCACAACGAGCGCTGTCAGCTACCGGCAATGCAGAGCAATCAATTTATCAAATTTACCAACACCTCCACTCAAAGTCAGCGCTATGAGATATGGTTAGGGCAATATCATCATCATCGCTCTCCATTTCGTCGCAGTCTGAAATTACCTCTGAAAACCACGCGGCTCAAGCTTGCTCAAGATCATGAAACTTACTACAACTTGGAGGATAAAGAACAAATAACTACCTACTTTGCGCATGCAAAAAAGCTCAAGGTGACGGTGAGGAAAACCCTTCATAACCTAGATAAAAGAGGCACCATCAGTCTTTATGTCAATCAACAACCGGTGAGCATACTCAATATAGGTAATTCACAGGCCAGTGAATATATTCAACAAAAAGTGAGTACAGCGAATACAGACTATATCGCACTCCCCAAAGACAGCTATTTAACAATCAAAAGCCATGGGCCTGCCCTTATTAAGCTGGAGCAAATGCAGCGAGGGATCCGTGATTCAAACGCAGCACAACAATACCAAGAAGCGAATTTTAATCCTTACTGGGTAAACAATCTAAATACAACACTGTCTCATATTTATCTTGATGAACGATTTGATGACTTTATGCATTTCAACTTTGCAAAAGCCAATCCTATTGAAAAAAGGCGCTATCAAGATTTAATGAAAACGATAAGCACTCAACGCTTTGTTTTCCCTACACCAAACAATGACCCTGGTTACTCTGAAACACAAGAAATATCTATAGTTCAAGGTCAACGTAAAGTCCTAAACCACCTTTATACAAGTTCACTTACTCGTGATGCCCTAGTACATCGCTTAAAAGGTAAACTCGCTTTTGATTGGTCACACCTCAGTCGTGTGCGCAGCTACATTACCCTATTCGTTCGTACGCCTATCGATACGACCTTAAACATGAAAGCTCCACACAAAAATTTTACCATCGCATTAAAAGCCAGCCAGCACTTTATTAAGCTTACAGTACCGCTGCCCCAAGATGTAGGCACTGTCGAATTTAGCACTCAGCATCAAAATAGCATTGAATTAGCACTGCAAGTTGATGACTTACTAACCTTGCCGAATAACGAACTGTTATATGTCCAAAAAGGCAAATTAAAAGACAAACTTCCAGCGCTTAATACGCATATAAATACTCAGATTCAACGCACCGCAGACGCTTACATAAACGGACTCACCCCTTATACAAATCACAGTCAAGAAACAGTCTCAAACCCCGATCCGCAATTAAGTATCGTACACTCACACCAGCTATTAGGTAATGCCCTACAACTATTAAAAAGCAACCCCTTAGAAGCATTACCAATTTTAAAACACTTAGTTACAAATCCACATTTTGAAGTGAAAAAAAATGCATGGCAGCTCAGAATAAAGGCGCTTGAGAGCTTAAACCAACAACGCTTGGCACAAAGTTATTTAGAAGGCTTATTACTGTCATCAGATCAAAAACTAAAACTTTTTGCCGCGGCACAACTGATTGAAATATATAAGAGGAACAAAAATAGTTTTCAGCTTCAAGGGCTATGTGCCGTATTTTATACGGCGTTAGAAATATGTCCTCCGATCGCTGAGCAGCTGCTTTTATCGCAACAAAAGTACTTAGACGCACTTTGGTTAGTACATGACAAACAAGATATTCTTCATCTGAATCCCTTACCGCTACAAGTCAGTAATTATCGCAGCGTGTCGAAAGCGCACTTACAAGAGCCCCCATATTATCAAATTTCGCATTATGGCAGCAGCACAATATTCGGTGAAACCAGCCATTATAGCGCCTTTAATATTTCCAAAGGTAAAGGGCTAACCTTAACCGCAAAAAGAGATTTAACATTACAACTGCGCGCGCGAGCGCCTTGGCAAGAATCGCATTCAAACGGCACACAGTGGCTACATCTTGATTTACAAAAAACACAGTCGATTGTCCCCATATTTTCAGATATTGCCTCAACGGCCCAAATTCCGGCATTGAACACAAGGTTATCTATTGCCAGTGAGAGTATTGTCACTTTGCAAGCAGGTGAGCAGTTGTATATTCATAGTGATATGCCGACTTCTGTGAGCATCAATACACTCCACCCGCAAAGTTTGGGGACTTTACCTCCTAAAACTGCCAATGTGCCCTTTTTGTTTTCTCGTCCATTTGATGACTTAATTAATGACCCAAGCCTTTCGTTGCAAACTCTCTTAACGAATGCTCTGTGGCGGCTTGAATCTCAATCACTCCTTGAACATGAGTTTATTTTGTTGTTTACTCGGTTAGCAATTGAAACCTTACCAACAGAGCTTGCCACCCTAATGAGCCGCGTGAAACATTTTGGGCATTGGCAAACGAGTAAACATTATAGCAATTATGCGGGAACCCAATTAATTGATACAGATGCTATTTTAAAACGAAGCTTGGCTGAGCAAGTAAATCGTCATTCTAGTAAAAACATTCAACTGGATGGCGTATTGCTTCGTCCTCATCACACTTTATATCTAGATATGAGCGAACTACAAACGCTCCCCATCAAACTAAAATTTACATTTGCTCCAACAGAGCTGTTACCCAATCAATATGCCAACATATTGATTGAAACGGGTGATAATCATGTTCTATGGCCCGTAACACCAAACAGTCCAGTAGAGTATGCTTTAAACAACACCGAGCATTCAGACAGTCAAGTCATGCTCAACTGGGTAAACCCTTATGTATCACAACTACTCAATGTCAGTGTGTTAGTCTTTAGAGAGGGGTATTGGCAGGACGTAGATTTAGACACCAAACAACTGTTTTACTATGCGACACAAAAGCAGCCCACAACGCTGAAATTAAATAGAGATCAACTCTTAAAAATAGAAACAATTAACGCGATGCAACGCACTGAAAAAGTAGTTTTTCACCCTGCTGGAACATTAACGTTACCCAGTACCCATGCCCAACTCGCTCGTGTATTTACATGGCAGCTAAAGCCCAATAAACATACACTAGTCGTTTCCCCTCCGGCCACACCATTAGCCATTGTACAGCCAAAATTGATACAACAGCCAACGGCCAACGAATTTATTAATAATACGCTTAAAATGGATGGTAATTTAACGCATGTGGAAGGATTTATGCGTTATAGTCGCTCAGGTATATTTGAAACAAACGAGCCCCTACCTGCCAATCATAATTTAGATTTTGGTATTAGGTTACGCAATAATAATAAGCAGCATTGGTATAGGTTAGAAATTGCTTATTCACTCAGTAATCATAATTATGATACCTATGTAATGAACGCGGTCCATAATTGGCAAGATGATAATAGTCACTGGTTTAGCGAAACTGCTCTATTTAACCGTTGGCAAGACAGTAGTGATATCACCCAGAGTCAGTATGCTGGACTCGCACGTTTTAGAGTTGGTGAAAGTTGGCGAAACGATAAAAGTGATAGGCATCAATGGTGGTGGCAGCCCTTTTACTATTACACCAGTGTAGACACACAAACTTATTTAGATGACTTAAAAATTAACCCTAGTATTTTCGGGTTTTATAGACAGGATCATATGAACGGCTGGCAAGCCGAATATGAATATCGATATCAACCTTGGGTAGACAACCAACTCAGCTTTAGAATGGGCGGTATCTCGAACCAGAATTGGCACTCTTTTGATAATGTCTACTTTAGCGCCACCACACAACAATATTATCAAGGCCAGATCTTTGCTGCACAACTGCAAAGCATTTATAAATTTGCAGATGAAAATAGGCCCAACGATACATGGCAATATTTAACGCAATTAAGCTGGCAAACATTGTATGATTTTAGCAACAATACCGCTGGTTGGGTAAAACTCAGCTGGACACAAGATTGGTTTAATAATGAACATGCTATTGGATTTGAAGTTAATTTAGGCAACTTACAAAATACCGGCTTTACCCCTTTTGCGCACGATGAAATTTTATTTCAATCACTCCAGCTCTCTCATTTTGCTGAACAAGATATTTATGGCCACTGATAAAATACAACAACACTTAGAAAACTTACTTTTTGCCGATACAGAGAAGTTCTGGCTTAATTTATATCACCATAAATATCAAACTTTGGTTAATGAACTTGCAAACTGGGAGTTAATCAAACACAAGCCTGAGGCTGAACAACAAATCGACTGGCTACAATTGCAAACAATTGCATTTTTACGCCACAAAATAGAACAATTACATGTTAATTTACAAGGGCTTGAAGCTGGTTATAAAAACTTTATTGAAAGGTTTGCAAAAGCCGATTTTGATGCTGAAAAAGAGCTACATATTTTAAATTATGCAGAAGAACTGGGCGCCAGTTCAGAGCAATTAAAAGCCGACAAAGCCGCTTTTTCACGTTGGTTTGACGAAGGAGCCGTTATTGGTCGCTATCAAAGTCAAGTAGCTGACATTGAACAAAGCCTTAAATTTCTGATCTCAAAATTAGGTGCTATAACCAAACGGTACTTAAGAAATAATGAAGCATTACTAACGGACACTTGGGCAAAACTAGATTTACAACCCTTTTTCTTGAGGCTGTTAGAAGCAAGCCCTAACGCACATGTTCGTCATGGCATGATCCGGGCTTTAGTTAATCAAGTTGCGCTAATTCATGAGTGCAATGCTGACCCTGCTCTTGACTCAGAGTTAACCTCTAAACTCATTGAGCAGCTAGAAAATCAAGATACACCTTATCTTGCTGTCATAGATATCCTTGAAATACTCATTCACCAACGACCCACCTTTATTCGCAGCCATATGTGGGCGTTGTTAGACGAATCCGTCAATAGCTATCCCCATAAACCGAAAAACAATGATCAACTGTTTATATTAAGTGCAATTCCAAAGATATTATGTCGGCAAAGCACCCTCAGTACTCAAGATGAACGCTTAATTGAACAGTGTAGTCATCACCCTTATCCGAGGGTCCGTCAATCACTCATTGAACAAATTGCTAACTTCTCTGACTCATTGGCTAAAGCAATATTACAAAGCCGTTTTATAGAAGAAAATTGTGACGCTGTTCGATTTACGATTATTAAACAGCTATCTGCGACCCGCTTTTGTGATGCCGCATTATCTTATGAAATTTGGAAAAAAGTGATTGATGGCCAAGAAAGTGTGGCCATCAAGCGCATTACGTTAGAGCAAAGTGCGCGTATTATGCTTAATATGCAATTAGATAGTGATAAACCTGATACTGTATTTATTCAATTTATTGAGCAGCTAAATAACGCTTTAATAACGACTCAAGATATTGCTATAAAACGGTGTATCTCACGTACTAGAGAGCAACTAGCTAGCTTTTACCAACAATCGTTAGTCGCAAATATAGATGCACAAATAACCTCAGTTCACACTATAAAGTTATCGGCAGATACTGAGCATCAAGCGCTAGGCAGAGCGCTCAGCTTTAGAGCACAACAGCAACATGGGTTTAATGGTAAGCAACATAAGGGAGCCTGGTCCATTCAAGTAGGTTATAAAATGGGTCGCAGGTTATGGCGCATTTGGCACGAATTTTTTCACCCAAGTACAGATAAACGACAAAGCTTTAGCCATGTATTAGCCAAAAAGCCCAATGCTCAACTTCATGTCCCTAGCTGCACCGTCGCAGAAATAAGTGAAACCAACGTCCCTGGAGAACCGCTATATCATTTATCCGAATTAAGTACTCGTCCACATCTGCCTTTGCTTGATTACCTACTTTCAATTTTAAGCCAAGATAACCTGCCAAGCCCAGTGAAAAGCTATACACCAGATGGATTTCTAGAGATCACAAAACCCACAACATTGTGGAAAAGAACTGCTGCTTATTGGCGTATATCAATTAACTTCAAAGCGTTAGACAAGCTTAGAAAAGGCAATGAACTAGAGCAGCGTCGTTTTTTAGAACAATTAAACTCTATGGGATTTATCTTACAATTTAAGCCTTATGGGGCACTTGAAAATGCCACTTTCCCAGTAGAGCCTAGCATTAAAAAGTTATTCGAAAGACTCTCTGTGTCTGCGCCAATACTTAATATTTGGCTCAGTTTTAAAGAGTACCTGTATTCAATTTATCAAAATACCCTGCCTCAATTGGTTTTTTTTGTTGTTGGCTTTATGGGATATTTTTGGAGTCGCCACATTTATGTTAGCCGAAAAATCATGCATAACCGTAAACATATTCCAGTCAGTATTGGCGGCTGGGGCACTCGGGGGAAATCGGGAACTGAGCGGCTTAAAGCGGCTCTGTTCAGCGCTCTAGCACTGCGAGTGATCACCAAAACCACGGGCTGTGAAGCGATGATGATTTATTCCAAAAGCTCTGGCGAACAATGTGAAATACCACTATTTAGACCATTCGATAAAGCCAGTATTTGGGAACAAAGTGATGTGCTTTCGTTTGCCAAATCAGTCAACGCCGATGTCTTTCTATGGGAATGTATGGGATTAACACCACGATACGTAAAAATATTGCGCCGATGGATGCAAGACAACTTCGCCACAATCACCAATGCTTACCCAGACCATGAAGATATACTAGGCCCGACTGGTATAGATGTTGCGCGAGAAATGTCTGCTTTTATTGGCAAAAATACGCAAGTATTTACATCAGAACAAACCATGATGCCGATCCTCAATGAAGCCGCTACCATAAATAACACAACCTTAATTCAGGTTCATTGGGGAGATGGATTTCAAATTACACCTGATATACGTGCTCTCTACCCATATGATGAGCATCCAGACAACATCGCGTTAGTTGCGAAGATGGCACAATATATTGGCATTGAAAAAGACTTTGTATTTAAGGAAACTGCTGAGCGTATAGTGCCTGACATTGGCGTATTACAACACTTTGAAGCCGCTCCGATTGGTAAAATAAAGCAGTCATTTGTTAACAGCATGTCAGCAAATGAGCGTTTAGCTACATTGGAAAACTGGCGCAGGTTAGGTCTTTTTGATATGGGGGACTTGCCTCATATACAAACTATCGCACTGATCAATAATCGCAATGATAGAGTTGCGCGCTCAAAAGTGTTCGCGCAAATTGTGATTGAAGATTTAAGCTATGATTTTGTCGTCGTGGTTGGCAGCAACGTTGATGGTTTCTATTCATATTTAGAGCAGGCATTGCACACACGGATTGCACGAATTATTAGCAATCAAGATTTTGACGATCTTAAACGCTTAATAAATCAATTTAAAATACCATTCCACACCGCTGAATGGTTAGAACGAGCTAATGTTTCTCTTGTAGACAATCCCTTAAGCCTCGATGATATCAATGAGGTTAACACCTTAAACATCGCCTTAAGTAAACGTCTCGATAGTAATGACAAACAAGCTGAGCTGCTCACAACAAGTTTTACGCAGTTTACTCAAATACAGTTAATTTTGGATACAATCAAAGGATCACACTCGCTCAGCACCTTAATGCTAAAACCTTTAGTTGAGATATTTACGGAACGCTGTCTGTTAATTGATGATGCACAAGTTACACCTGATGCTCTAACAACCACAATCAGTCACCTCGCATGCGATCATCAGCACCAACTGATTGTTGGCATGCAAAATATTAAAGGTGCTGGCTTAAATTATGTTTACACATGGCAAAAGTATCAAAAGACGTATCAAGTGTGCCAAAAACTGTTAAACGAGCAAGTAAGCCAAGCTGAGTTTCGCTCACTCCTCACACAATTTGCACAACAAGACAGGTTCAGTATTTTAGAAACTGATTATTTAGATAACGCTTTAGTGAATGTAGCAGCACTTGCCCATGCACAAAATGAGTTTAGCCAAGCAGAAATTACACATATAAAAGACAGACTCACTAAATCACGTAAATTGATAACTGCCAATCGTTCAACTAGGGAACGCTCCAAATTAACGATGTTTCTACTGCAAGTTATCGAGTCATTTTTAGACGCTGGCGCTGCTGTGAAACGAAAAAAAACCGCACAACAAGTCTATATTGATATTGCTGAACAACGGATAACAATGGAAAAGGCCATTACAGTTTTAGCACAACTAAACCGTAGTCAAAAACCTGGGTGGTTATCATTGCCAAAAGAAAAGTAATCCAAAAGGATTATAAATACTTTATTCTTATCACTTGGAATAATAGCATCGTGCGTATTTTTGTCGTTTAATTGACCGCGACACTAAAAAGTACGACAATAAGATTAGAAATTTATCTATTGAGCTTAACTGCTTCCACTGTTTCTTATTTTTAGGAGTTCTATATGAAACTGTCTTTTTTAACTTTGAGCTTAGCTTCTCTTGTTTCGCTTAACACCGCTTTTGCGAGTAATTTAGTGACGAATGGCTCATTTGAACAGGATGTTGTTTCTAAAAAATGGACTCTACTTGATGACATGACCGGTTGGCAAAGAGATGGGGCTAAGTTTGAAATTCAAACAAACACACTTGGTATCATCACGCCACAAGAAGGTAATCAATACATAGAGCTAGACTCAACAGCCAACTACAGTGTAAAGCAAACGCTTTCTACTCAAGCTAACCAAACCTACACCTTGAGTTTTTATTATTCTCCTCGCGTGAATAATAACAGCGATACCAACCAAGCAAAGGTATATTGGGATGGTGCTGAAGTGGCAAATCTAAATGGCACTTCAAGAGGCTGGCAACATATCTCTGTCAGCGTAACAGCTGCTGGGGCTTCAACTGAATTGAAGTTTACAGGCACCGGTACCTCTGACTCATACGGTGCTTTTATTGACAATGTCTCAGTAACTGGTATTGCAAATAGAGCCTGTTTAACGGGCCTATTTGGTATTAATGATTTTGGTTCTGAGCAAGCTGGATATGTTTACTTCTTCGATGTAAATACTGGTACATATAGTAAATTAACAGGGGTATCTCACACAGCATCCAATATTGCGAGCAAAGATGGCGTACTGTATTTCATGGAACAGCAAGACAGTAACACTAAAGCGTCTAAAGTGTGGACTTTGGACTTAGCAAGTAACGCTGAAACTGAGGCCGCAGATGCAACGTCATATCCTATTTACCGCTCTGCTATAACGCCTGATGGTCAGTCATTGCGTTCTACAAGTAAAACATACATGTATGATTTTAATTTACAGACTGGCGCAAAAACTGTCTTAGGTAAATTAACATTTGCAGGAGATGATTTTAAGCATGGTGATATCGCCTATTCTGCGGACAATAATACGTTATATGTACTGACAGGAAAGTCTTTATATACTCTAGATGACGGTGACATGAGTTTAGACAAAATTGGTGACCATGGCGTCAATTGGGCATCAGGTTTGGCCATTGGCGACAATGGAACTGTGTATATTTCAGGGCGAGTAGCTGGTGAAAATGCAAAAATATACTCTGTTAACCCTGCAACGGCTGTCGCAACCTATGTAATGGATGCTGCTCCTCACGTTAATGATTTGACTTTTGTGGACGATTATTGCAATTAATCGTATATAGGTCATTTTTTATTAAAAAAGCCAGTCAAATGACTGGTTTTTTATTGCCTCTTTTAAGGTACAAGCGGCTTCTAGGCTTCCCCAACACGCAGCAGCTAGTTATACTAACGCACCCTTTTTGCATAGTTAGTCAGTTATTTCGTCATAACTAGCAGAAACACCAAAAACATTGGCCACCCGTTCAAACGCATAATTTTTTATGTGTCACGATTATTATAAGGCCTAACAACATATTTGATTTTATTAGGAAGTACATATGAGTTCATTACCTAAAGCAGGAGAGTTTTTAGGACATCCTAAAGGCTTATTCTTGCTGTTCGGCACAGAGATGTGGGAACGCTTTGGTTATTATGGCATGCGTGCCATTTTAGTTTTATATCTTGTTGCAATGACCCAAGACGGAGGGTTTGGCTGGTCAAATGCCGACGCTCTTAGCCTATATGGTACTTTTACCATGGCCGTATATTTAACCCCACTGTTTGGCGGTTGGTTAGCTGATAACGTATTAGGCCAGCGTAAAGCTATTATCATAGGTGGTATTTTAATGGCGCTAGGCCATTTTATCATGGGGGTTCCTCACAGCGCAGTCATTGGCATGGAAGTTAACGTGTTTTATCTTGGTTTAGCCTTACTGTGTATTGGTAATGGTTTATTCAAGCCAAATATTTCCACTATGGTCGGTGATTTATATAATGACGGCGACAAACGTCGTGATGGCGCATTTACTATTTTCTATATGGGTATCAACTTAGGTGGTGCATTAGGGCCACTTGTTGCAGGTTATGTTGCAGCGGTCATAAACTGGCAAGCAGGCTTCATTGCCGCTGGTATCGGCATGGTTATTTCAGTGGTTATGCAGCTTATACTGAGTAAAAAGTATTTAGGTGATATTGGCGTTGTTCCGTCAGCTAAATTATCACAATCACAGTCAGCAACAGGCACTAAAGAACCATTAACGAGTGTTGAGAAAGACCGCATCAAGGTTATTTTTACAATGAGTGTATTTAGTATCATCTTTTGGATGGGCTTTGAACAAGCAGGCGGCTTGATGAACCTTTTTGCCAACGATTATACTGACCGTATGTTGATGGGCTTTGAAATCCCAGCTTCTTGGTTTCAGTCTCTAAACTCACTTTTCATCATTATCTTTGCACCTATTGTCGCGATGATTTGGTTAAAGCTTGATAAGCGAGAACCAAACTCCCCTGTTAAGTTTGCGATTGCATTGGTTTTCCTAGCCCTTGGCTTTCTTACCATGATGTTAGCATTAATCACTGAAGGATCTGGTGAAGGTTCATTACAGATCAGTATGATGTGGTTAGTACTGTTTTATCTATTCCATACTTTAGGTGAACTATGCTTGTCGCCGATTGGTTTATCTATGGTGAGTAAATTAGCGCCTCTGCGTTTAGCATCATTGCTAATGGGTATTTGGTTCTTATGTACTGCCATCGCAAATAAAATTGCAGGCTTTGTTGGCTCATTCTTAGGTGAAGGACAAGAAGCTATGAACAACGCGATGGGCATCTTCATAGGCCTTGGCGCAACGGCTTTATTGTCTGCAGCAGCAATGTACTTGCTCAGCGACCGCTTAGTCGATTGGATGCACGGCGCAGAAGGCCATCATGAGCCACACACTCAAGAGCATATTTTAGCGGAAGAGTTAGAAATCTCAGCGGTTAAATCTTAGTTTTAATTCGTTTTACAAAAAAACCACGCCGATAAAGCGTGGTTTTTTTTCATTCATACATGCCCCTAAAGCCACATCTGTATACACTGGTTTACACTCTAAAGACAAAGAACACTGCATCCTTCACCCTATACCCACTTATTGCTTTTCAAATGTAGAATCCAGAAAAAATAAAAAATGCTTTACATTACAATAAGTAAAATATAAAAATTACATATAAAAAGTATTCCCTCCACGATTAATACCGGAGAATATCCGCTTAGAAAATTACCACGTGTATTGCTGTCAGCATGCAAGCGTCTTTATCGACTCATTGTGCAAGTAAATTTACAAATCACGACTTTGTGAAATCTACCCTAAACCTTTCCCTTTGTCTCATTTTGGTGAATTATTCAGTTAATGAGAAACACATCTAAACAAGCAATCTAATGTGCTTAATTGCTGGAGTAAGACAATGAGTGAAGTAAGTAACCCTCTAAAGTTAGTTGGTATTGAGTTTACAGAATACGCAACACCTGATGCAGATTATATGGACAAAGTCTTTACTGATTTTGGCTTTTCAAAGCTTAAATCTTTTAAAGATAAAGATATCACTTACTACAACCAAAACGACATTCACTTTTTATTGAATAACGAACGTGAAGGTTTCTCTGCTGAGTTTGCAAAAAGTCATGGTCCAGCGATATGCTCAATGGGCTGGAGAGTAGAAGACGCACAAAAAGCATTTGAAGTGGCTGTTGAGCGTGGCGCAAAGCCAGCTACAGATTCAACACACAAAAACTTACCTTACCCTGCAATTTACGGTATTGGTGACAGCCTGATTTACTTTATCGACGTATTTGGTGACAAAGGTTCTATCTACAACAACGATTTTGTTGATTTAGAAGAACAGCGCATTGTTAAAGATAAAGGATTCATCCGTATAGATCACCTTACTAACAATGTTTATAAAGGCACGATGGAAACATGGGCTAACTTTTATAAAGACGTATTCGGCTTTACTGAAGTGCGTTATTTCGACATCAAAGGTCAAAAGACGGCACTGATCTCATATGCACTTAAATCGCCTTGTGGTACTTTCTCTATTCCTATCAACGAAGGGAAAGGCAACGATAATAACCAAATTGATGAGTATTTAAATGAGTACAATGGTCCAGGTGTACAACATCTAGCATTCTTAACCGATGACCTTGTAGGTTCACTTGACCAACTTGATCAATCAACCATTGCAACATTAGACATCATCCCTGAATACTACGATACCATTTTTGACCGTGTTCCTTGGGTAAAAGAAGATAAAGATAAAATTCGTGAGCATCAAATTCTTGTAGATAGCCAAAGTGAGAACTGTTACTTACTACAAATTTTCTCAAAGAACCTATTTGGCCCAATCTTCATCGAAATGATCCAACGTGTTGATGACGGTGGTTTTGGTGAGGGTAATTTCCAAGCTCTATTCGAATCAATTGAAAGAGATCAAGAGCGTCGCGGCGTACTTTAACGCCGCTGATAAAAATAAGTGTCTAAGCAGCTTACTTATACTTTAAGTAGGCTGCTTTTCTATTTAAGTTGAGGCAAAATAGTCTCAATGATAGTTAAACAGGAAAGATAATGTCTTTTATTAACGAAACGCACGATAATAGCTTAATGAGCTGGGTAGCAAGCGCCAACTTAGCTGGTACTGATTTCCCAATTCAAAATTTACCTTTTGCCGTATTTCGCCGTACAAACAGCAACGAAGAATTTCGTGGCGGCGTCGCCATTGGTGATCAAGTGTTAGATTTGGCAGTTGTTGCTGAAGCCGGTATTTTCTCAGGAGAAGCTCACTCGGCTGTGACGGCTGCAAATGCCGCTGCATTAAATGAATTCATGGGTATGGGCCAATCATATTGGTCTGCACTTCGTCTTGCACTTTCTCGTGCATTACGTGAAGGGTCTGAGCATCAAAGTGCCCTTGAATCCGCACTGGTTTCACAATCTGACGTTGAGTATTCAATGCCATGTCATATTGGAGATTACACAGACTTTTACACATCAATTTATCACGCAACAGCGGTTGGTAGCTTATTTAGACCTGACAATCCGCTTTTACCTAACTACAAATGGGTACCAATCGGTTACCACGGTCGCTCATCATCAATAGGTGTATCTGGCCAAGCGTTCCCACGTCCGAAAGGCCAAACTAAAGCGCCAGACGCAGATATGCCATCTTTTGGACCATGTAAGCGTTTAGACTACGAACTAGAACTTGGTATTTACCTTGGTAAAGGCAACGAACTTGGCGATCATATTGCAATAGAAAATGCCGAGAACCATGTATTTGGTTTCTGTTTATTTAATGACTGGTCAGCACGTGATTTACAAGCTTGGGAATATCAACCGCTTGGTCCATTCTTAGCGAAAAACTTCGCATCAACGGTCTCTCCTTGGATAGTAACGACTGAAGCACTGGCACCTTATCGTACGCAGTGGACACGTGATGAAAATGATCCGCAGCCACTTGAGTATTTAGAGTCAACGCAAAACCGCGAGTCAGGCTCTTTTGATATTCAAATGGATGTGTCTATTGAAACACAAAAGATGCGTGCTGATAACCATACGCCAAGTAAGGTATCTGAATCTAGTTTCAAGCATAGCTATTGGACAGTTGCACAAATGGTGACTCATCACACAGTGAATGGTTGTAACTTTTTACCTGGCGATATGCTTGGCTCAGGTACTCAATCAGGTCCAGATCACGAAGAAGCCGGCTCATTACTTGAGCTATCTCGTGGTGGCAAAGAAAGTATCACGCTTACCAATGGTGAAGAGCGTAAGTTCTTAGAAGATGGTGATACCGTGATCATGCGTGGCTGGTGTGAAGCTGAAGGCTTTAATCGCATTGGATTTGGCTCTGTTGAAGGCACAATCCTACCAGCAAAATAGTCAGTTCCAAAAATTCATATAAATCAAAGGTGTGCATAAGCACGCCTTTTTTTGAATGTTTAAACTGGATTTTTGTATAGAAATTGTTAAAGTGAAGCGTTAATTATAAATTTATATGTGTATGCTAAATTATATCAATCGCCTATTTAACCTGTTATTTCAGAAGCGCCAATTGTTGCTTCGCCAAAACGGCGAAGTGGGAATGGTTACGCTGTCTAGCTGGTTACAATTCACGATAGTCATCATACTTACTGCGATGACGGTATGGCTAGCAATAGTAAGCAGTGCTTTTTTTGAACAAAAAACGACCATTGCTACGCTCAATTTATCCAATGAAACCAAGCAACAACAATGGCAAAAAGAGAGGCTGCAATTAGAAAGTCAGCTTAATTTACAGCAAAGTAAATTGAATGAGTTAACTGAAAAACAACTCGCGCTACAGAGTTTAATTGAAGCGTTACCACCTAAACTAAGTGAAGAGCCCACGCAGCCGGAAGTCTCACCACAAGCTCAGTTTCAAAGAAATAGCACGCAAATACACTGGTTGCAAGAGCACTTCATCACTTCCTTAAACCAAACAATCGACACAAGAACACATACAATTAATAACTTATTAGATGAAGCTGGTATCGCTTATCATGATCGTGATAATGCCGCCCAAGGTGGTCCTTATCATAAATTACCACTTGAGCAACTCCCAAGTCATTATATTGATACAATCGATAAACTCGTTTTGCTCAGCGAGTTACAGCAACTCATCACGCAGTTACCATCTGAAATGCCAGTCGCTAAAGATGACTACTATATATCAAGTCCATTTGGCTTTCGAAAAGACCCAATGACTGGCAGACGAGCATTTCATAAAGGCGTTGATTTGGCTGGCTGGCATAAAACAGCCATTATCGCCCCCGCTGCTGGCGTCGTTTTGAGAGCGGGTAATAATGGTGGCTATGGTAAATTTATTGAGATACAGCACCCAAATGGCATCACGACACGCTTCGGTCATTTACATACTATCAAAGTGAAAAAGGGACAACCGGTCAACAAAGCTGACACAATTGCACTTATGGGCAGCACTGGACGCAGTACAAGTACTCATCTACACTATGAAGTACTGCAGAATAATAAGCAGATCAACCCTGTTAAGCTTGCCAAGGTAATTAATCGTGTTCAGTAAAATTAAGAAAAAACAACTTGAGACAGCCTCAGGTATTCCAGCTCTAATATCTCCAAACACCCATGTAGAAGGTAATATTACCTGCGAGGGGGAACTCCAAATTGATGGTAAGGTAACCGGTGATCTTATGGTTAATATACTCATTGTTGGCCAGCATGGGGTTATTGAAGGTAATATAAAAGCACATCAAGTACTTATAAAGGGAACTGTGGATGGCTGCATAAATGCAGACCAAGTCATGCTAGAAGAGTCAGCTAGAGTGCATGGTGATGTGCTTCACGATACGCTTAGTATAGAGGCTGGTGCATTAATTGAAGGTAAGCTTGCACATAAAACAGAGGTGACCAACATCACCCCTATTTCAGAACACTCAAATGCACAATAGCTAGCGCTTGGTAACATACATATTTATATCCGCATGGAATACCTTTGTTCCATGCGCATCAAAAACCTCTACAGGTACAATTAAATCCTCTTTATCCAGCCACTGTCTCGGTAGTGTTATTTTAGCCTCCGCACTAATATCTGTTTCAGCTTTTTTTAGATACTGCACCGTCATTCCTTTAGGGATCCAACGATGGGTCTTGTACGGTACTGTTGCATCCACCATCACCCCTGCACACAATTCGGCAAGGTTACACTGTGCAATCGCATGAATGGTGCCAATATGATTAAACACCGCTTTGCGTTTAGGGATGGTAGCCATACATACCCCTGGCTCTAACTGCGTTATAGTCGGCTTTATTGATCCAAAATAAGGCGCTTTTCTACACACTGCTTTGCTAAACAACCAATTACCAAAAGGTAGCCATTTCATTTTTTTATATATTTTGAGAAGTGGAGTTGTCATTTTATGATCCCCGTTGTATTAATTCATCAAACCTAACACATCAGACCAGATGATAAAACATTCACTACCAATATAATCGAATAAAATATTTTTTCAGATCGGTGTTATGTCCTGTTCTTTTTTTTCATGATGATTACAATAGCGCCCATCAGGGATCTCAACCAAAAGATGTAGTAATGAAACAGTCCACCAGTAAATCTCTAATATTCATCCTTGCTCTACTTGTTATTTTTTGTCCGTTGGGAATAGATATTTATTTGCCCGCATTTGTCGCGATGCAACAAGGCCTTGATGTGGCTGAAAGCCAGATACAACAAACGGTTAGTATATACATGCTAACGGTTGGGCTCGGTCAACTTATTGCTGGACCACTTGCCGATAAATTTGGCAGAAAGCCAATTGCCACTGCAGGCATACTGCTTTTTACGCTAGGCGCAATTTTGGCTGTTTTCTCTCCCAACTGGGTAGGCATCATGGTTGCTAGAGCACTGCAAGGACTAGGAGCATGTGCCACATTCGTTGCTGCATTCGCAATAGTCAGAGACAGTTTTGGCCACAAAGGTGCTGGACAGATGCTCACATACCTCAACGGAATTGTCTGCTTCATCCCTGCTTTTGCTCCTCTACTTGGCGCTTGGCTTACTGTGGAATTTGGTTGGCGCAGTAATTTTATCTTCTTGAGCGGTTTTGCTGTTTTAGGCTTATTGTTAACATTAATACTCTTTAAAGAAACCAAACCAAAAAGTACCATTTACGAAGGTCACCTCCTTGATTTTAGACGTTTTTTTCCCATGCTAAAAAGTACTGAATTCATGTTTAACTCAGCACTAACAATGATTGGAATGGCGGCAATGTTAGTGTTTGTCACCACCACCCCTGGCTGGATAATGAACGAGTTAAATAGCACGGTCAGTACTTTTACATTCTGGTTTACGATTAATGCCATCATTAGTATTGTCGTCAGCTTTATTGCCCCCCACTTTATAAAACGAAACAGTCGAGGTGCCCTGTTCACCGGGTTGAGTTTATTTATTATAGGCGCTTTACTGATGTTAGGCTTGCAACACATCCGTCACCCTGGTGCAATCATGATCCCAATGTATATTGCCTCCATTGGTTTTGCATTCACCCTTGGCGCGGCAGCAGGTAAAGCGCTCTCGGGCTTTCCCAAACAAGCAGGCACCGCCTCCGCATTGATAGGTGTTATGCAAATGAGTGGGGCGGGCGTATTAGCATTTAGTTCACAGCAATTGCTACTTGATGCTCCAGTCCAGTTAGCATTGCACTTATTAATAGCAGCACCTTTTTTACTCATCCTAACGAGCAAACTAAAAGAAAAAGTGCACCACAATAGTACATAATTCATATTATTGTCATAGTTGTATTGTTTAATTGCGTCAGACAGATATGTATATGTGGGCGTTTCAACGCAACTTCACTTGCACTCACTCAGATCAGTCCCAACCCAACCTAATTATGAGCGGGCACCATGCCCGCTTTTGTCTTTATCTAATTAGCAGCTGCATTTTCGCCTCTAGATATTTATACTATGACGTAATAACAATAATAAGATACGCTTATGTTAAATCCTGACTTCCTTATTTCATTTATCGTTGCAAGTTCCGTTATCGCAATCGCCCCCGGTCCATCAAATGCTTTTCTCATGGCGCAAACATTTACAAATGGGCGGGCTGCAGGAATGCAAAGTGCTTTGGGCTTTGCCATGGGTGGAGTAATACATACATTATTTGCAGTGATAGGACTATCAGCAGTTTTAAAAGCATCGCCTTTCGCGTACGCCACAGTGCAATATTTAGGTGCAGCCTATCTATGCTATTTAGGTTTTATGACAATTAAAGATTCATTTCTCAAGACAGATAACACCAACGAGAAGCCCCATGTCAGTACTAAAAAGCCAAAGAATGTATTCTTGCAAGCAATGATGACTGAGGTGCTCAACCCCAAAGTTGCACTATTTTTTATTGCCTTCATCCCGCAGTTTGTTGACCCTACATTATCATCCACAACACTACAATTGGCTATCTTTGGATTGCTCTACCCCATCTTGGCATTTCCGATTGACTGTGCTTACATTTATGGTGGTGACAAGATTGCGAGCTACTTTCGTCGCCACCCTAATGCACCACTATGGATTGATAGAGTATCAGGGGGCATTTTTATCGCGTTAGCCATTAATTTATTGCTGTAATCGTGACGATTTCGAATTGCATAAATAAAAAAGAATAAAACAAAGGCATATTTTAATTGCTTCATAAAAGTCTGCAAGATGCTATCGCTTATATTGCACGAGCAATACAAACGATAACAAGAGCAAAAACTTGATTAGCGGTATATTTGCTCCGCCCACTTAGTTAAGCCCGCTGTAACGCTGCCAAAGTTATCACCATTAAGCATAGGAACATTGCCCAATGCTTGTTGAAGCTTCGCTTTCAAAAGAGGTGACTGTGCACTGCCGCCAGTTAAGTAGATTACATCAGGTTGAGTATTTGCATCACGAATTGCTTGTTTTGCAAGCGTACAAATCTGCAATAAACTATCATCAATCGATTCCGCTAACTCATTAACCGATATCTTTTGACTAAGTGCACGCTCTATAAAACTTAAGTTTGCCTCAAAGTGATCCGTTTCAGACAACGCTATTTTCCCCAGCTCTCCTTGCCTAACAATTTGATGTCCCAGCTTTTGCTGTTGTACTGACACTAATCGAGCCAGCTTGTCCGGCTCCGATACATCTCGAAGCATCGCTTCTAAAGAGCGCGCATTGACGTTGCTATAGAAGTCAGTTTGCAAGTGTAAATCATTAATTTTGCATGCTTGCCAAAAAGGTTGGTTAGGCATAGGTAAGCCTGATCTAAGCGTACTTCCGAGTCCACACAATGGCATTAATGTATGATAAGACAGTGCTATATCTAAATCATTGCCGCCAATACGTTTCCCACTGTGTGACAAAAAATCCTGGTCACGAATACTTTTCCCACGGTAGCTTGGTCCCATTTGGACAAATGAACAATCACTCGTTCCGCCGCCAATATCCACGACCAATACTTTTTTATCTTCAGTCAGAGAGGTTTCATAATCGATGCCAGCAGCCAAAGGTTCAAACAAGAAGTCAACCTCACAAAAGCCAGCACGCTTTGCTGCGGTCGTCAAAATAGCCGTCGCTTGTTGGTTGCTTTGCTCTCCACCGATAGCTTGAAAATTAACAGGCCGACCTATCACTGTATGCGTCAGAGCATAGCCTAACTGTTGCTCCGCACGGTGTTTAATTTGCATTATCATCGCGGTAGCAATATCTTCGAAAAATGCAATTTGCTGTGCTTTTAATCCAACCGCACCAAAGAATGATTTCGGCGACTTAACAAAATAACCCTCTTCAGGAAAATCAATATACTCAGTAATCGCTGCAGAGCCAATAGCCAAACCCGATTCTGCTTGGGTTAAACCTAGATCACGTCGAATAGCAGGCACCGAACGTAAAGTATTTGCGCGCTCTAAACAATACTGCTCAGCCTCACTAACACTGCGTTGTTGCAATTGCTTTGCAACGTAATCAATAACCAATGCATTGTGTTGTGCATATAAAGTCGATGGCAAGTACGTCCGATTTGATTCTAAGTTCACCAATTTAACATCATGATTGGCCATTATACCCATCGCACAATTTGAACTACCGTAATCAAAACCAACTATCATAACAATCTCACAACACAAAAAGGTCGCGCAGAGTAACACACTTATATGCTGATTAAAATGTCGTTTTTGGCCTTATAAAAACAGCAAATCGCGGTTTACCATACTTAGTAAAACC
Source organism: Pseudoalteromonas sp. MMG005 (assembly GCF_018101015.1). Taxonomy (NCBI): domain Bacteria; kingdom Pseudomonadati; phylum Pseudomonadota; class Gammaproteobacteria; order Alteromonadales; family Pseudoalteromonadaceae; genus Pseudoalteromonas; species Pseudoalteromonas sp. MMG005. The sequence continues at coordinate 210,339 of NZ_JAGJEK010000002.1, read as the reverse complement.
TTGATGACGAAAGGTCACAATAGTGCCTATTTTTGGAGGGTGTGCTCTTTCATTATCGCTCAACCCTGAGCCTATTTTAAACTCAATACCTGAATCAGTTTGGACCAACAGTGCGCCTGTTTTCCCTTTATAGCGGCCCTTACCTGGCAAATGCGCGATTACTTTGGCTTCGGCATCTTGATAAGGTTTATATTTTAGTAAATTACCACTACGGCCCTGACTGTGCTTAGCACTGCTCAAATGCAGCATCACCCCCTCCCCTCCATTACGAATCACTTTATTAAAAAAACGCTCTAATTCACTGTGGATTTCAAATCGATGCTGTATCACTGCTTTTACATGATGCTGTTTAATGTTGTCTATTAGATCACTATACGTTTGATACCGCTGACTAAATGGCTGTTCTATATTTGGTGCATCAAAAACCATGTATGTAATTTGGCGCCAATTTTCGTTATTAGGAACTCTACGGCGTACCAGTGAGCTTACATAAGCAAAATTATTGTAACCAGCCCAAAGCTCACCATCCAGCCAACGCTCAGGAAGTTGATTAGTAAACCATCGTGGTGCATAAATAATATTACCACCACGTGTTTTGAGCTGTTTCCCATCCCAAATCGCTCTTACACCATCATACTTTTCACTTATATGGTAAAAGCTAACCGGTAGTTCAGCTTGGTAACGCTTTGCCAACTGTACTGAGGTGGGTAATTCACTGGCTGAAAAACTCGAAAAGGATAGAAATAAAACAACCCATAAGATCCTTTTAATACTCATGTTAGGCTCCTTGCACTTTATGAGAATAAAATTGAAGTGTAGTGTATTTTATATAGCAGTTAAAAGCTCAATACGCTGCCAGGCTTTGAATAAATCCTTTTCTACATAGGTTGCTTTATCGAATTTCTGCGCTTGAGAATGTTTATTTGGTACGACTATGGTACGTAACTGCGCTGCATAAGCTGAAGAAAGCCCTGTACTTGTATCCTCTATTGCGATTGCCTGTTTCGCCAATTGCTCAGTTAAGGTTAATGCATGCAGATATGGCTCTGGGTGTGGTTTTGGGTAACTAATATCATCTTTGCAAACAATGGCGTTAAAATACTTTAGTAAATCATAATGTTCAAGTACGGGTAAAGCTTCTGAGCGAGTGCTGCCCGTCACCAAAGCCAGTTGAAACTTGTCACTGGCCAATTTTAGTACCTGTTCAGCATAGGCCATTAGTGTTGGCTTTATTTCATCAGCCGTCTCAACAAATAGACGGTTTTTTTGCGCAGCAAGAAATGTACTACTTGGCGCTAAGCTGTGCCTTTTCTTCAAAACTTCCGCACTATTTAATGTAGGGACTCCTGAAAATTCACGACAAAATTCTAACTCGCTGTAATTTATATCAAATGGTGCAAGAACCTTCATCCAGCTATGATAATGCAACGCCTCCGAATCAACCAAAGTGCCATCAAAATCAAATAATATTACTTTAATATCCATATATGTTCCTTACTCCACTTGATAATCGTCACTTTACACTATTGAGCCAGCCCTGCTGGCGGTTCTGCACTTGCCGGATTTCCCGTTTCAACTTCCACCAGCTCATAGCCTCGCTCTTTACGCGCAACTTTAAGTACAGGCTTATCAAATGCGGATTTTAATCGCTCTGCATCGTCTTGTAATTCAACCAATGAACGTCCAAACGGTGCAGCTCCCGTTTCTGACCAATTACTTACTTTACCATTGACGTTATATTCAACTTCGTGAATTTGATATAACGCAGGTTCATCTTTTGTTGAATCACAAAAAATAACCCGATAATTCCAAAAACCAGCCATACTCTTTCTCTCTATATTGCGATATCCGTGACTTTATCAGCTCTGTATCACTTTTTCATTACGGATAATAAAAAACCCGCTGAAGCGCGGGCTTTTTTACTAATCATATAGTACTAAATTACATCAGTGAACTTAAAAAAAGCGCACTTTAAACTCAGCACCCACAAAACGCTCTTCATTCAACATGCCGGTATTGTTATTAAAATCAACACCACCAATCACGGTTTGCTCATCGAATAAGTTACGAACGAATACCGACGCTTCATACTCATTATCACCTTCGGCCCATGCATATCCTGCACGAACACCGGTTTCAAACAAAGCATCGCCTTTAAACTCTACCGATTCATATAAGAAAAAGTTAATTTCACTACGATACGAAACATCACCGTATACGAAGAACTCACCACCTTCTAACTCTTTTGAATAACGTAAGGTTGCATTCGTAATCCACTCAGGTGCATGTGGTAAACTATTACCATCCAGAATTGCACGAGGCTCAGGACCATTAGGACCTTGCACCATATAAGTCGGATCTGTCACTGTACATTGATTACAAACCGCCACAGCTAAATCATTATCACTTAACTCTGTATTATTATAGCTCAAGTTAAATGTCGCATTTAGTTCATCCGTTAGCACCCATTCAGTATCAAGCTCGAAGCCATAGCCTGTGGTTTTATCGGCATTGATTAAGCGGTTAAAGTTAGCCCCACCACCAACAGCCGTTAACTGCTGATCACTCATTTGGAAGTAAAATACAGTGGCATTAACACGGCCTTGGCCATCTAATACATCTGATTTTATACCAGCCTCAATCGAGTTAATCGTTTCAGACTCAGCCACTGTTACTTCATCACCAAATAAAATACGGCCCTGAACACTTGGCGCTCTAAAACCATTGGCAATACGTGCAAACAAGTTAATGTCATCACTGTACTTATATGCCGCACTTAAGTCCCAGCTTACATGGCTATCACTTGGGTTAGCACTGCCTTCTTTAAAATCTGATGCACCAGTAAATGGCACTGGCGTTTTAGTACGCTTAGCGTAAAACTCTTTGTCATCATCTGAATAACGAAGACCAGCAGTAATTTTCAGATCATCAGTTAGTGTGTAATCTAAAGAACCAAATACGGCCCAAGCTGAAGTACTTTGATCTTGCACTGCATAGCCGTTTTGTAAACCAAAGTTACTATTAGCAGCATCGTAAGCACCCGTATCAAAGCTATAGCTTTCAATCGTTAGGTCTTCATCAAACAAAAATACGCCAACTTGATAATTAACATCACCAGAGAAATTACTTGATAAACGTAACTCTTGAGTAAGTTGATCGTGATCAGGGATAACATCTGCAGTTTCTGATGAAAATGGAATAACACCTGGTCCCATTGACGGTGCAAATGCATTACCGTAACCACCATCAACATCTGCTCTAGAATAAATCTCAGCACTTTCCCATGCTGTAATAGACGTTACTGTATGCTCTTTTAAGTCCCACTCAAGCTTTAAACTAAGACCTTGTGTGTCAACCTGCTGTGTCGCACGAGAAGCAGCATCATGATAAACCACATCATTATCATACAGTGGGTTAATGTTGTTTGTACCCGCTTCGATTAAGTTAGCGCGAAATGCGATTGGGCGACCATCTAAATCACGTACGTGATAATTTAATAAACCAGTGAAGTCGTCGCCTTCATATAAAAACTGTACACGCGCTGCTTTTTCACTGTAACCACCTAATGAGTTTTCTTTTTCAAACCCTGGCGCTTTAACATCAATGTAATCTTCTTTATCTTGCCACAGCACAGAAACGCGTGTTGAAATACGATCTGTTAAGCCCGTACCAAATGCACCTTCAAAATCTGTAGAACCTTTACTGCCGTATGACAATGCACCATATGCATCGAACTCTTGGCTCGGCTTTACAGAATCAAACTTAACAAGGCCTGCAGGTGTATTACGACCAAAAAGCGTGCCTTGAGGCCCTCTTAATACTTCTACTCGTTCGATATCAAAAACAGGAAAGCCTTTTAAAATTGGGTTTTCTTGCACCACTTCATCAACGACCAAGGATACAGGTTGTGAGGCATTTAGATCGAAATCTGTATTACCTAAACCACGAACATAAAAACGTGGGAATGTACGACCAAATGAAGACTCAACCGATAAACTCGGGATCTTTGCATTCATAAAGCGAATATCCATACCCGCAGAGCTGTAAGCATCCAAGTTATCGCCTTGTAAGGCAGAAACAGATACAGGCACTTCTTGTGCATTTTCAACACGCTTACGCGCAGTGATTTGAATAACTTCTAATTGATTACTTTTCGCACTTGCGTCGTTTTCAGCTGCGATAGAAGAAAATGAAGTACCTGCTACAGCAGAGAACAACGTTGCATTAATCAGGGTAGCTAACGTAGATCTTTTCATTGCTTTCATGTTGGGTTTTAACCTTTAAATATGCACTCTTATTGTTCAACGGTTTGTATGGGCGCCGTATCACGGTGGCGTGGTGCATTCAATTTTTCGCGAGATAATATTAAACGCGGACCTCAAATCCGAGAGTGCAAAGCGGTTTTATGAGGCTGAATGCGACGAGCACAATTATAGCAGCAATTTATATGTTTGCTGTAAATTACATCAATAATATTGAACTTTTTTTGCAATTATCGCCACACGAATTCAGACGTTTACAACATTTAGCAACAAAAACCCACAAAAACAGGACATATGTCCTTACTAAAAAGCGCGCTAATATGGTTGTGAATTCATATTTTCTAGGTATTAGGAACAATTTTGGCTATGTTGAATTCGAAGGAAATTTTACTCATGAGGAAGCATTCCCTTTTTTGATAATAAACGATCAGGGAATATGAGCAGCTTAGCATTTAGATATAAATAACAATGCGGACACCTGTCCGCTTATGCATATTATTTTAATGGTGATTGAATTTTAAGTAAGCACCCTTTGTGTGCTTGCTCATCATAATCAATTACAGCAACAGCCGCCGTGTTAAAAATTGGCATTTTTCCAGGGCAAAGCTGATCCACAAGGTAGCTCACAATTGGCATGTGCGCCACGATTAACCAAGTATTGTACTGCGGGTGTAAACTTATCAGTGTTTCTAAATAATCGATTGCAAACGCCGCATCTCCACTTGGTATCACATCTTTGCAGGTTTCATTAAAGCCAACTTGATTTAATGTTAAGACACATTCAGCAGTTTGCTGGGCTCGTATATAAGGACTTACTAATAGAGCATCAGGCGAATAGTGAGTTTTTAACCACCAGCCCATCTCATGAGCTTGTGCTACCCCTCTTTGAGTTAATGCTCGCTGTTCATCCATGGCTTGCATTGGTACAGCTTCCCCGTGACGCATTATCAATATTGTTTTCATAACACTCCTGAGTATCGTCAATAAAAATTTGTCTACCGTCGCAGTAGCTAAATACCTCATTTGTTCGCTATATTAAAACAAACATTAGATAAACATGAAATGAATTCGCGTTCAAACACTTATGTTTGAACAGTATTAACTCTTACATCGGCGGCGCCAACTTGAAAATAAGCAGCAATGATAATCGTACCTATGAAAGCCTGACATTAAACAATGGTCTAAAAGTACTCCTTGCGAACGACGCAACAAGTGATAAGGCTGCTGCTGCACTCACAGTAAATACAGGTCACTTTGATGATCCAAGCGACCGCCAAGGCATGGCACACTTCCTTGAACACATGCTATTTCTTGGAACCGTTGAATACCCTGAGCCTGGCCACTTTTCACAATTTATTAGCCAAGCGGGTGGACAAAGTAATGCTTGGACCGGCACGGAGCACAGTAGTTATTTTTTCGATTGTCATCAACAGCATTTATACCAAGCGCTCAAATTATTCAGTGGATTCTTTATCTCTCCTTTACTAGACGCTTCTCAAACAGAAAATGAACGTAATGCCATAGATGCCGAGTTCAAAATGAAAATCAAAGATGACGGTCGAAGAATTTATCAAGTACATAAAGAAACATCGAATCCAAAGCACCCATTTACAAAGTTTTCCGTCGGCAACGAAGATACATTGGCGAACAGAGCAGTATGTATTGCAGAAGAAGTTCGCAATTTTTTTGAACGTAACTATCAAGCTCAGTGGATGACACTCGTCATAGTCGGCCCCCAACCTTTAGATGAGCTCGAACAGTGGGCTACTAATTTATTTAGTCCTATCGTAGGGAACGGTATCAAAAAGCCGACTATATCTACACCACTATACCGAACACAAGATCTAGGCTTACTGATACAAATAACCCCAAAAAAGCACATGCAAAAGCTCATTATTAGCTTTGCGATGCCTTGCATTGAAGGTCTCTATAAACACAAAAGTATGAGTTTTTTGGCACACCTTATTGGATATGAAGGAGAAGGCTCTTTATATTCAATTTTAAAAGCACAGGGGTGGATCAACGCACTTTCCGCTGGTGGTGGAGTCAGTGGCAGTAACTTTAAAGACTTTAATATAAGCTTTGCATTAACCGATGAAGGCATTGGCTACTATGAAGACATCGTAGAAATGACCTTTGAATATATTGCCTTGATTAAATCACAATTAAACGACTTGCCCGTTTTATATCATGATAAAAAGACACTACTTGATATTGCTTTTGACAATCAAGAACCCAGTCGACTACTGGACTGGGTGAGTAGTATCAGTGTCAACATGCATCACTATGAGCCACAAGACTACCTATATGGTGACTACATTATGACAGACTTTAATCATCATATTTTTGAACAACTTTGTCATTTCCTTGTCCCTCACAATATGCGCATGGTTTTGATCCATCCAAATATCACGGCAAAAAACACCGCCAAATGGTATAACACTCCTTATAGTGTCGAAATGCTGTCCTCTGACTGGCTAAATGCATTAACTGACATTGACATTGCACTTCCTGAGATGATGTTGCCAAAAGTAAATCCATATTTACAGGTTGAGAATACGCTCTATGATATTCAACCTGCTAACAATATACCTGAGCTACTAAAAGACAAACCAGGCTTCTCATTCTGGTTCAAGCAAGATGTCACCTTTCGTGTTACAAAAGGTCACTTTTATATTGAGATTGATTCCCCCATTGCAGTTGCGAATGTAAAGAGTATGGCACTTACGAGGTTATTTGCTGATTTACTCATGGATAGTATGGCTGAGCAATTCTACCCTGCTGAATTAGCTGGCTTAAATTACCATATCAGCTCTCACCAAGGAGGTTTGACTCTACACACAGCTGGATTATCTGGCAACCAAAGTACATTGGCATTGGAGTTATTAACCGCGATTTTAGAGCAACCAATTAGCGCCACTCGCTTTGCTGAATATAAAAAACAATTGATCCGTCATTGGAAAAACCATAATCACAACAAACCTGTAAGTGAATTATTTGGTTTATTAGGTGCTCGACTTATGCCATGGAACCCTGACCCAATCGCGTTAGCCAAAGCGTTAAAAGGCACATGTTTTAACGAGTTCAGGCGCTTTCGCCAACAATTTTTCGAATCTATCTACATCAAAGCTTTTTTACATGGCAACTGGCAAAAAGAGCATGCTTTATCCCTACAAAAAAAAGTTCGAGGGCTATTCTCAAATAGTGAAATTCTTGAGGACTTGAAAAGACCATTAAACGTACTTGAAAAACCACAAACACTAAAAATAAATAAGCCTGATTCCGATCACGCCATAGTTGAATATATTCAAGCTCTAAGTAGTGAAATAAGTGAGAAAGTCACATTAATGCTTATGAATCAGATCATAAACCAAGAATACTTTGACAAATTACGAACTGAGTTACAATTGGGTTATCTCGTGGGATCGGGTTATGCACCATTTAACACCCGTGCAGGAGTTGCATTTTACATCCAATCACCTAACAACGCTTCTAATGCTCTAATTCAACACCATGATGGATTTATTCAAGCGTTTACAACAAATATTGCAGACATGAGTCATGAACAATGGCTAAATGCAAAAGCGGCATTACGACTACAAGTTGCAGAAAAAGATAAAAACTTAAGATTAAGAGCACAGCGGTTTTGGGTTGCGATAACCAATGACGATCACAGCTTTAGTATGCAGAAAAAGCTAATAACTGAGCTTGATAATTTAACCAAACAAGCGTTTACAGATTTTGTACTGCGCATTTTCTCTGCTGAACATCCAAAAATACGCTTAACGTGTAATTGAACTTAATGAAATAACTCGCGACAGGTGATACGATATTTTTGACTCTACAGCACGCTTCTATTAGATTAGGAGGGTAATGACTGATTATGCATCTATGATAAAGCCAATAACAAAAATATCCGTAGTCATGATGCTGTTAAGTACCGTGTATAGTAGCTCGGTTTTTGCATTAAACTTCGATGAACAAGCCTATGCCTTTAGCCCTCTTCTGGCAGGAATTTCTGCTGTCTTCCTTTTGGTTATCATTTTACAGTATTTGTACAATAAAAAATTACAGCGTGCACATACCACACTGTCACTGTCAGAGCACCGCTTAAAAAGTACTGTCGAAGGCAGTGGAGATACTCTTTGGGATTGGAATATAGCAACAGGTGAAATAATACGCATTAATGACAAATACATGATGCACAAAAGCGAAGCTGGAGAATTTATACCCAATGCTAATCGTATTCATCCCCAAGATATTATTGTGGTCGACCGACTATTAAAACAACATTTCGCCGAGAAAACCGCTTTTTTTGAGGCCAGCTACCGAATAAAAGACAGCCTAGACCATTATCATTGGGTACTTGATAGAGGAAAAATAATAGAAAAGGATGGTAATCTAAACCCCCTTAGAATGACAGGTACAGTCCGTGATATTAGCCACTTAAAAAGTACCGAAGAACGCCTGAACCTTTTTGCAAAATGCGTTGAGTCTCTCACTGATGCAATTGCTATCTATGACCGAAATTTTAACTTGGTCGACCTTAACCCCAGCTATTTAAAACTCTTTGGCGGTGTCCGGGCTCAATATCTTGGGCGAGCATTCTCATTATCAGGGTATGACAATAGATATATCAGTGAAATCAAGACGTGCTTAAAAGATACTGAGCACTGGCAAGAAGAAATTAAACTGCGCAATCATAAAGACATTTTATTACCAATTGAAATCACAATTGATGAAATAAAAAATAGCCATAGCCAAATAACCAATTATGTTGTGGTCTTTTCTGATCTAACAGAACGAAAAAAAGCCGAATCTCAACTACATAATTTATCCAACAGAGACCGAACAACAGGACTCCCTAACCGGAATCTATTCTTTACTAATCTAAAAAAACTAGCCCAGCAAGGTACGCATCATGCATTGTTGGTATTTGACTTAGATAACTTTAAAAAAATCAATGATTCCCTAGGACATCAACTAGGAGATAGTCTCTTAGCCAAATTAGCGATGCGTTTAAACAAACTCTCACGTCAACAAGATATATTTTATCGACTTGGTGGGGATGAGTTCGCTTTAGTAATGTCTGGCACCAATGATATTCATACAATCACTCGCACAGCAAAGCAATTTTTAGCGGCCATTGCTACGCCCTTTAAAATGGCCAACCACGAGCTCGTGATCACTTCCTCCGTGGGTATCGTTCTATTCCCAGAAGATGGATCAACGCCAGAGATATTGCTGAAAAATGCAGACACAGCGATGTATCATGCGAAACAAAAAGGTAACCACTATTTATTTTTCAATGACTCAATGAATGAGCAGGCAGTCAAGCGGTTGCAAATTGAAAACTTAATGCGTTATGGCTTAAAAGAAGATCATTTTGTAGTTTACTACCAACCAAAAATGGATATAAAAACAGGTGAATTGGTTGGCATGGAAGCTCTGGTACGTTTTATCACACCAAAAAAAGGCATTATTAGCCCTGGCGTTTTCATACCTATCGCTGAAGAAACAGGACAAATCATAGAAATTGGTGAAGTGGTTTTGGATAAAGCGTGTAAGGATGTCAAAAACTGGATTGACCAAGATTTATTCAATGGTCGCGTTGCTGTAAATTTATCCGCAAAACAATTCAGTTTACCTGACTTAACAACTCGTATTGATGTCATCTTGCAAAAAAATCAACTTCCTTCCTATTTCCTTGAACTTGAGATAACGGAAGGCACCGTTATGGATGACCCTCAAGAAGCTATTGCGATTATGCGTTCATTAAGTGCCAGAGGTATTCACCTCGCCATCGATGATTTTGGTACTGGCTATTCCTCTTTGGCATATTTAAAGCAATTTCCGCTCAATACCCTAAAAGTGGACAAAGCATTTGTCGACGATATGAACACTGATAGAGGCCGTAATATGGTAGATTCAATAGTCACCATTGCACATAACTTAGACCTTCATGTCGTCGCAGAAGGCGTCGAACAAGCTGAGCAGTTAGTGCTACTGGAAGAACTGAACTGCCAAACCATACAAGGGTACTACTATTCCAAACCTTTATCTCCAGAAGAGTTCAGCGAATTCTTACGAGGACAAAAACAACGACAAAGAAAAGAGCAGCCCAATTTAAAAGTTGTTAATTAGCGTTCACGGCAGCCACTGACAAATAGTACTATCTTGTGAACGCATAAAAGCTCTTCTATAGTGCACTCGTAGTAAACACCATGCTAATGGACCTATTATTGCCCCGATAACCACCCAACGCCTTATAGGCATTCCCATACGAGTCGTTTCAATAAACAAGGCACCCGCCCCTAAAAGAGAGATGATAAAAAGCAACATATTAGCGTCCTGAATGAAAGAGGTCCGAAGTGTACCTTAGGTATTTTTTTTGTACAAAAAAACTTTAATTGTTGCAAAATATGGCATTATTTAATTTAATAGCCATTCAATTAATTGGGAACGATTACACATTTGAAGCAACTTTAAACTTAACACATTGAAAATGTTAAAGTAATTGCTTTTCTGTAAGAATTTTCAAATCTAGTTGATAATAATGTTGTGGTTGGAGAAGAGGTATTTCTCCATTTTAGCGGCTAAAAAGTGCTAAGTGGCCTGTAATAAAAGCTTTGGCACATCGAGATTAAATTTAGTAATAGGAATAGTACATAAATGATATTCGCCATCGAATCTAGCTGACAAAGGCCTAGCCTTTCATTGAAATAATTTAAATTCAATAAGCTAGATAGAAGACATTTATTTGCTTTAGTATATTTTGGTCTAAACTATCTGATAGTTTTTACTGATACTGAATTACAGTATTCTCACAATAGCTGCTAAAATTAAACCATGTAGTTTTAAATAATTAGTTACTTCAAGGACACGAGCTATGGATCAAAAGAGCGTACATAAATACTTGCAGGACAAGCCTGCAACATTTATTACCCAGCCGTTTGCGCAAGATGTCGATGTCTACAAAGTACAACATAAGATGTTTGCAACACTCTCGGAAGGGAAAGAAGGGCAGGTAAATGAAAGCGGGGAGCCTGTTTGGTGGTTGAACTTAAAATGTGATCCCGACGAAGCACTATTACTTCGAGATCAATATCCGTCAATTGTGCCGGGTTATCATATGAATAAGCGGCTTTGGAATACCATTATACTTGATGGTTCAGTTCCTGAAGCTGAAATATGTCGTATGATTGATACGTCATATGACATTGTAGTTGACAATTTACCAACAGCTCAAAAAGAAGCGTTATTAAAGATGGTTCAATCTTAAAGCAATCTTTGATAACGTCGTGGTTTCCCTCGCAACTATTGCGAGGGCCATTTTTTCATTCTTTAAAATGTATATAAATGTCGATTGGCAATTTCGATATTTCCATTATCCCTTAGGAAATTCTCCATCTGCTGCTCACACCCATTCGGCATTCTCGTCGAATCAACTTCATAATTCAGCTGAGCTGCATGAATACTCGTTTGTTCACACAAAGCCAGTAACTTTGGATCTCTGACATGCCTATTTAATTTAGCAAGTTTAAGCACATCGTGACAATGACTGAATCGTGCTACGCCTTTAAATTTAAAGTGCTCCGTTATATATTTCTTGGAAATTTTTAATAAACCATCCATTACGTCATAGTAAAACTGATTTGCATCTTGCTTTGATGTGACCAAATATAGTTGACATGCATTAAATTCAGGTAATTCATCATCACTCCCAGACAAAGATAGCACTATCAATACTTTTGCAGCATCCACTACCATATAACTTTCAAGGGTGAAAGACTGCCCCAAAAAGTGAAGTGTTTTTAAAATTTCTTTGACTTTAGTTTCGGTTAAAGAAGATACGGTGTCGCGCAGCAAGTAAGCAGCTTGCGTAATTAAAGGCATATCTTGGTGATTATTCAAAGGCGTAGTCGTTGCGCCGTCACACTGTAAAGTTAAACGCTCTCTGATCTCATGCTCTCTCGCAACATATAAAGCCAAGAATGCGGTTTGTAATAGCTCAGATGTCGGAAGGTTCACTTCTACTGGCCAACTGCGCCCAAATAATAACTTTTTACTCTTTTTTTGATAATTATCGCTGCTGAGCATTGCTACTTGTATTTGTAGATGCCCATTATTTTCACTCGCGACTAAACGATAACTTGGATCAAAAGTTATCTCAGACAATAATGTCTGCACACTATCTAGTGTATGATGATACTTTAAGAAGTGCTGGGGTGTTACCTCTATCTCACTTGTTAATTGAACGGTTGGCGCATGATTTATAGCGCACTCATAATCCTGATATATCTGCATCTTTGAATTGGCAATCTCCATACTCTCCTACTCACTATTCTTAACTAGCGACAAAAATACGCTTATGCAAAGGCAAATAGATCATTTGAAACAACCTATTTATTTTATAAGTGTCTTGAGTATTAACCGTAAAAATGACTTTTTTATTTCAAATCATAATTATTTTTAAAAGAAGCGATGGAAAAACGAACGTTGTTCTTTATGTGTGATACAACAATCACATAGAGTCGATGCAGTTCTGCGTATTATTGCTATCAAGTATTGGCGTGTATAAAAAAGTCAAAGATGGGCCCTCAAAGCCCATATTCAATTGCGTATTAGAAAAGATCTGCATTAAGCCACAAATGCATTGCAATACTTGCGATATAACCAAGTGAAATAACTGGAGCCCATTTTAAATGCCCAAAAAAGGTATAGTAGCCTCGAGCCTGTCCCATTAATGCCACTCCTGCTGCTGATCCTATTGACAGTAAACTTCCGCCAACACCTGCGGTTAATGTAATGAGCAGCCATTGCCCATGCGACATCTCAGGCTGCATCGACAATACAGCAAACATAACAGGAATATTATCAATAACAGATGATATAACCCCCAAAAATACATTCGCTGATGTCGCAGACCACCCTCCATAAAGTAATTCTGACATAAGGCTTAAATAACCTAAGAACCCTAAGCCTCCAACACACATCACAATGCCATAAAAGAATAACAACGTGTCCCATTCAGCTCTAGATACTTTGCTGAACACATCAAACGGTACTACACTGCCTAATTTTGCTAATCGTTCTTTGTCTCCGCTTTGCTCTGCAAGCGCTCTTTTACGAGCTAAAGAACCTGGCAAAGTCACCCTTAAAAAATAGCCAAAAAATTGTAAGTACCCTAGCCCCATCATCATGCCTAATACAGGCGGTAAATGTATAAAGGTATGACATGCAACTGCGGTTGCAACTGTTAGTAAAAACAACGTTAAGATCCGCAATGCCCCTCGTTTTAACTCGACTTCTTCGTAAACGGCACTAGGCTGCTTATCTTCAACATAAAAACTCATAATTGCGGCGGGTACCAAATAGTTAACAAGAGATGGGAAAAACAATACTAAAAACTCATTGAAATGAACTAAACCCGCTTGCCAAACCATCAATGTTGTAATATCTCCAAACGGGCTGAATGCACCACCAGCGTTTGCCGCTATCACTATATTTATACAGCTTAAATTAATAAACCGCTTGTCCCCTTCCGCCACCTTCATGATCACGGCACACATCAATAGCGCCGTTGTTAAGTTGTCTGCGATAGGAGAAATGAAAAATGCTAAAAACCCTGAAATCCAAAACAAGTTTTTATAGCTAAAGCCTTTTCTAATCATCCACGCTCTGAGAGAATCAAAAACCTTACGCTCTTCCAGTGCATTGATATAAGTCATCGCAACGAGTAAAAAGAGCATCAACTCTGCAAATTCTAATAAATTATGGCGAAAAGCTTCTTCAGTTATATGGGGGGAGCCATGGTTAACATAAAATCCACCTATTAAAATCCAGATGAGGCCAGCAGCAACTAATACGGGCTTCGACTTACGTAAGTGTAATTTTTCTTCAAGCATGACTAACGTGTACGCAGCAATGAAGATGCCTATACATAGCATCCCTACATTTGATGTAGTTAAATCAAGTTTCTCAGCACCAGCCCACGCGGTATTAGACACCCCAAACATGGTAGCCAGTATCATCCCAAGCTTTAATCCCCAAATCCTCATTTATATACCTATTAAATTTTATATTGAAAAAATGTTAAATTTTAAAGCTCAGAAGATAGCATAAATTTTAATCGTGCCAATTGTACACAAGTCTAAATTTACTGGTTTATTATCGAATTCATGAGGAATGTTGCGTTTAATGGTAGGGGTTTGTCAGAGCCCATTAGGATGGGCCCTAAAATGCATTATTTGGCAGTTAGTTTCTCAATACCTAAAATCAGCATTAAGCCCAATATAGCCAAACCAACACATAACCATGTCTGCGGTTCCTGCCCCACCAAATTTGCGTAATCAAGTGGAGATATATTCTGTTGGTTTAAGGGTTTTTCTGCACCACTTGAGCTGATATACGTTGAGACTACCACCTTCCATGGCCATAACAAGTTTAAGGACCCTAGTAAGAATCCGGCCAATAACGCAAACGTTACCTCTTGGTATGATGCGAGTAACCAAGAAAGAACACGAGAAAATAATATTAAACCAACAACACAGCCCATCATAAATAGCGCGATTAGTAATATTTCTTGATGAGTAATGGCTGATAATACGTGGCCATACATTCCCAATAGTAACAAAATAAAGCTACCTGAAATTCCAGGTAAAATCATGGCACAAATAGCAATAGCGCCAGCAATAAAATAAAGCCACCAATGTGGCTCTGCTTCGGTAGGAGCCAGTGATGTGATAATCACAGCAATAATAGCGCCTGTAATACAGCTTACAATAGTACCTAACTGCCATTGTTTAACTTGCTTAGCTATAAATATAAAAGAGGCCAAGATCAAGCCAAAAAAGAATGACCACACTAGCAATTGGTGATTTGATAGCAAGTAAGTAATCACTTTAGCCAAAGACACAGCACTGGTTATTAAACCAGCAAAAACTGCTACCAAGAAACTACCATCAATATAGTCCCAGCTTGCTTTAACGCCATGCCGTCTCAATAATGCGATGGCTTCGAAATTTACACTTTTTATCGCACTTAAAAACCGAGCATAGATCCCAGTAATAAATGCTACAGTCCCACCCGACACTCCTGGTACAACATCAGCTGCCCCCATGCCTGCGCCTTTTAAAAATAAAAAAATATAGTCTCGTTTAGAATCAGACCGTTTTGTCACTGACGAACTCTCCGTATAAAATGAAATGCAAGTGTAACTCAGAAAAATACTATTATAATTAGATCTTATCCTGATTATGGCACGACGAACAGCGAAGCTATACGTAATTATGTATCAAACTTTTAGGTGAGCGACTCATTAATGATCGAAGACATTAACTTGAGCACCGCCTCGGCGCTTAGCTTGCAATAACGCTTCATCAACCAACATAAGTAAATGCTGACTATCAGACTGAGCATCTCCCCATACTACCCCCATACTTACGGAGACTGAATAGGCCGAAAGAGCAACGCTTTTAGTGATACATCGATAAACTTCATCAGCAAAGCTTGGGAGCATTTGACGGCTAATACATGGAGCAATAATTAATAACTCCTCACCGGCCCAACGCGCGAGTACTGCGTGGTTATAATGACGCATTAACGCATTACCAACTTGCTTTAATATTTCATCCCCCACTTCATAACCATACAATTGATTGAGCTGTTTAAAATTATCAAAATCGATAAATACAACAGCGGCTTCAGTGTAGATTTGTGGCATATGTGCCATTTTTAACTGTGCCCCTCTGCGATTTAATAAGCCTGTCAAGCTATCATGAAATGACAGGTATTCAATCTCGATATAAAACAATTGTGCTTC
The DNA here is from genome assembly GCF_018101015.1 of Pseudoalteromonas sp. MMG005. NCBI lineage: Bacteria > Pseudomonadati > Pseudomonadota > Gammaproteobacteria > Alteromonadales > Pseudoalteromonadaceae > Pseudoalteromonas > Pseudoalteromonas sp. MMG005. The sequence continues at coordinate 194,253 of NZ_JAGJEK010000002.1, read as the reverse complement.
TTTCCAACGCCGATAAGAAAATAAGGCGAAGGTTACTGTCAGTGAAAAGCATAAGGGAATAAACTCGTCTAACTCTAAATCTTCATGGGACCTTGAAAAGTGATAAAGCCACTCTAATGTGTCATAACTTGAAAAAATGAAAAAGCAAAGAATATTGACAACAAAAAGAATGAATAACTCTTGCCTGTAGTTGATTTTTAAAGGCTTCATACGGCCAGACAACATAAAAAATACTCTCTCAACAATACAGATATAATGACTATCTTGCCTATATACCCTGCAACAGGACCGCTTATGGAAACACAGAATAAATCGATATACAACAATGTACATTATTATTTTTTCGTGTGTTCTGCTAAACAATAACGTACTTATGCCGATAACTTATCAAACCCTAGCAGCTACGAAGTATTATGTCTCAGCGAATTATAAACCTTTTCTTATTAATATGCGCACTAGTACTATGCAGAAGCGCCGCCTCAGCAGACTTTGTCATGCCAGAGGCAAAGCAAGAGGTAGAAAAACGAGATTTAACGAAATTTATCGATGAAAATGCATTGATTGATATTGAAACATCAAAAGGGAATAGTTTTGCTATTTATTCTCCATATATGGCCTCAACCAAACGTGGCATTGTCATTTTGATTCCTGATATTGGCCACCCTCCCCTTTCATATAATGGATTCAATTACCTCCACCACGCGTTAACCGATGACGGGTTTGATACCTACGCCATACAAATTCCAGACATTGCATTTAATGATACACTACCAAAAGATGACACAAGTAATTCCAGTAATACAGAAACAGCCAGCGAAGAAAGCATTGAAAAAAAAATGCAAAAACCCGCTAAATTTCTGGCTGAGCGAGTCCCTGAGAATTCACTAGACGACTATAAAGCACAACTCATAGACATTTTCAAAGCACTATATTCACAATTAACGATGTTAGAGAAAGAACAGCTTGTCGTCATTGCACAAGGTACTAGCGCCGGCGTGTTTAGTGAATACCTTGCTGATTTACCCAACATAAAACTCGACGCTTTTGTGGCCATTAGTGCACAGTTACCAAATAGCAGCAGGCAACGTCATTTACCTGCAAACCTATCTGTGATCAGCCCACCTTTACTTGATATCTTTTATACCAATGATAACCCTACTGTCACTCGCAGCATGCCCGAAAGAATAAGGTGGGTAAAACGCAATAGTAAATTTGACTACCGACAACGCCAGCTCTTTGGATTAACGACAGAAACCAGGCAACATCAGCGGCTGAGAAAAGAAGTTGATGGTTTTCTTCGTCAATTATGACCACCTATGTTGCTTGTTTTTATCTAACACTAGGATGGGTGCTTTAAAAACTCGTAAGCAGCTTGAATATCTTGACTTTTCTTTTTAGCGACTTCCATCATATGTTGAGGCAACCCTTGGGATACCAGCTTATCTGGGTGATGTTGCGACATCAATTTTCGATAAGCGCGTTTTACGTCTTTATCTGTCGCTTGTTCAGTTAACCCTAAAACAGCCAATGCTTGCATTCGAGTAATGCTTTCTGACTGCTGAGCTGTTTGAGAGCCTTTTTGCCTTTGATAATCACCTTGTTGCGCGCGTTGTTCTCGAAACTTAAATTCGGCTTGATAACGTTTCAAAATAAAGCGAAAGTGCGTATTCGAAATACCGAGTAATTGACTCACCTTTTGCAATAATTGCACTTCCTGAGGCGCTAAATGACCATCTGAAAACGCCATTTGAATTTGAATCTCTAAAAAAAGCTGCAGCAAATCGTAACGACGAGAAAAAACCTCTTTAAAATCGTTAACCGCGCCTTTTAATTCAAAATCATTACCTTTGCCATACCTAAATGCATTTTGGGCTTCTTGACGATCTTCCCCGTGCAGTCCCATTTCGTCCATAAATAATGTTGCAGCTTTAATGTGGGTTTCGCTCACTCGCCCATTCGATTTCGCAATATGGCCCATTACGGCAAAGCAACTTGAAAAAAACAATGCTTGACGCTGGTGTAAATCATCACCTTTAAAAAAGCCTTGAAACCCGCCCACTTTATCAAAGTCCTGCTTTAAGCTTTTATCGAACATATGCCCAAGCCAGAAACCGAATATAGCGCCTAGCCAACGACCAAACATAAACCCGAAACAAACCCCTAATAATTTACCCCACACTGTTTTGCTCCTGATTTTTATTTATTTCCATTAACCGCTGCGGAGTACCAATATCCGACCATAGACCCAAATATAACTCCGTTGAAACTCGACCGGTCTCAATATTTCGTCTCAACAATGGACCTAAAGGAAGAACACCTACCGACAAGGGTGAGAAGAAGTCACGCGTATATAAACCAATACCTGAAAAGGTGTACTTTTGAGTATTTATTATTTGATTTGTCAAACAGAAATCCCCATCTAGATTATGTTCTGGGTTTTCTACCAACACAATATGCGCTTCCCCTGCGTATAGCTGTAATTGTGTTAACGCAGCCACATCATAATCAGTGAAAACATCGCCATTCACAACAATAAATGCCTCCTCACTCTCCGTTAGCAAGGGCAACGCATTTATAATGCCACCAGCTGTTTCCAAGCCTCCAGCGGGTTCATAGCAATAAGTGACCTTGACCCCAAACTCACTTCCATCTCCATAATACTGTTCGATTACCTCGCCACACCACGCTAAATTAATGACAATATCACTAATGCCTGCGAGTTTTAACCTATTGATATGATAAGTCAGTAAAGGTTGCCCATTGACTTGCAACATTGGTTTTGGCGTACTTTCTGTCAACGGCATCATTCGTTGGCCACGTCCGGCTGCGAGGATCATTGCTTTCATTTAAACTTATTCAGCTGACTGTTAATTAAAGGTATTATCTCACTCACTAACCAAGTTGCAAGCCATTGATAATTGTCATATCGCTTAGCTACTTCTACAACATACTGTAATGTAGGTACTATATTGTCCAAATAGCCCGCTTTATTATCTCTTAATAATAACCGGGCAAAAATACCAGCGGCTTTCAAATGCCGTTGTAACCCAGTTAAATCAAAATAATACTGATATTCGAGATATGTCATTTCTCCCAATAGCTGTTCTTTTTTCAGTGTTTTATAACTGTATTTCTGAAGTATTAAAAAGTCATCTGCTGGTAACTTAAAATAACAATCTCGCAATAAGGATACAGCATCATATGTTATAGGCCCTTGGACAGCATCTTGGTAATCTATCACAGCCCATTGATGATCATATCGCATAATATTACGACTGTGAAAATCACGATGCATAGTGACTTTTGGCTGCTCTACTATGCTATTTACCAATGACAGTTTCGTTTCTTGCCATCGCTCTTTAACAGTGCCTTCGAGTTCATAATCAAGCCAAGAATTTAATAACCAATTTTCAAATATTTCCAACTCTTGAGTTATAAAACCATCATCATACGGTTTCATAGAGGTTGATTTAGTGACTGTCGCTATTGATGGTAAAATATCTAAAATGGCCATATAGTGCTCCAACCTGCTCGGACCACTGATATGATCAGCCAAATGCTCTGTGCCTAAATCTTCCAGCAGTAATATGCCATGCGGCATATTTTGTGCTAAAATTTGAGGTACTTTTATGCCTGCGAGGGCAAAATTTGCATTAAGATCTACAAACGGCTGGTTATCCACTTTATTGGGCTCTGAGTCCATCAAAATGTAGCTTTTCTCACCATGATATACCCTTAAATAGCGACGAAAACTCGCATCTGCGGTTACAACTTCACAGCGATATGCTCCATCATTAAAAAACCCAACTAAAAACTGCTCGATATAGGTTTGTCTTTCTTTATTATTTGTCACAAAATTCCATTCTTAATTACTGTATTTAACTGAGTTTTACTTTATTATGTCTTGCTTAGATAATTATACTAGGCCAACAAGGTTAATAAATGAGTAAAACTTGGGGGGTCGTCGCACTGACACTCAGTAGCGCACCAGCGTTAGCAATATCAAATTCTACACCGATGCAGTGCAGTCAGTATTTTCAACCGACAAACTGGCAACCTCTTAAATCTTTGCCTTCCAATGCCATAGATATTCAGGCAGATGACGTTGAAATGCAAGGCACAGCCAGTGCTGAGTTTTCAGGTAACGTCGATGTCAACACTCAGAAAATACGTCTATCAGCAAGTTCAGCCTTAATCGACAAAGAACGAGGTTTGCTCAATGCAACAGGCCCACTTGTCTATCAAGATGCTTTTACTCTCGTTAATAGCACCGGTTTATACGCAGATTTAAATAATAATGATATCAGCTTACTCGGCGCTGACTATCAATTAACACAACAAATTGGTCGTGGTGGTGCTGAGAAGCTATATGCATCAGAATCTGAAATTAGCTTATATAATTCAACTTTTACCACTTGCCCAGTCGAAGCCCCTTTTTGGCAAATCGAAGCAAGTACTATCACATTATCTAAGCACAATGGGTGGGGGGAATCTTACAACGCAGTTTTGAAGATTCTTGATACACCTATCATCTACATTCCCTATTTCACATTTCCCATAGATGAACGACGAAAGTCTGGCCTACTAACTCCGACTTTGACCAGCTCTGGTCGATACGGATTTGAAATGGCAACCCCCTACTATTGGAATATAGCACCCAATTATGATGCGACCTTCACTCCTAGGTATATGTCAAACAAAGGACTCCAAGTTACTTCTGAATTTAGGTACCTAACCAAACAACATCAAGGCCTTTTAGGTCTTGAGTATATAGATAAAGACGATGCTGACCCGCAGCTAGAAAGCCGTTATTTAGTCCATTGGCAGCAACAGAGTTACTTAACCGACCAATGGCGCCTAAATATTGATATTACCAATGTCAGTGATGATGCATATCTAACCGATTTAGGCTCAAAATACGCCAACGAAACCGATACTCAACTTTATCGTACTGGTATCATCAGCTACCTCGGCGATGACTGGATCACTGATATAAAATTACAAAGCTTCGAGGTACTAGGCGACCACACAGAGTCATACGCTGCTTTACCACAAATAACTTGGAAAAACAGAGTACCTTTTCAGTGGCATAACTTGCAACTATCTATATTGGGTGAGTTCAGTCATTTTCGGAACGACGAACTAACAATAACAGAAGCTTCTCGGTTGCACTTAGAACCAAAAGTTAGCCTATCATTTGAAGAGTACGCTTGGTCTTTCTTAGCTGAATCTAGCTTATTACATACACGATATGAGCAGCATGGTGATTTACACAATACACCGTATGAAGATTCTGTTACTCGAACCATGCCAAAATTAAGAATGCATGCACAGCTGAATTTGGAAAGAGACACGCTATTTTTTAGTGAAGGTGGCACGCAAACTTTAGAACCGCAAATTCAATATTTGTACACACCAAAAAGAGAGCAAGACAGCATAGGTCTTTTTGATACAACCAAAATGCAAGATGACTTTGCTGGCTTATTTCGTGAACAACGATTCTCAGGTGTTGATAGGATAGCGCAAGCGAACCAATTTACTCTAGGTGCCACAACACGCCTTTTTGATACTAAAAACACAGAAAGATTCAATTTCAGTATCGGCCAAATAATTTACCTCAGTGACGATGTAAAGCCTACTGAACAAGCCAATAATTCAGAAACCAACTACAATGCATTGTTTGCAGCGGAAACCATGGTACATTGGCATCGTCGTTGGTATTTCTCGGCTGGAATACAGTATGACGCAGACTCTAAAGAGCTAATTCAGTCTCATACGACACTAGACTACCGAGGAGACAATAATAAGTTAGTACAATTGAACCATCGTTATGCAAATAGTGTCTCAGGATATGAAATTGATCAAGTTGGTCTGTTTAGCAGCCTACCAATCAATGATAATTGGCAATTTATAGCAAGCTATCACCGAGACTTAAATGCCTCTCGGAGTGTCGAAGTCTTCGCCGGTATACAATACGAAAGTTGCTGTTGGGCTATTCAAATAACGGGTGGAAGACACATAGAAACAGATTTAAACCAAACGATTACACATGATGATGCACAATTCGACACCAGCATTGGGTTTAATTTTGTATTAAATGGATTGGGTGGCAAATCAAATAATGCTGTAAGTCAGCGATTACAACAAGGTATCTTCGGCTACCGTCGACCTTATTTTTTAAATAATTAATAAATATTAGATTACTATGAATTTTAAAAAGTTATTGTTAGTTACCCTATTGGGTATCAGTATAAGTCACACAACACTGGCTCAACGTGTTCAGATGGATAAGATTGTTGCCACTGTAAACGAAGGTGTCATATTACAAAGTGAGGTTAATCAAATTATTGCTCGGGTTAAAGAGCAAGCTAAACAGCAAAGCACGGAATTACCCTCCGATAAAACGCTTCGAGTACAAGCTATTGACAGACTAGTCGACCAATCCTTAATGCTACAACTTGCTGAGCGCATGGGTATGGAGATCTCAGACTCTCAACTGGATCAAACGATATCAAATATCGCTAAGGATCAAAATGTGACTATAGCTGATCTCAGACGCTCAGTAGAAGCCAGTGGAGAAAGCTTCCAAGCTTACAGAGAGGAGCTTCGAAAAGAAATCACCATTGGTCAAGTTCGCCGAGCAAATGTCGACCGACGCATTTATATTAGTACACAAGAAGTTGCTAATTTACAAAAAATTCTAGAACAACAAACAGGAAACCCTGAAGAGTACGACGTTGGTCATATTCTTGTTAAAATTCCAAATAAAGCCTCCCCGGAAGAGATTCAAGATGCGCGTGAACGTGCTGATAACGTAATGGAGTTTTTAAACGACGGTAAAGAGTTTAAACGTATTGCAATCGCTTCTTCAAGTGGTCCAAAAGCGCTTGAAGGCGGACAATTAGGCTGGATGAGCATTAATGAAATGCCATCGTTATTTGCAGAGGCAATTAAAGGCCAGAAAAAAGATGCCATCGTTGGGCCCGTTCGCTCTGGTGCCGGTTTCCACATTCTAAAAGTACAAGATATTCGCGGGCGTGAAGTTGTAGAAACAACCGAAGTACGCTCACGTCATATTCTCATTAAGCCTTCGATTATCCTCAGTGAAGAAAAAGCCCGTGATATGCTTTCTGATTTTGCGACTAAGCTTCGCGCAGGTGAGGCTGACTTTGCAGAACTAGCAAAAGAGCACTCAGAAGATCCAGGTTCGGCACTCAAAGGCGGTGAATATGATTGGACAGATCCAACAACTTACGTACCCGCATTTAAAAACACCCTTCTTTCACTAAATAAAAATGAGATCAGTGAACCATTTAGAAGTACATTTGGTTGGCACATAGTTCAATTGTTAGATACACGCACAGCTGACAAAACAGACCAAGCGAAGCTAAGCCGTGCTCACGGACTACTATTTAACAGGAAATTCAAAGAAGAAAGCTTTAAGTGGCAGCGTGAAATTCGGGAACAAGCACATATTGATGTATTCCCTACAGAATAAAATGGATATAAATATGTGCCTCAGAATTGCAATTACGCCAGGAGAACCTGCTGGTATTGGACCCGATCTGGTTATTAAACTGGCTCAAAAAGTATGGTCTGCGCAAATTATTGCCGTCGTCGATCGTACTATTATTGAAAAGCGCGCGATTGAGCTAGGTATCCCTATCACATTGCTGCCATTCGATGCGAATGAAGAGGCACAGCCTGCACCAGCAGGCTGTTTGTATTATTTACAAGTAGAAAAAGGCTGTAATGTACAAGCGGGTGTCCTTGATGAAAAAAATGGTAATTATGTACTGGAAACATTAAAGGTTGCATCTGAAAAAAATATGGATGGTACATTTGATGCGGTGGTTACAGGACCTGTTCATAAAGGCATTATTAACCGTGCAGGCATTTCTTTTAGTGGCCATACTGAATATTTCGCATTGCAATCCAATACTTCCGATGTGGTAATGATGCTGGCAACTGAGGGCCTTAGAGTTGCGTTAGTCACCACCCACATACCCCTAGCATATGTATCGAGAGCTGTTACGACAGAACGACTGACTAAAGTTATCAATATCTTACACGATGATCTCAAAAGTAAGTTTGGTATTAATAATCCACGAGTCTTAGTTTGTGGTTTAAACCCGCATGCTGGTGAGGATGGTCATTTAGGGCGAGAGGAAATAGAGACGATTACTCCAGCCCTCACAGAATTAAATACACAAGGGATGAACCTCATAGGACCACTGCCTGCTGATACCTTATTTCAAGCAAAATATTTAGATAATGCCGACGCTGTGCTTGCAATGTATCACGATCAAGGCTTACCTGTGTTAAAATACAAAGGATTTGGTAATTCGGTTAATATTACCCTTGGACTACCCTTTGTAAGAACCTCTGTTGACCATGGTACCGCGTTAGATTTAGCCGCTACAGGTAACATTGAGGTAGGTAGTTTTGATTTAGCTATCCGCGAAGCAATTAAGCTCGCCCATAAAAAAGCACAGAATTAATGACTGATAAAGTACATTTAGGGCATCGTGCCCGAAAGCGTTTTGGCCAAAACTTTTTAAACGATGACATGATCATCGACAAAATAGTAACAGCCATTGACCCTAAGCCAACAGACAACTTAGTCGAAATTGGTCCAGGCCTTGGTGCTATTACTGAGCCAGTGGTGGAATTAAGTGACAAACTTACCGTTGTTGAACTTGATAAAGATTTAGCTGAGCGTCTCATAAAACATCCATTTATGAGTGACAAGCTAACAGTCCATCAAGGCGATGCTATGAAGTTTGATTTTTCTTCGCTTATTCAAGATGGTGAAAAACTGAAAATATTTGGTAATTTACCATACAACGTTTCAACTCCTTTACTTTTTCATTTATTTGAATTTGCGGACCATGTGGAGCACATGCACTTCATGCTTCAAAAAGAAGTTGTAAAGCGCATGGTTGCAAGCCCTGACTCTAAAGCTTTTGGCCGATTGAGTGTGATGACACAATATTACTGTCACGCCATGCCTGTGATAGATGTACCACCAGAGTGTTTCAAACCCGCGCCAAAGGTTGACTCTGCGGTGATCCGTCTAATACCTAAAAAACCAGAGCAAAGATCTGCAAAAAGTACAAAAATTCTAAACACGGTATGTTTAGAGGCGTTTAACCAACGTCGAAAAACATTAAGAAACAGTCTATCAAACTTGTTAACAAGTGACGAAATGACTGAAATTGGTATTGATGCGACTAAACGTGCAGAAAACCTGTCCCTTTCTCAATTTATTGATATAGCAAACTGGATTTATGACAATAAGCAGTAATCTAGGCTCTCCCATAAAGGTTTCTGTTGAAACCTTTTATGTGGAAGCTCAATCACAACCTGAAAAAAATAAGTATGTGTTCGCCTATACAGTTACCATTAAAAACCATAGCTTGTGTAGTGTGAAACTAGAGAGCCGCCACTGGCTTATAACCGATGCTAATGGTAAAGAGTCTGAAATCGATGGTGAAGGCGTTATCGGAGAGAAACCATCTATTGCCCCTGGCGACAGTTATAAATATACCAGTGGTGCTGTCCTTGATACACCTCTAGGAACAATGCAAGGGCATTACTTAATGCGTAATGAATTTGGGACTGAATTTGAAGCTCCCATTCCTGTGTTTAGACTGACCTGTTTAACAGCGTTACATTGATATCTTATGGCATTATACGCAGTAGGTGATTTACAAGGGTGCTTTGCGCCTCTTTCTCGACTATTGGATATGGTGGCTTTTAATCCGAGTAAAGATCACCTTTATCTCGTTGGAGATGTTGTAGCAAGAGGTCCTGATTCTCTTGCTTGTTTAGAATTTTTATATCTCCACCGTGATGCAATCACTATTACATTAGGTAATCATGACCTGCACTTGCTCGCTTGTACGACGTTAAATCGCTCGCCGAATCCAAAAGATAAACTACAAGCGGTTTTTGATAGCCCTAAACTTCCCCAATATTTAGACTTATTGCGCGCTCAACCTATTGCCGTTCACCTACCAAATTATAACTCTTTCATTTCTCATGCCGGCATTCATCCGACTTGGTCAATTCAAGATGCACTAGAGTATGCACATTTTGTGGAGCAATGTTATCGCGGAAAAGATGCCAATGAATACTACCTAAATATGTATGCAAAGCACCCTGTAGGCGAATTAAGTATGCTCTCTAAGCAAGCTCGATTCACAGCAATCGTGAATACGTTTACACGAATGCGATATCTATCTACTCAAGGTGAGCTAGACTTACTAAATAAAGGTGGTACTAATGATTGCCCAACATTAGTTCCATGGTTTGACTGCAAACGCTTTAAAAAGTCAAAAACATCCTTTATATTTGGTCACTGGGCAGCGCTTAAAGGCGTCACTAACATGAAAAACATGATTGCGTTGGATACTGGATGTGTCTGGGGTGGACCGATGAGTATGCTGAATATTGCAACTAACGAACAATATTTAAGCAAATAATCTATTCTCGCCCCTTTTTACTGAATTTTTTAGTCACATCTGCTATAAAATACTTAACTTATCCGCAATAAAACCGATAAGTACTCAATCCTGCTAGTAAAATTGATGGAAATTGTATGAACTTGACTGTAAGCCAACGAATTTGGGGTGGTTTTATTCTTATCACCTCACTACTCCTAATGATAGGTGGAAACTCTTTGCTAAGGATTGCAAACATAGATAGCTCTACACAACAAGTGAATAGCTTATCTCTTCCGGCTCTAAATAAAAGTTCAGAGCTGCAAGTTGAGTTTTCATTAATGAGCAAGGTCGCGCAAGGTAGCTTTTATGCGCAAACACCTGCAGAATTAAATGCGCTTAAGGCACAGTTTAATGAACGACAAGTTGTATTCGATAAAACTTATGCGCAACTACAAGATATTGTCAGTAGTAACCAAAGCTTAGCGCGCAACTCTCAAAGTGTTGGCAACTCATACTCTGATTTCCTGAAATCGGTTAACAATCTACTTCGTGACAAAGCCCTCGAGTTACAGCTAAAGAGAACGACCGCATCGCAATTGGAAGATATTGAACTCAATGCAGAAGATGCAACAACAGCAGTACTTGATATTATTGATTTAGACGGATTAAAAGAATCTAGCAACCGAGCATATCAAGCAGCCAATAGTATGGAAAATAACTTTTCTGCTTTGGTGACAAATAGTGCTGATATGCTGACCGTTGATAATTTAAATACCCTAGCTATTGTCAAAAAAGACCAAGATTACTTGCTCGAAGAGTTGCAGAGAAACATAGAGCTGATGAAACCAACAGTTATTGCAATTGATGACAGCTTATTTTCAGACTTGGAGTCTTACTTTAGTACGTTAAAAGCCGAAGCCTCAGGGTCAAATAGTCTTTCAGCAAATAAAAAACGCTTAATCAACGCTATTAGTATGACAAGAACTGAATTGGCAGAAGCTGAGCAAGCTACCAAGGCGGCGTTAGAGCAACTTGATCAATTACTCAATGAAGCGAGTAAAGTGGCATTTAATCTACAAAAAGGTGTTAGCGAAGATGTCAGTGCAGCAAACTTGTGGACATGGGTTGGGATGGTAATTGCGACGATTATCGCTATTGTTGTCGCGTTCGTCACAGTTAACTTGATCACCAAACCTCTTGCTGAAGTCAACCGTGTTCTGACTATCGTTGCCCGCGGCGATATGACACAACGACTAGATGATAGCGCTAAAGATGAGTTTGGTGATCTTTCTCGCAGCTGTAATGCTTTAATTAGTAGTTTGAGGGAGTTAATAACCGGAATTGTGTCACGCTCGACACAGTTAGCTGCGGCCTCAGAACAAACTTCAATGATTACCACAGAATCAAGTCAAGCAATTCGAAACCAGCAAGCGCAAGTTGAGCAAGCAGCTACCGCTACAACAGAAATGAGTAGTACATCTCACGGCGTAAGTAACAGTGCTAATCAAGCATTACTTGAAATCAAAAATGCTGATAAAGAAGCTGAGCGTGTTAAGGGTATTTCTCACGATAATAAACATACCATTGAACAATTAGCGAAAGAAGTTGACGAAGCTTCCAGAGTTATCAACAAATTGCATCAAGATAGTGCTTCAATTGGAGGCATTCTAGATGTGATCCGCGGCATTGCGGAACAAACCAATTTATTAGCACTAAATGCGGCCATTGAAGCAGCCAGGGCTGGGGAGCAGGGCCGAGGGTTTGCTGTTGTTGCTGATGAAGTCCGCTCTCTTGCAAGTAAAACACAAGAGTCGACTCAAGAGATACAATCAATGATTGAGTCCTTACAAGCAGGGGCTGAAGAAGCTGTAACAGCTATGTCAAAGGGTAAACAACAAGCTGAATCATGTGTGGATAAAAGTGATTTGGCAAATGAAGCATTGAACAGTATCACTCAAGCGGTTTCTCAAGCGCATGATGTGAGCGAAGAGATTTCCACTGCTGCCAATGAACAACAACAAGTTTCACAGGAAATCAGTGAGCGACTCGAGTCCATCGTATCGATTGCTGAACAAACTGCGGAAGGGGCAAATCAAACTTCTATTTCAAGTACTGAAGTGGCCAAGCTTGCTGAAGAGCTCCGCTTGTCAGTAGACCAATTTAAAGTTTAATGAATATAGATAAAACATAGTATTAAACGTCTACTTTTAAAGATAAAAACACTAAAAAAACCTGCTATTGCAGGTTTTTTTATTGGCCAACCTAATGCTAGATAACTTGATTCATTTCTCACTTATTTATAATACTCAAATACCTCTCTCGTTATCATCGAGGAGCAGTAAATGGCAGCACCAACTGATATGTAAGCACGCTTGCGTCCAACATTCATATAAGAGTGTCATGCTGTAAAAGGGGAATTAAATAGAATGCAGCGAGCTTCTTCTGAGTCGTATTTTGTCTGACGTTGTGCTGTATCGAGTGCATAAGCCGCACTTCAATTGTCGCTGTAATATTCAATCGAATACGCTAAGCCGGCGACTCTATATCGCCTTTAGCATGAATTGGCCGACCTCCTCCATAGCCAAACGAGGTTTGTTTGCCCGCTCATTTTAATCAGGTTACTTAGTCCCCCGTCTATATATCGATACATTAATAAGCTTCATTTGCTACTGCACTCAGTGAGCGACAGATACAATAGCCGCAAGTAGCACTATCTAACGAAATCTTATTAAGGTAGGAGATCCAAACGATAGTAGCTCCAACTAAGGCACCCCACGATGCCACATACGGGAGTAAAATACAAAACGCCCAATGAAAACTCATCAGGCGTTTTAATATGAAGTAAGTGTCAATCTACCTCAATACTTGTCACATCTTAAGCTAAGAATAATGATTCAGCTTTGGTAACTATGTTGTCTACAGTGAAACCAAAGTGTTCAAATAGTTCACTAGCAGGTGCTGATTCACCAAATGTTGTCATGCCAATAACAACACCGTTTAAACCAACATATTTGTACCAGTAGTCTGCTATTCCCGCTTCTACTGCAACACGACGTGTTACGGCAGCAGGCAAAACGCTTTCTTTATATTCAGCTGACTGGGCATCGAATACATCCGTTGATGGCATAGATACTACGCGCACCTTCTTTCCTGTTAAACGTAACGCACGAGCTGAATCAACTGCCAGCTGCACTTCAGAACCCGTCGCAATAATGATTAGCTCAGGATTACCATCACAGCTTAATACATAGCCGCCTTGCTTAATGGCTTGCACTTGCGCTTCATCCCTACTTTGCTGTTGTAAACCTTGTCGAGTAAATATCAACGACGTAGGACCATCTTTACGCTCAACGGCTTGTTGCCAAGATACGGCTGATTCAACTTGGTCACACGGACGCCAGTTAACAAGGTTAGGAGTCAAACGCATACTTGCAATTTGCTCTACAGGTTGATGCGTCGGCCCATCTTCACCAAGACCAATCGAATCATGCGTATAAACAAAAATACTCGGTTGCTTCATGAGTGCAGCCATACGAACAGCATTGCGTGCATACTCCATAAACATTAAGAACGTAGCACCGTATGGAATAAAACCTTTATGAAGCACGATACCATTCATAATAGCCGACATCCCAAACTCACGTACGCCATAATAAATGTAATTACCTGAAGCGTCCTCAGCAGTCAATCCTTTTGAGCCATCCCAAATTGTTAAGTTTGATCCGGCTAAATCTGCTGAGCCACCCATAAACTCTGGTAACAAAGGACCATAAGTATTTAACGCATTTTGCGATGCTTTACGAGTTGCTGGGTTTGCAGGGTTCGCTTGAAGTTGTGCAATATAAGCTTCTGACTGTTCAGTCCAACTTTGCGGCAACTCACCTTTCATTCTACGTTCAAATTCCGCCGCTAATTCTGGGTATTCAATTTGATACTCAGTAAATTTAATCAGCCAATGGCTCTGGGCTTGCTGACCGCGTGCAGATGCATCCCATTTTGCATATACATCATCAGGTACTTCAAATGCACCATGTTGCCAACCAAGAAACTCACGTGCCGCTTTGATTTCTTCGTCACCAAGTGGAGCACCGTGACAGTCATGGCTGCCTGATTTGTTTGGTGAGCCGTAACCAATAATCGTTTTACAACAAATTAATGTTGGTTTACCTGTTTCAGCTCGCGCAGCGTCGATTGCGGCTTTAATGGCATCACTATCATGCCCATCAACATCAGCAATAACATGCCAGCCATAGGCTTCAAAGCGTTTAGGAGTGTCATCACTGAACCAGCCTTCCACTTCCCCATCAATTGAGATGCCATTGTCATCCCAAAAAGCGACAAGTTTACCCAGCCCTAACGTACCAGCAAGTGAACAAGCTTCATGTGAAATACCTTCCATCAAGCAGCCATCACCTAAAAATGCGTAAGTGAAGTGGTTAACAATATCGTGTTCATCACGGTTAAACTGTGCTGCCAATGACTTCTCGGCAATCGCCATACCTACAGCATTAGTAATACCTTGGCCTAATGGCCCCGTCGTTGTTTCAATACCTGGCGCATAACCATACTCTGGGTGACCCGGTGTTTTCGAATGCATCTGACGGAAATTCTTTAAGTCATCAATTGATAGATCATAACCACTTAAATGTAGCAAAGAATAAATGAGCATTGAACCATGACCATTTGACAATACAAAACGGTCACGATCAGCCCATTCAGGGTTGTTTGGATTATGTTTTAAATAATCGCGCCAAAGTACCTCGGCGATATCCGCCATACCCATAGGGGCACCGGGGTGACCAGATTTGGCCTGTTGAACTGCGTCCATTGACAGGGCGCGGATTGCATTTGCTAGTTCTTTGCGAGATGGCATGAATTCTCCTACCTTAAAATTCGCGGGTATAATTGTTAAGTACCCCATTCTTACTCATTTCAATGGTTGACTGCAACGACATTTCTTAGAAAAAACAGGTACAAGATGAATTTTATATTCACATTCTTTTTAGAGAAGCTATTTAGACGTCTAGGCGTAAAAAAACTATGCAGAGCTGCTTGTTTTGGTTAGAATAGTGAGTATACATTTTTATTTCCTGCGCTATCCCTGTTGTTTGTGAAGCGCATATTTGTGAGCATACATACAATGGCAAAACATTTATTTACTTCTGAGTCTGTGTCTGAAGGCCATCCGGATAAAATCGCCGATCAAATTTCCGATGCGGTACTTGATGCAATTCTTGAACAAGACCCAAAAGCACGTGTGGCGTGTGAGACTTACGTCAAAACCGGTATGGTCATGGTTGGTGGTGAAGTCACTACTAGCGCATGGGTAGACATTGAAGAACTTACACGTAAGACCGTTCGTGATATTGGTTATACTCATTCAGATATGGGGTTTGACGCTGATTCATGTGCCATCTTAAACACAATTGGTAAACAGTCTCCTGACATCAACCAAGGTGTAGACCGTGCTCGAGCTGAAGAGCAAGGTGCAGGTGACCAAGGTCTAATGTTCGGTTACGCATGTAATGAAACTGACGTACTCATGCCCGCCCCAATTACTTATTCTCACCGCCTTGTACAACGTCAAGCGCAAGTACGTAAAAGCGGTGAGCTTAACTGGTTGCGCCCTGATGCAAAGTCTCAAGTGACATTCGCATACGAAAATGGCAAAGCCGTTGGTATTGACGCTGTTGTTCTTTCAACTCAGCATTGTGATACTGTTTCGCAAACTGATTTAGTTGAAGCTGTAATGGAAACAATTATCAAACCAGTATTGCCTGCTGAGCTTATTTCTAAAGCAACTAAGTTTTTCATCAACCCTACTGGCCGTTTCGTGATCGGTGGCCCTATGGGTGACTGTGGTTTAACTGGCCGTAAAATCATCGTAGATACATATGGTGGTATGGCGCGCCATGGTGGTGGTGCTTTCTCTGGTAAAGACCCATCAAAGGTTGACCGCTCAGCTGCTTATGCCGCTCGTTATGTTGCTAAAAACATTGTAGCGGCTGGTTTGGCTGATAAATGTGAGCTGCAAGTTTCTTATGCCATTGGTGTTGCTGAACCAACCTCTATCAGTATTGAAACTTTCGGCACCGGTAAACTCGAAGAATCTCGTTTAGTTGAACTTGTTCGTGAACACTTTGATCTGCGTCCATACGGACTGTTAACGATGCTTGACCTTGAACGCCCTATTTATCAACCAACAGCGGCATATGGCCACTTTGGTCGTGAAGAGTTCCCATGGGAAGCAACTGACAAAGCAAATGCTCTGCGAGCTGCCGCTGGGTTATAATCTAGCCCGAAATATACTACTGAAAAACGCGGTGTACCATACACCGCGTTTTTTATAGCTGATTTTTAGTCTCATTTAAGTATGCACTTGGCGACATCCCATACCAACGCCGCACCGCTCGATTTAATGACGCCTGCTCTTTATAACCCAACAAATCACTTAATTCCTGTTTTCGCATAACATACCCAAATTGCCCAAACCGCCGTAACCGTTCTTTATCTTTTAGTTGGCTAAAACTCAGTTTTTGTGCTGTTAGTTTTCGTTGTAAAGTCCGTGTCGACACGTTCAAGTGCTGGGCTAATACGCTTAACGTGAGAGTATGTAAATCACAACTATGTAAAACAAGTTGTAGTTGAGAGAGCCATTGATGCTCACCAGCAGAGCCACTAGCAAGCTCGTTTATCGATATTAATAAATGAGCTTGAATTACCTCATTACGGGTGATTAATTTCACAGCTAACAATGAAACTGGGAATTCAATTCTATTCGATGTTTGCTTATCTTTAACTGGACAATTAAACCACACTTCCATCAAACGTAGCTGTTCATGCGTAAACGCATCACTAAAATGCATTTCACTCGGTGTTAAGGCTTGCCCTGATATCCGTCTAACTGTTGCAACCCATGCAGTCATGTTTCTCAGTACTGCATGACGGTTATGAAAGTAAGGTCGCCACACCAGTGTTGCACTGCTATCGCAAACCGTGAATTGTATATCACCAATATTAGCAACCGTTTTGTCAAATTGCAGTAGCCAATCTATTGCGCATCCGACGGTATCACTGGTTTCTACCAAATACCCCAATAAGCCATACTCTGCACTCGTAATCGCTTTTCCGGTATTAAACCCCCATAAACTATCACCTTGTATTTTTACGGCTGTATCGATTGCTTGTAAATAAGCAGCCATAGGAATGCGCCTACAATCGCAATACCGTTCAGGTAAATAGTGCGCAACGACTTTACAATATTCTTGACTAACATCTGACACTTTGGCGCCTAATGACAAATTAATGGCTTCTTCAGTCAAGTATGCCCACCTTAAATACAATATGCTAGCTTTGACTTTATTGTAGAAAGAACGCAAATGACTTTACTTGATATAATCATAGAGCTACCTAAAGAAGGTGAATTCAACTTTTATCAGCTGACTGATTGTCAGTTTTTAAGTCATATTTTTCGCGTCCAAATTACAGCTCTCGACAACAAAGAACAGACAGAGCGTCGGCTTGTTTCAATGCGAGGACATCAATTTACAGAGCGTGTTATTCAACTTTCAGATACGTCCCTAACTTATCAGATAGAAGGTAACGGTCCAATTAAGCTGCACCTCGGTGAAATTAATTACACCAATTCAAATACGCAACATTTTTTGCACTATAAAATTTCAGGAACCAGCAATACCTGGCTACCCTCGTGGTTATTAAAAGCTGTGCTATATTACGACTTCAAACGGGCTGGTAAACGCTTGTGGAGCGTACTCAATGAAAGTTGAATACATACTCATACTTCTTAGTCCACTGTTTATAACTGCGATTATGCTAGAGCGGTTAAAGCTCAAAAATAAATATTCACTCAAAGAGCTATGTTTAAATGTTTCTTTGGCTCTGTCGCATCAAATAGTAGATATGCTTGTCATGATATTGCTTATGCCAGTACTAATCTGGCTACACTTAAACTTTTCTTTATTTTCATTTGAAGTCTCATTTTTAGCGGTACTCCCAGCCTTTGTATTACAAGATTTTCTTTATTATTGGTTTCATCGAGCTAGCCATCAATGTGCTTGGTTGTGGAGTGCACACGTTGTCCACCACAGCTCACTCCACATGAATTTTTCAACCGCTTTAAGGCAAAGCTTATTTTATCCTCTAACAGGGATGTGGCTGTTCTGGATACCATTGATCTTAATTGGTTACCCGCCACAATTCGTTTTCAGTTTAGTTGCATTGAACTTAGCTTTTCAATTTTTTATTCATACCGAACTAGGGCCTGAATTAAAATACGTTGGGAGCATTTTTAATACCCCCCACCACCACTGTATTCACCATGCAACGAATCCACATTGTATTGATAAGAACTACGCAGGAGTACTTATTATTTGGGATAAACTATTCGGTACCTTTCAAACTCATAACCCTAATGAGGTACTCGTATTTGGTGTTAATGAACATCACTACTCGATGTCATTTTTAGACGTTATTTTTACACCATGGGGCATACTTTTTAATAATTTAAAAAAACAAAAAAATGTACGAAACATAATAAAAACACTGTTTGGAGCACCTTTAAAGCACAAGTAAACAATGCCCCCCTTGCCAACAATCAATTACTGCTTACTTTTCCTTTATTAAAATTCAGTAAATAAACAGCCGAAATAGCCAACACGCCACCACAAGCTACTGGTGCAGACAATGTTTCACCAAAATACCACGCAGACAACCCCATCGCTGAAGTAGGTACGACAAAAATAAAAGAGCTTGAACGACTAGAGCCTAGCTGCTGTGTCGCCAAGAAAAAAATACTCGTAGCAACACTTACCACGACAGTTGATAAAAAAGCCATATGTAACCAGTACTCTAAAGAATATATTACCATCGACTTAAGTGGTGAGTAGCTATACGCAAATCCATAACTGATTAAGCTCGCGAACCCATACATAAACGTACTAAACAGTAGGAAATCGGCGTATCGGCCGCCTATTTGACTAATAATTGTTAAAATGGCCCACGTGAAAGCCGCGAGAATAAAGTAGAGATTACCTGATGCAAGTAATTGGTCTAAGTTGAAACTCCATATTTCAATCATAAACAACCCACCAATTAGCCCAAATGTTAGACCCATACCTTGCACTACTTTTAGCTTCTGTTGAAATACAAGACTCGTTAATAAAAACGTGAATAACGGGTTTATCGTCGTCACAAGCATGCCACCCTTTCCAGGTAAGCCATTATGAAGTCCGAGAAAAAATAGTTGATTGTATCCAGCAAGCAACGCCCCTGCAGGTAACGACCACAGCAAAGCGTTACGAGAAAACTTTAGCGTCACAAATTTAAATCTGCGCACAACAAACAATATTGGTAGCATACTCAAAGTAGCTATCGCTAGGCGGTAAAATGTTGTTACTTTGGTCGGCGCCATCTCAGCAATAATCTTCCCAGAAACCCAACTTGTCCCCCATAACAACATTGCGATAATAAGTGAAATTATCAATACAGTCTCTGTAGAGTTTTTAGTCTTAATCATAATCCCTGTTTAGCTCACTATTTATAATGGTGTAACATTTTTACCTTCAGTGTACATCAAAATAGGACAGGATACTTCGGCCTCAGTCATAGTACTTATCCATTATATATACGTAAAAAGACTATATAATTTGGATACATATCGGCTAGTTACCTGTTTATAATTAGAGTAACTATTACTGTTAGGATCTTGAATGAATATTGAGCGCAAACAAACCAATCAAAGAATGAGTCGGACTGTCATCCATAACAATACAATTTATCTATGTGGCCAAGTATGTAGTGATGCAACCAAAGGGATAACAGAACAAACACAAACCATGTTAGACAAAGTAGATATATTACTCGCTGAAGCTAATAGCGACAAATACCACTTACTCAGCGCTACCATGTATATTAGTGACATGACATATTTTAAAGAAATGAACGCCGTATGGGACTCGTGGGTACCTCAAGGGCACGCACCAGCTAGAGCATGTGTGCAAGCTGCAATGGCCAGACCTGAGTTACTCGTTGAGGTCTCTATCGTAGCAGCAGTAAAAAATAACAAGTAAGTAGTAAACCCAAAATCCTTTTATAGCTTACACGTAGCCGCTAGTAGTGTGATGTACAACATCTGGATGCAATTATTAATAGCGACTAAGTTTTAAAAAAGGGAACTACCTTAGTCAAAAAAAACCTTGGATACTTCCAAGGTTTTCAACCTATCTTACATAAACACGAAATCCGCGTTTAATAATTTATAGGCCTGCACGCGCTTTAATAACAGCGATAAGTGGCGAACCACTGTGACCATTACCTTCAGCCCATGAAATATCAGCACCATCAACTAGCGCACTTTTCGGTAAATTTTTAACTATGTATTCACCTGCACCTGCAGCATTACTCGCAATTGCATGGCGTAACAAGTTATTACCATTACATTGAATCGCATCGTAGATATTACGAATTTTCACTCGTGAGCTTTTTAGCTTTTTACGTAAACGCCCTTTGTCATCAGCGGCAACATATTCACACAAAGATGCTGCAAGCTGTGCATCTGCATGTGCATTTTGACTAAAAGACAAAGACGCAGCACATAAAGAAGCTGACACTAGCACGGTAGTTAATTTCATTTTAGACCCTTCAATAATACTTTATTCGTACCCCAATACTTATATAATTGTAGCAATCTATATAATTGTTAGCAACAAACTCATAATTTTTTCTGTAAGGTTACGAATTTATGACTATATATATTTTTATCATCCGCTTCATTATGTTGCGTCTCCATCACCTGCCATTCCCCTACCTTCTCATAATCTGGAAAGCAGGTATCTCCTTCAACCGTTAAGTCAATGAAAGTCAAATAAAGTCGTTCACATAAAGGAAGGAATTGTTCATATACCAAGCCCCCTCCTATTATCATAACCTCTGCTTCCCCCTCAACCAACGCAAGTGCAGCGTCAGCAGATGTAACAACCTCCGTTCCTTGCGCATCATAATCTAGATTACGACTAATAATTATATTCCGTCTATTGGGAAGAGGGCGTCCTATAGACTCAAAAGTCTTCCGACCCATAATGACTGGTTTATTCAACGTAACTCGTTTGAAGTGTTGTAAGTCTGCCGGTAGGTGCCAAGGCATTTTATTACCTTGTCCAATCACTCGATTATCCGCCATTGCTGCAATCATTGAAATTATCACATTCACTCCTATACTTATTAAGTATTAAAAAAGGGCTTACAGCCCTTTTTTAATATTACCATCTCAGGTTATCGTTCGTAGACAACTTCTACATCGTAGTCATCTTCATCCCAGTCATCATCCCAGTCATCATCGTCTTGTGCTTCTTGAGCTGCTTTACGATGATAGGTGTCCCACTTAAACTCGACCTCTTCTTGCTCTTGCTCTACCTCAAACTTGTCTTTAGGCATGCTGTCTAGCAATGTCATAATGTCGTAGCATAATGGCTGGGTATTTAGTTTATTAATAGCGGAGACCTGATACACCTTCTCTGCATCAAGCTCTTGTGCAATACGTTCACAAATGGCCTCAGCTTCGTCCTCGGGCAATAGATCTATTTTATTCAATACTAACCAGCGAGGCTTTTCTGCTAGTTTAGGACTATATTGGTGTAACTCATTAATAATTGAGAATGCATTATCTACTGGATCGGTGCCATCAACAGGCATCACATCGATAATATGTAAAAGTACACGACAGCGCTCTAAATGCTTCAAAAAGCGAATACCTAAGCCTGCACCATCCGACGCACCTTCAATAAGACCTGGGATGTCAGCGATTACGAACGACTTACTTGCCTCAGGGCGAACAACACCTAAATTTGGGATCAAGGTAGTAAATGGGTAATCTGCCACTTTAGGTTTTGCTGCTGAAACGCTGCGAATAAATGTCGACTTACCAGCATTAGGTAGGCCAAGCAAACCAACATCAGCGAGTAGTAGTAATTCTAATTTTAAGTTACGAACTTCACCTTTAGTACCTAACGTCTTCTGTCTAGGTGCACGGTTTACACTTGACTTAAAGCGCGCATTCCCCAATCCATGAAAGCCCCCTTTTGCAACAAGTAATTTTTGCCCATGCTGTGTTAAATCACCAAGTGACTCTTCCGTATCAACATCGCTTACACGCGTACCTACTGGTACTTTCAGGTAAAGGTCAACACCCTTTTTACCCGTACAATTACGTGACTGTCCATTCGTTCCACGCTCCGCACGGTGAAAACGTTCAAATTGGTAATCAACCAATGTATTCCAGTTTTCATCTGCTAGTAAGTATACACTTGCACCATCACCACCATCACCGCCATCAGGGCCGCCATCAGGGACGTATTTCTCACGACGAAATGACACAATGCCACTACCGCCATCGCCCGCTTCTGCGCGAATTTCAACTTCATCGACAAACTTCATGGTTACTCTCTTTTGACTGGGGGGTTCTGATTCCCGAAGTATAATACTAATAAGACAAAATCTTTAGTCATTATTGCAGTTTGCTTCACTTTGCCACTGCATATCACTTCGTTAGGAGGTTCTATAAAAACAAAAAACCCCGCCGTAGCGGGGTTTTTTTTAATTTTTACCGATTACTCAGCAACGATGCTAACGTATTTACGGTTTAATGGACCTTTTTGTTCAAAAACAACTTTACCGTCTGCTTTTGCAAAAATTGTATGGTCTTTACCGATACCTGCGTTAGAACCAGCGTGGAAACGAGTACCACGTTGACGTACGATGATGTTACCCGCTAAAACTGATTCGCCACCAAAACGTTTAACACCTAAGCGTTTACTTTCTGAATCGCGACCGTTACGAGTACTACCAGCTGCCTTCTTATGTGCCATCTTTCTGTACCTCTAAATTAAGCGCTAATGCCAGTGATTTTAACTTCAGTGAACCATTGACGATGGCCCATCTGCTTACGAGAATGCTTACGACGTCTAAATTTAACGACCTTAATCTTCTCACCGCGACCGTGTGAAACAACCTCAGCTGTCACTTTGCCACCGTTTACGAACGGTGCACCGATCTCGATTTTCTCACCATCAGCAACTAAAAGTACTGAATCAAATTCAACTGCTGCACCAGTCTCAACGTCTAATTTTTCTAGACGAATCGTTTGACCTTCAGTCACACGGTGCTGTTTACCACCACTTTGGAAAACCGCGTACATAATTAACTCCGCTTGTGCGCCCTCAAATCGACGCAACTTAATATTCTTCAATAGGGCGCGAAGTTTACGCTAATGCGAACCTACGTGCAAGCCCATTTTTCTATAAACTGAATAAAAAATAGCGGCTAAGAGAGCGAATCATTATTTTCTGCTAGTCTATCCAAAAAAAGCCATAAACCAAAGCGCTTTTTTCTTCTTTTACGACAACCTTCTATAACTCAAAAAAACAACGGTATTTGAACGTATTTTCAACAGCATGGCCTGCTAAGAGGTTTTTTTTTATTGTTCTTTGACAAAATATCGAGCTAAATGGAATTTTGTAGTACACTCGCCTCGTTTATCTATTTAACCTGGCTTGGAGTAAGATGGATATTAAGGCTATCCAGGCGTTAATCGAAACCGATATGCTTAACGTCAATGAATTAATACACGCACAAATGCAATCTGACGTTGCATTAGTTAACCAGCTTGGTCTGTATATTGTTAACAGTGGTGGAAAAAGAATAAGACCCATGTTGACATTACTGGCTGCTAAAGCGCTTGGTCATCAAGGTGAAAAGCACGTCACTTTAGCAACTATCGTTGAATTTATTCACACTGCTACATTATTGCACGATGACGTAGTTGACGAATCAGCATTACGTCGAGGTGAACCAACCGCAAACGCTGAGTTTGGTAATGCAGCCAGTGTATTGGTTGGCGACTTTATATACACTCGGTCGTTCCAATTAATGGTTGGCTTACAAAATATGCAAGTGATGCAAATTTTAGCTGATGCGACAAATGTAATCGCTGAAGGGGAAGTGTTGCAATTAATGAATTGTAATGACCCAGACACCACAGAAGAAAGCTATATGCAGGTTATATATAGTAAAACGGCAAAATTATTTGAAGCTGCAACGCTACTCCCTGCTGTTGTACTTGAGCAATCAACCGATGTGCAAAACGCTCTCAAGTATTATGGAATGCATTTAGGCACAGCGTTCCAACTTGTTGATGATGTATTGGATTACAGTGCAAATGCTGAGCAAATGGGCAAGAACTTAGGTGATGACCTTGCTGAAGGGAAGCCGACTCTACCTCTTATATATGCTATGCAGCATGGAAAAGCTGAACAAATTACACAAATACGTAATGCTATAGAGCAAGGCGACGGGTTAGAGTATTTAGATGATATACTAATCACTCTAACAGAAACGAATGCCTTAGAATTTGCTATGGATAAAGCGAGAGTTGAAGCTAATAAAGCCATTCAAATGCTCAATATTCTGCCTGATTCGCCGTATAAGCAGGCATTAATTGGGTTAGCCGAAATATCAGTCTCAAGAGATCACTAATCCAAACAACGTCTACGTAACAAGAAAGCCGCAGTGCGGCTTTTTTAAAACGATTTAGAGTATCACCGTACTTACTTTTGCTCTGGTGGGCGATAACCCTCTATTTCCACTTCTTTATTCTCGAATAAAAAACCAACCATCTGCTCTTCAAGTAACTCTCGATGTGCTGGGTCCATCATATTTAAGTGTTTTTCATTAATCAACATAGTCTGTTTATGCTGCCATTGCTGCCACACTTCTTTTGAGATGTTATTAAATATTTTTTCACCTAATTCACCCGGGTAAAACTGGAAATCTAATCCAGGTGCGTCTTTTTGTAATTTTTGACAAAATACAGTACGAGCCATAACTTATTACCTACTTAAGGAAGATACTGTTAGTTTAACTCATTGTGCCTATGACTTTAACTAACTTTTTGGTCGGTGCAGCTAAACCAACTTGTGCAGGGTCATGTAAGTCATACCATAATAATGGCTGTTCATGCACGCAATCAGGTACACTATCTAGGTGCAGGATTATTGGATTGATAGTAAGTTCAAAGTGAGTAAATATATGCACAAAAGGCGCTAATGATTGTATATTACCGTCAATACCCTGTTGCGCTATAAATAGCTCTATCAGTTCATGAGCTTCAAATTCAAAAAAGCCAAACAATCCGCCCCAAATACCCGAGCTTGGCCTTTTTTCCATCAACAGTTTATTTTCTGCTTTAATAATTAAATGGTACACCGTTTTCTTCGGTTTCGCTTTTTTCGGCTTTGAATTAGGGAAATCTCTTACTTGGTTGTGTTTATACGCTGAGCAGTCAGCCACTAGTGGACAAGCCTGACAATCAAAGTTAGCTCTAGAACACAAACTCGCACCCAAATCCATCATGGCCTGATTAAACTCAGTCACATTATCTTGCGGGGTTATTTTTTCGATCAACTCCCAAAGGTTATTTTCTACTTTCTTTACACCATACCAGCCTTCAACCATAAAGAATCTTGCTAGTACGCGCTTCACATTGCCATCCAAAATAGGATGATGTTGCCCTAAAGCCAATGATAAAATAGCACCAGCGGTAGAACGGCCAATACCGGGTAAGGCCTCTACTTGCTCCATTGTCTGAGGAAATTGGCCTTGATAGTCATCACGTACAATTTTAGCGGTTTTATGTAAATTTCGTGCTCTCGCGTAATACCCTAAGCCTGTCCAGTGATGTAGCACTTCATCTTCTGGTGCATCAGCTAAATCAATGATGCTCGGAAACCGTGCCATAAAGCGATTAAAATAAGGAATAACAGTCACAACTTGAGTTTGTTGCAGCATCACTTCTGACACCCATACTTTGTAGGGGGTTTTTTCTAATTGCCACGGCAATGTTTTTCTACCATGAAGGTGATACCAGCTAACAACTTGCTCAGCAAACCATTTAGCCTGACTATTTGATACTTGCATTGACGGTGCACTTTACTAATTCTACTTGGCCGCCAGTGTAAGGAGCTTTTAAAAACAGTCAAGCTATTGTACTTATCGCGCCGAACAGGGATAATATGCGCCCACTTTTCACTGTGCAGAATGACTATGAACGATTCGAGTAAAACTAGGCTTGAGCAAGCTCAGCAAGAAGGCAAATATATCCGCAGAATACGCAGCTTTGTAAAGCGCGAAGGTCGCTTAACCAAAGGCCAAGCAGCGGCCATTGAGAAATGCTGGCCAACTATGGGCCTCGAGCATAGCCAAGGTTTACTAGATTTATCAGAAGTCTTTGGTAATGACAACGACGTGGTACTAGAGATTGGCTTTGGTATGGGTAAATCATTGGTCGAGATGGCAAAAAATGCACCTCACCTAAACTTTATTGGCATTGAAGTTCATAAACCCGGAGTTGGGGCGTGCCTGATGGAAGCGGATGAAGCGGGTATTACCAACTTACGTGTATTTGAGCATGACGCGGTAGAAGTGCTGGCTGATTGCATCAAAGATGCAAGCTTAACCACAATGCAACTGTTTTTCCCTGATCCATGGCACAAAAAGCGTCACCACAAACGCCGTATAGTGCAACTAGAGTTTGTTGAAAGCCTTAGAAGTAAATTAAAAATCAGTGGTGTATTTCACATGGCAACTGATTGGGAAAACTATGCTGAACATATGCTTGAGATAATGAATGCAGCACCCGGGTACGAAAACTTATCAAAAACATCTGATTATATGCCCCGCCCTGATAACCGGCCTCTGACTAAATTTGAGCAACGCGGTCACCGCCTTGGACATGGGGTCTGGGATCTCATGTTTAAACGCTGTAATTAATTGAAAGTACCTGCCCTTTCTAACCTAATGAGGCCTTATGAGTCAGTTATCAAACCCTAGTTTGTTGTTAATGCGCAATGATGACGAGTTGCAAGCAAACAAGATTCTTGTGATCAATGCAAATCGGGATAGCTTCCTATTGCAATTACAACAACTAAACCCAAGTAGTGATGTACATGCTTTTAGTTATAATATTGCAGATCATCAAGCAGCAGAAAAACACTCTGGTATCTTGAGTTCTGTTGACCATAGCTTGCCATCAATTGACAACTTAGATCTTATCATCTACTTCTACCCTAAATCCAAGCCAGAAGCGATGATGATGCTCGATAATATTAGAGCCATTGCGACCAGTAACACCCGATTATTAGTTGTAGGGCATAACAAAGGCGGTGTGAAATCAATTGAGAAACAACTCAAACCACACGCTGATCTATTCTGCAAATTAGACAGCGCAAAACACTGTGTTTTGTATGAATTCTCTGACCTTCACCTATCGCCTAAATTTGATATCGCACAATACCAGTCTGAATTTCAAGTACAAGTAGGTGAATTAGAGTTTACCGCTGTCAGCGTACCAGGCGTATTCAATCACGGAAAGCTTGACGTGGGGACTAAACTTTTACTTGAGAATATTGATGTACCATACAAAGGAGCAATTTTAGACTTTGGTTGTGGTGCTGGATTGATTGCGACATTTATGGGTATTAAGCAAGCTGCTCTCACGCTTAACTGCTTAGATGTAAATGCACTTGCATTGTATGCTACCGAGCATACATTAAAGGTAAATGGCCTATCAGCAAAATTGATTCTCAGTGACGGCCTGATGGATGTAACGGGGCAATTCAACTTAGTAATTAGCAACCCACCATTTCATACGGGCATCGCAACCGACTACGGGATTGCCGACCGCTTTTTAAGCGACAGTCGAGGGTTTTTAAAGTCAAAAGGGAAAATACAAATTGTTGCCAATAACTTCTTAAAGTACACCCCTATACTTGAACAACAATTTGGTTCTTTTTCTACCTTAGCAAGAAATACCAAATTCACTGTCTATGAGGCTAATAAAAACTAATCAGACTGGTTGATTCCTCACTCTACTGGATAAAATAACACGAATAATCAGGGATTTTATTGTTATTTTATCCATTCTCTTTGCTACACTTGTGAATAGTTTACAATCATTGAATCAAATATTGATGTTGTATGTGTTCCAAATACAGCTAATACCTACAGCACAATTGATAAGCGTTATGTATTCATATCAACACATTTGGATCAAGTTTTTCAAACGCTGAATAAAGGTCCTTAATGGCTAAGCAGACACCAAAAACAAGTATAAGAAAAGTCCTAGTCAGCGCTGTGATGTTAGTCACTGCGTTATGTTTATCGTTATCAATTTCAATCTCTACCTATCTTGATGTCAAAGAACAAAAGCAACTGGTTATCAATAAGCTTGATATGATTGCAGAAATCATCGCTTTTAATGCGCAAATCACCCTGATATTCGAAGATAGAAAAACAGAAGAAAAACGCTTAAAATCTTTCAATAAAGTTGAACTAGTAAAAAATATTCATATTTATGACATTGACGATGTCACCAATAAACCCGTTTTTTTCACGAGTTATAACGCCAGCAAAACCCCCCCTGTTCCATTAAAAGTAAATAGTGTAGAAGACTTAAAAGTCCCTAGAATAACGGCAGATTATATTGAACTTGTTAAGCCAGTTGTTTATGAAGGGAAAATAGAAGGCTATGTTTATATTCGAGGAGGGTTGGAAAGGTTAAATAAGTATATTAATACAAAAATACTCGTTGATATAATGTTAACTTTATTTGTTTTGTTGTTAGTCTTATTGGTTGCTAGAGGGATACAAAAACGCATCGCAACCCCAATAGAGGAACTATCTCTATTATTACAAGATGTTTCCAAAAACCATAATTACAATACACGTGCAGAGCGAAGTAATATAGAAGAAGTTAATACACTCGCCACCAATTTAAACGTTATGCTAGCGCGAACTCAAAACCAATTAGAGCGCCATAAAGCTGATAAACAAGAAATAAAACAACTTAATCAAAGCCTAGAAGAAAAAGTAAATCAGCGAACTATCGCGTTAAGAGAAGCAAATCAAGAACTTCTCAATACCCTCGAAAGAATGCACCAATACCAGAATCAAATTGTTGAAAACGAGAAAATGGCCTCGCTTGGACAAATGGTTGCAGGCGTTGCTCACGAAGTAAATACCCCTATCGGTTTAGGCGTTACAGGCTCTACTCTATTACGCGATAAGTTATCTGATATAAAAACAGCGTTCGAACAAAAAAGTTTAACATCCAAGCAGCTCGAGCGATTCATTGGTGATGGTATAGAAAACCTCGATTTAATCTATAGAAACTTAAATCGAGCTGCCGATCTTATCTCTAGCTTTAAACGCGTTGCAGTTAGCCAAGATCTAGAGCTCAGCTCTGATGTAAACGTAACCAGCTTACTGAACAATATTATGACAGCAATGAAAGCTGATATTGTAACCAAAAACCCAGTTATAGATGTCCAATGCTCTACAGACTTAACCGTTAGTAGTAAAGCTGGCCCTTTACAACAGGTCTTCGAGCAACTCATTTCTAATTCGTTGCTCCACGCTTTTAAAAGCATCGAAAACAACATAATTCATATAAATATTACACGGACTAGTGGACAGCTTTCCATTATTTATGCTGACAATGGCGGTGGAGTACCCGTTTCCATTCGTAAACGAATTTTTGACCCCTTTGTCACTACGAAAAGAGGTGAAGGGGGCAGCGGCCTTGGTATGCATTTAGTCTATAATTTAGTAACGCAAGCATTAAATGGTAATATCGCGTTAGATGAAGCATATGACAACGGCACTCGATTCATCATTACATTGCCTTTGGTAGAGATAGGGTAATGCGAAGTATATTTATTATACTGGTACTTTTTGCATATCCTGCCTGTGCAAAAAGCCCAAATGAGGTACGTTCTGCTTTTTTATATCAAATGGCTAAATTTATTGAGTTCCCTAATCAACAAACAAAAATATCGACTCGCTTTTGTTTTTATCAAATAAATACCGGACCTGGTGCTATTTTAGCTAAAAATAAAAAACTAAAAATAAGAAAACGGCCAATCGAAGTTATTAAAATAGCAAATAGTTCAAATATAATGGAACTTTCTCAACAGTGTGATATCACATACATTGATGAAACGAATGAAAATGATATACTGTCTACTTGGACCGATACAACCTCTTTAAATATGGTTTTGGTTGGAGATAGCATAGAGTTTCTAGAAGATGGTGGTGTCGCTTCATTGGTCCAAGAAGGGAGTAAAATCCGACTGTATATAAATAAGCAACAGGTCACACAGCATAATTTTACTGTGTTATCTAGATTACTTGCAGTTTCTAAGTTTCATCCCAACTGATTTTACTTGTTAACAATTGGATATACTCCTATAATCGTAAATATTCGGTTTTATTAGATAGCACCGAATAACATGTAAATAATATATTCCGAAAAGGTTAATTTATAATGCAAACGCCAGTCATTCTGATTGTAGAGGATGAAGACGTAACTCGCCTGAACCTCGTTAGTTTATTTGAAGCAGAAGGTTACAAAGTAATTGAAGCCATTGATGGCGATGACATGCATGACAAACTGACAACGCATGACGACGTCAATCTTGTTGTTATGGACATCAATCTTCCAGGTAAAAACGGCTTAATCTTAGCGCGTGAACTACGCCAAAAAAGAAATATCGGCTTAATTTTCCTAACTGGTCGCGATAACGATGTTGATCGCATCCTTGGGCTGGAAATTGGTGCTGATGATTACATCACAAAACCATTTAACCCACGAGAGTTAACTATTCGTGCTCGTAACTTGATCTCTAGAACTGGTTCAGCAGGTGAAGAGTCAGCCATCGAGAGTAATGGTGTGATCACGTTTAATGGTTGGGAATTAGATGAAAATAGTCGTTGCTTAACGTCTCCTGCGGGAGAAGCAAAGCGCTTGCCTAAAGGTGAGTATCGAGCACTTCGTTTAATGCTAGATTCACCGGGTAGAATTTTTAGCCGTGAGCAATTAATTAAGCACATGACAGGTCGCGAACTTCGTGCTAATGACCGTACCGTTGATGTAACGATACGTCGTATACGTAAGCACTTTGAAAGTGACAGCAATACCAGCGAATTGATCAGCACTATTCATGGTGAAGGTTATCGTTTTATCGGTAAAATTGACGGTTAATTATACTGGCTGTTTTGCACTTATATAAAGGGGCTTATTTAGCCCCTTTATTTATTCTTATTCCTACATACGAGCCTGCTAAAGAAACACTAACTCTCTTTATTAGAACCGAGTACGCTAATTGCGTCTTTTAACGATGCTTGACCGTCTTTTATTTTCTCTTCGAGTTCAACAACCCACTGACTTAACTTGTCAGCTCCAACGTTACCTGCATCGAGTTCCATTACTTTGGCATGTAACTGCACTTCCTGTAAACCCACAGAGCCTGCGGCTCCTTTAAGCTTATGAGCAACCGAACTATACTCTTCAATATCACCAGCACTTAATGCACTGCGTAACTCTTCACAATATTTAGGGTTTAACGTTTCAAATAAATCACTACTGCGCTTAAAAGGCTTAACACCCATAGAGGAGACAAAGTCGATGATCGTTTCTACATCAAGCAAACGGTAGTCTTCACTATTGAGCACTATCACTGACTGTTCGTCGCCTCCTGTATGCGCTTTATTTGAGTCAATTCCAAATAACTCTGCCAACATTTTATCTAAACGTGTTGTATTAATTGGCTTCGCCAATGCGCCTTGAATACTAATCCCTTGCAACTCCTGCTCTGCACTTCGCACATTTGCGGTCAGGGCAACAATTGGCAAGTTATCATAGTGACTATCTGCTCTCACTTCCCTTGCTACTACATCACCATTAATATCTGGGAGTTGCATATCCAGTAGAATTAAATCAAGTTCATCTTCTGTTGCGACCAGCGATAAAGCATCTTCACCCGTTTCAGCCCAGATCACTTCATGCCCGCGCTGCTCTAATAAATTAGTTGCTATTTCAGCATTTAATGGCACATCTTCCACCAGCAAAATATATAGGCTTCTACCTGCATAGCTTTGCACCTTAGGTGCACTGCAGAGTGTCAGTGGTATTTCAACATCAAATCGACTGCCCTGCCCCTCGATACTGCTAACATGTATTTGTCCGTTCATAGCGCTAACCAGCGCTTTTGTTACTGCCAGACCAATCCCCGATCCAATCGCATTCGCACCAGTTGTATCTGGCGCTTTATAATACATGTCAAAGATACGCGCTTGTTGATCACTGGGTATGCCCATTCCAGTATCGATAACACTAAATGATAACCACTGACCCGACTCTCGGTTCTCTCTTTTAAACTCTAATGTCACACTACCTCGATGAGTGAACTTCACCGCATTATTAATCAAATTCCATAATACTTGCCTTAAACGAGTTGGATCTAACAATGCGTAAATGTCCAAAATCCCTGTGCGATGAATTAAAAACTCTAAACCTTTTTGATCCGCTATAAGACCGGTAAAATTGACCACGTCATTAATAAAATCAGAGACATTAATACTGTCGGTTGCAATATCAAGCTGCTCTCTGTCAATTTTATCCAAATCAATGATGTCATTAAAAATATTGCCAAGTGTTTCCGCACTAGAAAAAATAGTATTACACCAACTTTTCTGCTGCTGGGTGAGCTCGGAGTCCAGCATCATACGAGTAAGACCAACAATACCATTCAGTGGGGTTCTTAATTCATGGCTTAAGGTTGCAATAAATTTACCTTTGTCTTTATAAGCGGTTTCCAATGCTTGCTCAGCTTCTTTACGGCTTGTAATATCGCGGCCAAACGCAAGTAATCCGATGTATTCCCCTTTATCATTAATAAAAGGTAGTTTTCGCATTTCGAACCAACGACTTTCACCATCAACCGGATACTCTACATCTAAGGTCATGGGTTGTTGTGTTGTCGCAACTTCAGTATCGGTACGAAGTACCTCTGGTAAGTAATCCTGAGGGTAAATGCTCTCAACCGACTGACCAATTAATTCTCCACTACTTTTGCCAATAACCAGTTCAAACATCTTATTACACCCAGCGAATATGCCATGTTGGTCTCGGTAATAAAACAAATCCGGAGAAGAGTCGACTATTGAGCGTAATAGCATACTTTGCTGTGCAAGCTCTTGCTGCGTTTTCTTGCGTTCAGCTATTTCTTTACGCAGCTCTTCGATTGCACGATGCTTTGCGTGCAATGCCATTTTCCTCTCATCAACCTCATTATTTAAACGATTAATATTGTCTTTGAGTGTTTGGTTTAATAGCTTTTCTTGCTGAGTGGCAGATTCTAAATAAATTTTCGATGCTTCCAGCTGCCGCATTGCATAAATGGTTATCGAAATCAGTACTGGGGACGTTACACCTGCAAAAAATAGTACGGCTAACACATCAACAATGATTATTTCACCCAATGCAATGTAATAGAACATGCAAGATAAAATAAGGGATACTAGCAACAAAAATGCATAGCAAAACAATCCAGCTGCTTTATCACCAAACTTATTGAGAAGGCTTACCAATACACGGCCCCACGGGCCAAAAGAAGATTCAATCATAGTTACCACTTACCCTATTAACCTGCCCATTATACCTAAGCACTAATAAGAAGCTAATTATCCCTGTTATTCGTATCGCTTGTTTCTATACTGTATAGCCAACTGCACGAAATGACACTTTATCGATACCATTTCTTTTACATTCATAGGCAAATGGTCAAGTTTTAGTGTAATATGCGCGACTTTAATTGTCGTGACAATGAGGGTATACATGCAAACAACAATGCCAGACATCGCACATTCAGCCGACGCTTTGCAAACAGGCAAGCTAGACTGGGTGGGCATGGGCAATATCGAACTACCACTACTTTTTGCCAGTAAAGGTCTAAGCGATACGCATGTTACAGCAAAAGCCGATGCATTTGTAAACTTACAAAAAGAAGATGCTAAAGGCATTCATATGTCACGGCTGTTTTTGGCTTTAGACACGTTATCGTGTGAACAAAGTCTTACACCTAAAACGCTCACTCAAGTTCTTGATAGCTTTATCTCAAGTCACCAAGATTTAAGCAATGCGGCTAAAGTCTCAATTCACTTCGAATTACCATTACGCCGTCAGTCATTATTAAGTCAAAAGCAAGGTTGGAAAAGTTACCCCGTGACAGTAACCGCAACACTCAACGATGGTGTTGCGCGTATTGAACTTGCTGTTGACGTTACTTATTCATCCACTTGCCCGTGTTCAGCAGCATTAGCTAGACAGCTAATTCAAAATGCTTTTGCAGACAAGTTTCAACAACAAACCGTTGATACTAAGCAAGTACATGCATGGTTAGGTACCACTGAAGGGGTTCTTGCTACACCTCACTCACAAAGAAGTATCGCCAATATAAAGGTTTTACTAGCATCCGATTGCGAAGAATTCGATATATTGACCCTCATAAATCAAGTTGAAGATGAACTAAAGACCCCAGTCCAAGCAGCCGTAAAGCGTGAAGACGAGCAAGAGTTTGCACGTTTAAATGGTCAAAATCTCATGTTTTGCGAAGACGCGGCCAGAAAACTTAAAGCGCTGTTCAACCAGACCAACTACCAAGATTTTTTTGTGAAAATTAACCATTATGAATCACTGCATGCGCACGATGCGGTTGCCTACGCAGTCAAAGGCATAGATCAAGGCTACAAAGCTTAATCGTAGCCAATCTAAAAATAAACTAGAACCACTCTACAACTCGGCACAGCATTTGCTTAATGACATTAAGTGTCAAATTGTTGTTGTGGAGTGTTCTATGGAATTCGCTTTATTATCTATTTTAGCTTTGGTTGTTGTTGCGTCGATTGTTGCGGCAAAATATAGTGATGCCGGTGGCAACCCCTATCCGTTTAGCCGTAAAGAATCTGTTTTTAGTACCGTTGAAGCATCATTTCTTACTTTATTAGAGCGCGCTGTTGGTGATAAATTCAAAATTGTGAGCCGGGTAAAGCTCATTGACTTAATTGAATGTAAACCCGGCTTATCAAAAAAAGCACGCAGAGCTGCCCTCACAAAAGCAAAAAACAAACAACTCGATTACGTACTTGTCGATAAAGAAACATTGAATATTGTCGCTGCCGTTGATCTCGTAAACAACAGTAATAAAGGT
Source organism: Pseudoalteromonas sp. MMG005 (assembly GCF_018101015.1). NCBI lineage: Bacteria > Pseudomonadati > Pseudomonadota > Gammaproteobacteria > Alteromonadales > Pseudoalteromonadaceae > Pseudoalteromonas > Pseudoalteromonas sp. MMG005. The sequence goes on along the minus strand of NZ_JAGJEK010000002.1, from coordinate 158,690 downwards.
GGGCACAAAGCGCAACGAGATTGGTTCGTCAATGGGGCTCTTGAATCTGCCAATATCCCCCATATTCGTATGAAAGTTAAAGCCGGGTACAAAGCAAGTGAAGTACGCAACGCCATTTTATTTAAACTAGGTAAAACCCCACAACCCCCTAAAAAGTCACGATCTCGAGTCGAGAAACCTGCGGTTATGTCGCCTTCACAAGCAAAAGCCCATTCAACTAATTTAGCAGAAATTTAACACTTAGAATAAAGTAGCAGGTAACCTCCTGCTATTTTCTATTGTGCAAACGCATATTTTACAAACTCGCATTTAAGCCAACCTTAGGTATAATATTCAATAACTTTGTTTAGGAACTAAATCATGAAAATAGGTATTATTGGTGCCATGGAGCCGGAAGTAGCCATATTGCGAGATGCTATTGCCAACAAAACACAAACCAGCAAAGGTGGCTTTACATTTTATACTGGCGAACTTTCTGGTCATACCGTGACGCTAGTTCAGTCGGGCATTGGTAAAGTTGCTGCAACCGTTGCAACAACTTTACTCATCGATAATTTCGAACCGGACTGTATTATTAACACCGGCTCAGCAGGTGGCTTTGAGCCTTCATTGAATGTCGGTGATGTGGTTATATCAAGCGAAGTACGTCACCACGATGTTGATGTTACAGCGTTTGGTTATGAGATTGGTCAAGTACCCCAGATGCCTGCTGGCTTTGCGGCACATCCAGCTTTAATTGAAGCAGCTCAAAAAAGTGTTGCAACCTTGTCCAATACACAAACTATGATTGGTTTGATCTGTACTGGTGATTCATTTATGTGTGAACCGACACGCATTGAACAAGCCCGTACAGATTTCCCTACTATGCTCGCGGTTGAGATGGAAGGAGCAGCCATTGCCCAAGCCTGTCACGTTCTGCATACTCCTTTTGTTGTGATACGCTCATTATCTGATATTGCAGGAAAAGAGTCGCCACAGTCCTTTGAAGAATACTTGGAAGTTGCTTCTATTAACTCATCAAAGCTGGTTAACGAACTGCTTGAGCAACTAACAACCGTAACCCTTTAGCGTGATACTCGAGCTACTGCAGGCCCAGCAGGGCTTGCTTATTTTTGTGATGGCTATAGCATGTGCTCATCTGTTTCCTATGCACTATAACTATCACCCATTTACTCTTTTAGAATTGGTTTTTAAAGGTATTGCTGAGCGCGTCTACCAACCATCAAACAACAAAGCACATCAATACTTATCAGGCACACTGGCTTGCTGTCTTCCAATTCTTGTATTTTTACTTTTATCCGTCGGTATAAGCGTACTTGCATTTCATCCTCAATGGTTAGGAGGTGTTGCACTGTATTTGTGTCTTGACACTCAAACAACAAATCGCACTAAACGCATTGCCACTTTATTAAAGCAGGGCCAAAAAGCCACAGCAAGGCAACTTTTGGCCACTATCGTTGCACGGGATGTGGCAAACCTTTCAAGCATGGGAGTTGCTAAAGCTTGCATTGATAGTACCGCTTTACGGACCATAAGACATTACTACGTAATGGTCGTATTCTATTTACTTGGTGGGCCAATGCTGGCTCTCATATACAAACTACTGCTGCTCTGTAATCACGCATGGCGAGCGCACCTTGCCCCCAACATGCATTTTATGAAGCCACTAAATACCATTATTACAGTTATAGAGTGTTTTCCTATTCGTGGGTTTGTTTTCTTAATCTCACTCAGTCTCAATTATAAAAAAGTTCGCCATTACTTAAAGCATTACGCGCGCTTTTTTTACCAACAAAACTCAGGCTGGATTTTATGCTTCTTTGCAGCAAATCTACACACTCAATTAGGCGGTCCTTGTATGTATCAAGCTAAACGGTTTAATAAAATGCGTATTGGCAGTGATCGACCACCTGAGCCTGATGACCTAATACAGTTACTTACCTTATTGAACCGCGTACGCCTATTTAGTGCGTTAGTATTAACCCTAGTTTGGATAGTGTATCAAACTCTAGTTAACTACTCTTAACGGCTGACAAATCCATACTTAGCTGACACGTGAGTTCAAAATACGCAAACAAAAATGGCCAGCATTGCTGACCATTTTTACTTTACCCTAAACGAAGGGACGCACTATTTAGCTTACGGTTATTTTAGCAAATTTACGTTTGCCGACCTGATAAATAGCCGTACTGCCTTTTTCAATAACTAACTTGGTATCCGTCACTTTTTCTTCACCATTTAGCTTAACCGCACCTTGTTTAATCATACGCATCGCTTCAGAAGTACTTGCAACTAAACCTGCTTCTTTCAACAAAGCGGTAATAAACGTTGTAGCGTCTGCAATTTCAATGGTCAGTTCTGGAATATCATCTGGTAGCGCATTTTTTTGAAAGCGCTGAATAAAATCTTGATGCGCTGCTTGTGCATCCTCTTCACTGTGAAAACGTGCAATCATTTCCTTTGCAAATTCGATTTTGATGTCTCGTGGATTACGACCATTCGTAACCTCTTCTTTCAAGCTCGCTATTTCTTCAAGTGATAAAGCACTTAATAATTCATAGTAACGCCACATCAAATCGTCTGAAATAGACATCACCTTACCAAACATTTCCGTTGGTGCATCGGTGATCCCGATATAATTACCTAAAGACTTAGACATTTTTTGAACGCCATCGGTCCCTTCTAGTAACGGCATCATTAGTACCGTTTGTGGCTTTTGCCCTTCTGATTTTTGCAGCTCTCGGCCCATCAGCAAATTAAAACGCTGATCTGTTCCACCTAATTCAACATCAGCTTTCAATGCAACCGAATCCCAACCTTGAACTAGAGGGTATAGAAACTCATGGATTGCAATTGATTGACCATTAGCATAACGCTTTTTAAAATCATCACGCTCAAGCATACGAGCAACAGTTTGGCTAGCTGCAAGCTTAATCATGCCTGCACTGCCCAATTGTTCCATCCAAGTAGAGTTAAACGCAACTGTCGTTTTTGCAGGATCTAATATTTTAAATACTTGCTCTTTATAGGTTTCTGCATTGGCTAGCACATCATCACGAGTCAATGGCTTTCGTGTTACATTTTTGCCGGTTGGATCACCTATCATCCCTGTAAAATCACCAATTAAGAAAATCACCTCATGACCTAAGTCCTGAAAGGTCTTTAATTTATTGATTAGAACAGTGTGGCCTAAATGCAAATCAGGGGCTGTTGGGTCAAAACCTGCCTTGATCTTTAACTTTTTACCTGACTTGAGTCTTTCTTTTAATTCGTCCTCAATCAGGATTTCCTCTGCACCGCGCTTTATCTCTGCAAATGCAGTATCTAAGTCCACCATTCATCGCTCCAAAAATTTCAGTTTATCTGTCGATTCTAGCCTATATTGGGATCAGTTTAAATGCACAAAATACTGGTATTAGCGCTTTATTGCGTATATCCTGCAATAATATCTATAATATCTATAATATTTCTTGACATCAGAAAAGGCGCTTTATGGTTAACGTGGTGCACAAGCTCCCTAAAAAACACAAACTGCTAATTCTGGGCGTTGCATCGGCAATGGCTATTATTGCTCTGATCCCATCAGAAAAAGCAACCGCATCCAAAGATCATGATAAGAAAGCACTCGAAATTGGCAAGCGCTATGAATTGCCGGTTAAAGTCAGTGAATCACCTGAGCAGTTAACTGAATTAAATTCGGTGACTACAGAAAATGTTGAGTCACAGGTTATATTTGATTTTGAAGATCACGCAGTTAAATCGGGTGACAGTTTAGCAACAATATTTAAACGGGCAGGCTTTTCAGCAAAAACCCTGCATACCTTAGTTAACACCAATGCTGAAACACTAAAACTAAAAAAAATCCACCCAGGGGAAGTGTTAAGCTTTGCAACCAGCCCTGAAGGCAACCTCGCTCAGCTTAAGTACATATTATCAAAAACAGATACTTTGCTCGTCACTCGCAATACTGAGGGCCGTTATGATACAGCCATACAAAGCAAGGAAATTGAGACGGTAGAAAAGTCAGCGGGTGGTGCTATATCATCTAGCTTTTGGACCGCTGGTATTGCTGCGGGATTAAGCGAACGCCAAATAATGAACTTTGCCGATATTTTCGGTTGGGATGTGGACTTTGCAAATGATATTCGTAAAGGCGATCAATTTTCCATCGTGTACGAGTCCCACTTTGTTGATGGTGAAGAAATTGGCAATGGAAAAATAATCGCCGCTGAGTTCATTAATCAAGGCGAGCGCTATACCGCAATTCGCCACACAGATGATAACTTTTATACCGCACAGGGACGCAGTATGCGAAAAGCTTTTTTACGCGCCCCTGTCAACTTTAAGTATATCAGTTCGAGCTTTAACCCTCGTCGCCTTCACCCTGTCACAGGAAAACGTTCTGCACATAGAGGAATTGATTATGCAGCGAGAACAGGTACCCCTGTCGTCTCGTCTGGTGACGGTAAGGTCATAAAATCAGGCCGCAATCACCTCAATGGTAATTACGTGTTCATTCAACATGGCAGTAAGTACGTCACCAAATATCTACATTTAAATAAACGACACGTACGTAGTGGTCAAAAAGTTAAGCAAGGTCAAAAAATTGGGACCGTTGGTGCAACAGGCCGTGTCACTGGCGCACATCTACACTACGAGTTTCTGGTGAATGGCGTACATAAGAATCCAAAAACAGTAAAACTACCAAAATCTCAATCTTTACCAAAAAATGAGTTAGCTAAATTTAAACCCGCTGCAAAAACACGATTGGCTCAGCTACAACGCCATAGAGAGCTGCAATTAGCACTGAATAATTAAGTACCACTTACCAAAAGGTCAAAAAATAAAAAAACCTCGCATTAGCGAGGTTTTTTTATGGGAATAATGCCTATTATCTTGCATTATTTCTTTGTCTATTACTTGTCACTTTTGGCTTGGTATTCGCTTTCTTAAACTGGCTGAACCCACTGTGCCTTGTTAAAGCTGGACGAGATCCCCTTTTATTAGAGGCTACTTTTTCATTGCGCCCTTCTTCAGGGACGAGACAATTAGGCCCTTTACCAATTAAGTTTGCTTTACCCATTTTACGCAGTGCTTCACGGATCATAGGCCAGCCTGATGCATCATGGTAACGTAATATCGCTTTATGTAAACGACGCTGCCGAGCACCTTTAGGCACAGCAACTGATTCCTTATTATTTTTAATATTCCGTAATGAATTCATTTCGGTGTGATAAATCGTGGTTGCATTTGCCATAGGAGATGGATAAAAATTTTGTACTTGATCAAGTTTGAAATCATTACTTTTTAACCACAGCGCCATATTTACCATATCTTCATCAGTGGTACCTGGGTGAGCTGAGATAAAATAAGGGATCAAATATTGTTTTTTGCCCGCTTCTTTTGAGTACTTGTCAAATAGCGCTTTAAATTTGTCATATGTTCCCATACCAGGCTTCATCATCTTAGATAACGGCCCTTGCTCTGTATGCTCTGGCGCAATTTTCAAATAGCCCCCCACATGATGACTCACGAGCTCTTTAACATATCTTGGGTCTTCAATCGCTAAATCATAACGAACCCCTGATGCAATGAGGATTTTTTTAATCCCTTCCACATCTCTGGCTTTTCGATATAAATCAATTGTAGGCGTGTGATCAGTATCCATATGCTTACATATGTCAGGGTAGACGCAAGACAACCTGCGACATGTACTTTCTGCTTTCTTACTTTTACAGCGCAACTTATACATATTTGCCGTCGGACCGCCAAGATCAGATATCACCCCTGTAAATCCAGGTACTTTATCTCTGATCTGCTCTATTTCTTCAATAATAGACTCTTCAGAGCGACTTTGAATAATACGCCCTTCATGTTCGGTGATAGAACAAAAGCTACAGCCACCAAAGCACCCACGCATAATATTGACTGATGTTTTTATCATGTCATATGCTGGAATTTTCGCATCTCCGTAACTTGGATGCGGTATACGTTGATATGGCAGGCCAAACACCATATCCATTTCTTCGGTTTCTAAAGGGAATGCAGGCGGGTTTACCCATACGGATCGATTGCCGTGGCGTTGAAACAACGCTCTAGCACAACCTGGGTTCGTTTCTTGGTGTAAAATGCGAGATGCATGAGCATACAGAGGTTTGTTAACACTAACTTGTTCGAAAGCAGGTAATTTTACATACACTTTTTCCCAAGGCTTTAATCTTGGTGGCTGAACTGTTATCGGTTTTGCTGCTTCTTCTGCTAGGTTTACACCTGCTTTGGCGAACTCTGATTTACTACAACCCACATCATCCGCACCGTAAGGATTTGGGATAGGATCTATTTTACCCACTTTATCAATCGCGGTAGAGTCACTTCCTCTCCATTGTGGCAAAGGCTCCTTACGGATCACTGCTGTACCACGAATATTTTGGATGGAGGCTACCGGATCCCCTTTGGCAATACGATGTGCAACTTCAACCAGAGGCCGTTCTGCATTGCCATAAATTAGAATATCTGCTTTTGCATCAAAGATAATACTTCTGCGTACTTTTTCCTGCCAGTAATCATAATGTGCTATTCGACGAAGGCTGGCTTCAATACCGCCAATGATCAAAGGCACTTCTTTATATGCTTCTCTGCAACGCTGACTATAAACAACAACAGCTCTATCGGGACGCATTCCCCCTACATTACCTGGTGTATAAGCATCATCATGGCGCATACGCTTTTCAGCAGTATAACGATTGATCATCGAGTCCATATTACCGGCCGTTACCCCAAAAAATAGGTTTGGCTGACCCAATGTCATAAATGCATCTTTGCTTGACCAATCTGGCTGGGCAATAATACCCACCCGAAACCCTTGAGCCTCTAATACTCGGCCAATAACCGCCATACCAAAACTAGGGTGGTCAACATAAGCATCGCCCGTTACAAGTACGATATCACAGCTATCCCAACCTAATTCATCCATTTCTTGACGTGTCGTCGGAAGGAATGGGGCTACGCCATAACACTCAGCCCAATATTTTGGGTAAGAAAATAACGATCGTTCTGCTTTGAGTGCGCTCATAGTGGTACCTGCAGGAAAAAAGAGTCGAATTATAACTTAATTATCTGCATGCTCATACTATAGAATATTCCAACGAACAGGATAAACAAATGCGCTATTGGAACAAGCAACATACACCTTTTGATACGTCACTTTGATTACGGTTAAGGTTTATAGTTTTTCAAAAAATCCATGAGTTCGTGGCTCGGCATTGGCTTAGCATACATGAAGCCTTGCACTTCATCGCACCCTAATTGCTTGAGTAAGTCTGCTTGGGCTTGTGTCTCGACCCCTTCAGCTATCGTTTTTAGCCCTAAGTGACGCCCTAATGAAACCACAAGATCTGCAATTGCACCGCTGTCATTGTCTGGAATATCTTTAATGAATGCACGGTCAATTTTCAATCGTGCCAGAGGCAACTTCTGTAAGTAGCTTAATGATGAAAACCCAGTACCAAAATCGTCAATTGCGACTTCAACACCAAACTCTTGAAGCTCTTGCAAAGTGTCAATAACAACCCCGATTTCGTCCATAACCACACTTTCAGTAACCTCTAACTCTATCTTTTTTGGATCAACTTGATGTGCCAATAATGTATTCTTTACACCTTGAGCATAATTTGCAACTTTAAACTGTGGGACCGACACGTTCACTGCAACACTGATATCTAGCCCAACACTCACAAGCTGCTTTTGCTGTTGACAGGCTTGCTCTAAAACCCACTGACCAATATCCACAATTAACCCGGCATCTTCTGCAAGTGGTACAAAGATAGCCGGTGAAATATAGCGGCCATTACCTGAAGGCCAGCGTAACAAAGCTTCGCACCCTATTACCGCTAATGTATCAAGAGATAATTGGGGCTGATACCACACTTCCAGTTTGCCTTGTTCGAAATCTTGTCGCAATTGTCGGATGAGTCCTAACCGCCACGCCATTTTCTCTTCTAAATCTGGTGAATACCAGTCGATAAACTTTTTACCTTGTTTCGCTTGATTCAACGCAATATACGCAAGCTTTAAAGTATCGATACCCAGTTTACTGAAATCACTTTGCTCGCAAATCCCTACATGAAAATGCATCGTTAAAATATGCTCGTTAACTTGATAGGGGATCATTAACGCTTCAATAAAATGTTGCTCATCAAAGCTGCTTTTAGGTAGTAGCAAACCAAATACATCGGCACCTATTCTTGCGATAAGCTCCGCATCGATAAACTCTTGCTGTAACCGCTGCATCACTGCTAATAGCAACTGATTACCGACTTCTTGCCCTAAACCATTATTAATATCTGAGAATTGCGCTATATCAATAATAACAAAAAGCAGTTCACTCGTTACTGCCGAAGGTGTCGTACTATCTTCGATATAATAACGTTCAACTTGTTGAGAAAAACTACTTCGATTTGGTAATTTTGTTAAAGGATCTTTATAAGCTACGTCTCGTAACTCATTGAATAATTTTATGTTATCTAAACCAACGCTCACATTCGCCAGAAAGATTTCCATAAACTGCAGCTGCGCTGCATTTGGTTTAACATCGAGCTCTAGATAGACTGCTGCACGGCGGTTTTTTCCTTGCAGCAACACCGTAATATCGTGCTCTGTTTGTTGATGCTTGGCAAAGTCAAAACAGTTCTGAACCTGCATAATAACTCTGCCATTGTCTAGCTGCTCTAACCCTTGACCAAAAAAAGCTTGATAATCCGATGTACCACCGAGCACCACAATGCGTTTATCATCTCCATGATTACCACTGACAATACCATTGGGCTCACTGCCCAATATTTTAGCTAACTGCATAACCACAGCTAAACCAAACGTTTTCATATCGCTATGCCCTAAAATGGCATGAGACGCTTCAAGAATACGAGTTAATGCTGTGCTTTGTGCCTCCAGCTCACAGATTTGTTGATAGGAACGGATCGCTGTCATTAAAGAAGTGACAAGTTTGCTGCGAGTAAGCTCTGTTTTCATTTTATAGTCATTAATATCGTATTCACGGATCACTTGCTCTTCAGGCGCATATCCTGGTTGTCCCGTTCTCAAAATAATACGAACATTATGATTTTGTAACTCATCGCGCACACGTCTAACTACGGTAAGCCCCGCATCATCACTTTCCATTACTACATCAAGTAACAGAATACATATTTCAGGATTATGTACTAAAGCATCAATCGCCTCAGTTCCTGAATAAGCATGATGAAAACGAAGTGCACGGCCCCAAAATTCAACTCCAGAGAGAGCCAATTTCGTCACTGAATGAATTTCAGGATCGTCATCTACAACAAGTACATCCCAAAAGTCACTGGTTGTCACCTGTTCGTGCGTATCTTCATCATGATCTAAAAACAAAAAATCATCTTGCTCAGACGCCATTCTCTATCCTTCAACTCACTTACCGCTTTAAAGTTAAAGCTTTGCGCTTAATCGCTTGTTTACCATACTACGAAATGTGGTACATTTTTACTACCACGTTCAGAATTTATTAACACCCAAGAAATATTATAGACGATGTTCAAACACTTGCGTGAAGTAAGTTGATAAATAAAGCTAGGAGTTAATTATTAAACTATTCATATCTGCTGTGAAAGCACTGCTATCTGTTGTGCTATTAGCCATAATCTTTGGGCTAATACTGCCACATCAATATCAAGTTACTCAAAGCAGAACAATCCAAACTCAAAACACTTCAGATGTTAACTTGTTGTTAGACCTTAAAAATTGGCCTGAAATCATGGCTTGGCATACCTACTCGGGGTTAACGTCTCCTAAAATATCTACTCCTAGTACAGGTATAGGCGCACATATAAAACTTGAACATACCATTGGCTATTTAGAAATAACCATTGTAGAGCAAACCACAAACCGAATGGCGTTTTCTGTGCTCATTAATGACGAGCACACAGGATACGGAGAACTCACCATTACGCCTACAGGATCTAGTACAAAAATTGAATGGTACTTGAACGGAACCATTCATTCGAGCATACTCGGAGGGTATATGGCACTTTACTGTGAATTCTTTTTAAAACAAATGATTATCTCAGCTACAAACAACCTAAACTCACAGTTAAAATTACAGGCAGACCCATGACCGTAAAAAATGCACAAGTTAAATCCAGTCTGGCATTATTAATCGAAGAAAAACTTGGGATCACCATGATTAAAAAGCCTTTTAGGGGCAATCATAGTGGCTCTGATGATAGTTATAGTGCTAAAGGAAAAACGCAAATTGATTACGTTGTGCAAAGTAATCAAAGTCCGCTGAAACGCGCGTTAAAGCGTCAACAGCTGAGTAAAATTCAAAGACAGTTAAATATCGAAACCATTATGGGTCAAGCATTAGCACTGTGCCCCGATGTCACAAGCCGAGGTCGGCCCGACCCTGACTGGTTAGAACACTTTATCGGATTAGCTGAGGACATTGCGAACCAAGCCATGCAAAAACTGTGGGCCAAAATTCTCGTTGGTGAAACTGTCTCGCCTGGTACTTTTTCAATAAAAAGCTTGCAAACATTGAAACTGATGACGCAAAGAGAAGCCACTGCGCTACAAAAGTGTGCGCCACTTTGCGGCTATTTAGAAAAAGAAGACAGCTACTTAATTTTGATTGGCTATTACAAAAAACCATCATTTTTTGACTTGCTGAAAAACGGTAATAAGGAGTCGATTAATTTAAGTAAAGCGGGGTTAAGCTTTCCTAATATTCTGACTTTAATGGATATTGGTTTACTTTATAGAAAAGAAATAGAATCATCAAACCTAAAGCCCGAAACCCCATTTACGCTGTCTTTTCAAGGAAAAAAACTCATATTAACCCCCAAAAGCAACGAACTTGTACTCAGCTATTACAAGTTAACACAAACTGGTGATGAACTTAAAAAACTGATCACCATGCCCATCAATAAGCAATATAAAAACCAGCTAGAGCACATATTCAGTGAAGAGTTTGAGTATCAATGGACATAAAAAAACCCTGAACACTCAGGGTTTTTTACAAAACCTTAAAGATAAGATTGCTTAGAAATGCAGCTGAATACCAGCGAATGGCCCTGATGATTCAATATCTGTACTAATGTCATCAACATCATCAAGTTCAAGTTTCATTGAACGATATCCCGCACGTACAGCGACATCTACCGCTAAATTATCAATAAACTCCCACGCAATACCCACTTGATAATCTCTGATCTTACTATCGTCAATGGCAAGCATGCTTCCTTCAGCAAATAAGCTCAGCCCAGTCATTGGTAGTCCAACTTCTGCCCGCGCGTAGCCCAAAGGGACCACACCAGAGAAGTCTTTACTTTCAGTCACTGACTGTCCGTCGGCTGTACCGGTCAATTTAATTGAGCCATCAAACTGCTTAAAGTTAACACCAAAGTCAAATGACACTAAGTCATTATCAAACAATTCATAATACAAAGTGTAATCGATATGGTTTAAGTCAGTTATGGTATTAGCCTGAGTACCAACGGTATAGTTCTTGCCATTAAACTCAAAAGTTTCTGTAAGCGTTGCCGAGCCATTCAGCTCAAGCTCTGTGTACCTGAGCTTTATATTAGGGACCAGTGGAACCGGATGTTCCAACGCAGCATAAAAACTTGTAAAAGTTTCATCTTCAAAATCAAATGTTTGTGCATTACCTTTTTCCTGATAACTGCCCGAGCTATCGGCCTGCCAACCTTCAGCTCCTAAATATAAACCAAGCAGTGTATCAGCATGTGCTACAGGTGCTAAGCTTGCCATAGACAAAGCAGAGACTAAACAGTACTTTTTCATTTTTGATCCTTGCGCTAAGAGTTCACTAAGTTCAATACCAGCTATTTCAGCCATGAATTGAAGCGTGCCATAATTATTCCAAACTTACGCTAACTATACAGAAAAAATATGAAGATATGAGAGAATTAAGAGTATTTTTTGTAGTTTATTGTAATGTGCTAAGCCTTATCATCCCTCCTTTAGATTAATACATAACCACCGAGTTATTTAACGATAGATTCTAACCCGCACTGACTTAAAACTCGCAGTCTAAGTCATTAAGCTAAAGCACTAAGTATAGATAGGTATAGTAAAGCAGCTTTGTAAAACACCCGACTATTTTATAACGCGTACTAAAAAGGCTTTATACAAGCCTTTTTATACACCACAGTGATGAATAGCCGTTATTAATAATATCCTTATTTGGACGCTAGAGTGAGGTCATATTCAAGTGTAACTCACCACAAGTAATACCTCATCCCGAATAGGGATTACTGTAATGCGTCCCGTAGTCAATTGAAGATAAACTCGACTGCTCGTCTAAATAATGAGCAGCACGCAACAAAGTAACGTCGCAACACGAGTTTATCCCTGAGCCAATAGCTCACTTAATTCTATGAGTGCAGCATTCGCTCGCGAAATATAGTTTGCCATCACCAATGAATGATTCGCCACAAAGCCGAAGCCACTGCCATTTAAGATCATCGGGCTCCACACGGTTTCTTGAGTCGCTTCTAATTCACGAATGATCTGCTGTAAACTCACTCGAGCATTTTTCTTTTCCAATACATCTGCAAAATCGTGTTCAACGGCTTTTAAAAAATGTAACAACGCCCAACTCGCGCCACGCGATTCGTAAAATACATCATCAATTTTCCACCAAGACGTTTTAACTTGGGTACTACTCGGTGCATAGGTTGCTTGATGAGCTGCGCTGTCCCCAGCTAAGTCTGTATTTACTCTATCTTGGCCAACACTGGCACTCAATCGCTGACTTAAGCTCCCTAAACGCTTTTCAGCCTCTTTTAACCACCCTCGTAAATTATCGGCTCTGGCATAAAACTGACTGTCTCTGTTATTCGGATCAGCAATCTGATCGCGATACGCCACTAAATGCTCAATACCCACTCGGTATTCGCCTTCAGCGCTCGGCCAAGCCCACGCTGTAGAACTAATATTGAACTGAGGTTGTGCTTTTTTAAGTGCCAAATGCTCTGTAGATTGTGACTGAGAACGACTAAAGTCTTTGCGCATAGACAAGGCCAAATCACGTACCATTTCCAGTGCGCCGTACTCCCATGCTGGCATATTATCCATAAACACACTTGGCGGCAGCACATCATTCGACAAATACCCACCGGGTTTGTCTAACAACGTCGTGCTCACTTCAACCAATGTATTTGCCGTCACATAGCCAACCACTCGCTGCTGTGTTCCTTGCTGTGATTGCTGCTCAGCTGCTGCGATAACATCAAACAACGCTGGCTCAGAGCTCCAATAAATAGCAAGTATATAGCCACCTAGCAACAAGGTGACGAAGCCTGCTATTACTTTATTTAAATGTTGTTGCATGATCACTCCTCATGATGATGGTGTGCGTTTTTAACTTTCTTAAATGAGTCTTTTAAAGAAACAACGTGTATTTGTGTAAAGGCTTGTTCGCCATTTGCAAAGTGTAATGTTAATTTGCGTTTTTCACCTGTCGTTAACGCTGATTTTGGCTCAAAAGCCATTAAATGATAACCTCCAGGTTGAAATTTCACTTGCGTTTTTGCTTTGATAACAAGTTTGTCCACTTGCTGCATTTTCATCATACCATTGTGGTGCACATGCTCATGGATCTCTACGCGACCAAGGCCTGAAATGGTTGCCTTAACCAAAGTCAGTTTGGTATCTTTCTTATTCTCTAAAGTAAAGTAGGCTGCAGTTGATTTTGCAGCAGGAAGAAAAGCCCGTATTTTTGCATCATCAATCGATACATACGTCTCACTGTGATGATGCTTTTGTGCACCAGCAGATGCATGCTCATGATTTTGATTAGAAAAGGCGAACGTTGTAAAAAATAAACTCGAACTCAACATAATATACTTAGCAATCATATGCTTTCCTTAAATAAAACAGCCACAGTTCAAATCATACCATGAAGTCAGCTATTTCGTGCTAATTAGCCTATGATAGCGTGTAAAATCATGTCGACACCCCCTCGCTCAGTAACCAACCGACCCCCACCAGCATCAACAGCGGGATCGCAATAACCACAGAGTTAAATAATAAAGCCAGTATACCTCCAACAAGTAACACTAAACCAAGGCCAACCACACCAATACTTGCCAGCGCGAACAAAGCGATAACCGCGACAATACCAACAAGCAATCCCGCTAACTCCATACCAACCCAGCTCAGTTCACCCATAAAATTCGAGATACCCAGCCATGCAAGTGGCGCGTTTAGCCATGAAATCGTTGAATAAAGAAAAAGTGCAATCAGAATTAAGAAAACAGTTTTCATGGCGCCCTCCTTAATGGCTCTTTGTTGGCAGTGTATAATAAGCAACACCGTAGGCAATCAGGGTTAATACCGGAAACTTTAAGAATAAAAACAAGACGACAACCCGGGTCAGCCAACGCGGCATATTAAACCGCTCTGCAAGCCCAGCACACACACCGCCCAACTTCTTATTTTTTATATGACGAAAACACTGCTGTTTAAAATTCGATTTAGATTGTGTATACATAATAACTCCAAAATAACTGATGTTGTTGCTTTATTGCTATGTACTGACTTGCAAAAAAACGGGCTTTAGTTAAGCGCTAACCTGAGATGTACGTGCCGCTATTTGCTGTTTCAATAACGCCAATTCACTGCTCAGCTTTTCCTCTTTATCTAACGCATCGAATTGTGCTTGTGTACTCTGTTGACCAACATCATAGCTTTCTACTTCAGATTCAATCCGCTCAACTTTTCGTTCTAAATGCTCAAACCTAGCCAATACATTGTCAACATTATCTGATGCGAGCGCTTGTCTCACTCGTACTTGTGCTGATACCACGCGCTCACGTCGCAACAACTGTTGTTCGGTATGACTTAACGCATTAATTTTAGTTATTAAGCGGTCTGCATCAGCATTTAACTGTTCAAGCGCTTGAGCTAGCTTTAATAGCTGAGGCTGTAGTTCATCAATCTGTCCAATCAATGTATATTTATGATTTAGCGCTGCTTTTGCTAAATCATCCCGTGCTTTAGTTAATGCGTGCTCGGCTTTTTGCTGCCAATCATCAGCTTGCTTTTGTTTTGTTTCAATTTGCCGTGTGAGTGCCTTTTGTTCACAAATAATGGTCGCTGCCATAGATCGACACTCAGCCAAGGCATCTCGTAACTCGGTTTTAATGTGAGATGTCATTTTCTGTGGATCTTCAGCTTTATCTAAAAACGCAGACACTTCTGATTTAATAATATCTTCAATTCGATTAATTAAGGCCATGGTCGGCTCCTTTGCATTGGCGTAAATAAAATACTGACATAATGTATAAACAATACATTCCAATCTTTATGCCAAAGATAAAAAGAAACTAAAAATCAGCTAGTTAACATGAAAGAAATAAAATTATGAGAAAAGATAATTGATAATTTTGACTAAAAAGTGGTGTTTTAAACTAAAAAACCACACAATTTAATTGCATGGCTGTATTAAATAAATGTAGCCTAGTAATTACTCAGGCACGCATTCCAACGCTTTTTCCATCACGCGGATATCCGCCCCTTGTTTATGGCCATTTTCAGACAAATGACGCCTAAACGCGCGGCCTCCAGGCTGACTTTGAAAAATACCCAGCATATGACGCGCAATGTGCCAAAAATTAGCCCCTTGCGTCATTTGGGCTTCAAAATAATCATACATGCTGCGTACAACATCGTGCCGACTTAGTGTAAAAGCGGGTTCGCCATATAAAAGTGCATCAACTTGGCTCAGCATATACGGGTTGCTATACGCTTCTCGGCCAATCATCACACCGTCAAGGTGCACTAAGTGTTTTTGACAGTCTTCCAATGTTTTAACGCCACCATTTATACTAATATGTAACTCTGGAAAATCTTGTTTCAGCTGATATACACGTGGATAATCAAGCGGTGGCACCTCTCGATTTTCTTTGGGGCTCAACCCTTTCAACCATGCTTTACGTGCATGAATAACAAAATCATCACACCCAGCTTGTTTCGATGCATCAATAAGCGCAGTTAAAAATGCATAAGAATCTTGCTCATCAATACCAATACGAGTTTTAACCGTTACCGGTATATCTACCTCTGCTTTCATAGCAGCCACACATTCTGCAACCAGCTGAGGTTCAGCCATTAAACACGCGCCAAAGCGACCGTTTTGAACTCGGTCTGATGGACAGCCCACATTTAGATTAATTTCATTGTAACCGTATTCACCTGCACGCTTGGCGCATTCTGCCAGCGCTTTAGGGTCAGACCCACCAAGCTGAAGCGCCACTGGCATTTCATGCGCACCAAATGCCAAGTAATCGCCCTTGCCAAACAAAATCGCACCCGTTGTGATCATTTCAGTATATAGTACTGCATGTTTACTTAATTTTCGGTGGAAAGTGCGGCAATGTTTGTCAGTCCAATCCAACATAGGTGCCACGGAAAAGCGCCTAAACGCTGCATCGCTTGTGTTTAAAGGGTTTGCACTTGTTTTATCTACATTTAACATGACTACTGAATTGCTCCGAACGTACTTGAATAACTACGAATTTCGATATACAGTCACCCCAGTGTCACCCTCTTCGGGTTGGACAAAAAATATTTTTACGGGACTATAAAATGGCTTCTTTCACCATCGAAAAGCGTAAAACCGCATCAGGCGAACCCCGCTATAAGTGCATTGTTCGCGAAAAATCTAAGGGCAAGATTATACACAATGAAAGTAAAACTTTCAGAAAAAATCAATTGGCAGAAAGTTGGGGGAAAAAGCGCGTTGGTGAACTAGAGTCGGCAAGGGTGACTGAAATTAAAAATACGGTCACTCTGGGAACCCTCTTAAATATGTATTTCGAAAATCATGATTTATGGAATCGCACAGGACGTACAAAGCAGTATGTCATTAAAATGCTGATTGATTGCGACATTGCAAAAGTAACATCGAACGAATTAAAAGTAAGTGATTTAATCGAGCACTGCACAAACCGTCGTGACGCTGGTGCTGGCCCAGCAACAATTTATCATGATGTTGCTTATTTACGCTCAGTCATGAAAGAAGCTTATCCAGTGTGGAACATCGACGCGAATTATAAAATTTTCGAAGACGCAGTACCGGTGCTGATAAAAATGGGATTAGTTGGCAAAAGTAAAAAGCGCACACGTAGACCAACTGAAAACGAGCTGGACAGGCTGCGTAATGGACTTGAAGGCAGAATGGAAAACCGCAACTCAGGCATGGCACAAATACCTTATCTAGATATTTTAGACTTCTCAATATTAACGTGTATGCGCGTTGGCGAAGTGTGCAAAATCACGTGGGCTGATTTAAACAAAGAACATAAAACTGTTGTAGTGCGCGACAGAAAAGACCCTCGTAAAAAAGAAGGTAATCACATGATTGTACCATTGCTTGCGGGTTCATTTGATATTGCTAACAGGCAACCGAATGTAGATGATCGCATATTTCCATTTAACCCGCGCAGCGTTACTGCTGGCTTTCAGCGTGTTAGAAATGACTTAGGTATTGAAGACTTGCGTTATCATGATTTACGCAGAGAAGGCGCTAGCCGACTGTTTGAGAAGGGCTATAGCATTGAAGAAGTCGCACAAGTAACGGGCCATAGAAACCTAAATGTACTATGGCAAGTTTACACGCAACTGTTCCCGCATAAGCTGCATGATAAGTTTTCTTAACGCACTGCCATGTGGTACCACATAGACAAAGCTAACTATGGTCGACTTCCAAAAGCGCTGATAAAATAGCCTGCCTTTCACCCTTAGGTAAATTTGAATAATTTTTTACCCATCGCTCTGCCTTTCTTTTTATTCTTTGTCTATCTGTGAAATTCTTCCCAGCGAATGTGTGGTAGTGCTGTTCTTTTGGTTCAAAGTTACACCATATTGTCTCTGTTCTTACACCACCTCTTGTCATTGCTTGAAAACTAGTTGACCACCACCCCGAAAGCATGTCGTCATACAATTTACTTCGATACCCAGATAAGATAACAAAGCATGGTAAGCTTTTTAATATGTCTAAAAGCTCAACATGTTGCTCATATGAAAGCTCATGCTCATATCTTGCATTACTTGTTCTTGTTGATGGGAGGTAGGGGGGATCAGCATAAACCACGGTTCTACTTTGCGTGCTAAAATCAAATGACGTTAGGAATTTAAACGCACACTCATTATATAGCTCTGCAGCATAGTCAATGCTATCTATACACTTTTTGTTTAAGTCGACACCGATACACCTTGATGATGGTGCTTTTCTGCGCATTACTGCACCGGTGCCAAGAAATGGCTCTATGTATGTGTCGTGTGGTGGAAGCAAATTAATTATGGCTTGATAAACACCACTACCATTTTTAGCACCTAGATAATTATCCATATACAACCCTACTTTTCATTGCCAGGTATCATAGACATAAATGACTATGTTGGCCAGAAATTTAATGGCCAACATAGATACTTTTAACTATGCTCGAGCATAGATATTTTTAACTATGCTGAAGCAAACGAAAAAGCATCCTTAAACCTATGTCATGGGGTGGCAGGGGTCGAGAGTTCGAATCTCTCCATACCGACCATCTTTTCTTTAACTCAATCAACAAGTTACATCAAAATAAAATCATTTCTAAAAATATAGCGTCACAACAACGCCACAACAACGTCCTAATATACAGTAAAAAAGCAACTATAAAGCTGCTTTGATTGTTTTCACTATTTCATCATCTATCTTGTTATCTGAGCGCTTTGCTAAATATTCAGCACTTGCAACGCAAAGACGTGTAATGATGTATTTACCGAGTATTGCTATCACTTAATTCGCTCCTTAATTTCTCTAACAGTCTCTTTAAGCCACTTAATATCCGTTTTATTTGTCGTGACAGCGCCATACAAGAATATAGCGTTAGTAATAATCGTCAGTACTGTATCTTGACTAATATCCACCTGCTCACCTCTTATTTATCGTTGCAATGCTGGCGGGTGACACTTCACCGTCAATCAGCGGTATGTATTTCGGTTTAAGTCGGTAGTTATCAAATATCTCATCGAGTAACACATGATTGTTGTCATTCAGCTTTCCCATCGCTTCATACCAACGCATATTAATCACTTCATGCCTGTCGTTAAGCTTTGATGCTTTTAACACAAAACCTGACCACTCGCGTTTGATTTCAAAATTACCGTTGTATGCCATCATGATTTTTGCCAAAGCGTCACCCACGGGCTTTGTGATTGCTTTTGACTTGTTATCAATGTATTTATACGCATAAGCGAGCGCTGCAACAGTTAAAAACAGACTCACATTTTTACTGATAAAGTTACCCATATAACCCCCACTCGACACCCTCTTTAATTAGCTGTATGTCGTATGGCTGCGACCCATTTTCCATATGTATCATTGCAGCAACAACTGGCGCGTAATCGTTTGGCGCAAGCTGTTTAGATTGCTCAATCCCTGTTTTTTGTGATACGAACTGTATGTAATTTTCAGTGTCGTTTTCACTCGGCGGAGCCCATCTTGCAATGATTGTATTAATCGACTTAATACCGTACTTATTTGAGTAAGTACGCAAGATACGCCCCGCAGCCCTCAGCCCGTGTTTTGCAGTTTCAAAGATGACAAAGCGACCATCATCACCGACTGCGCCTTGCCAATTTTCACCACGCTCGATATTGAGCGGGTTATTGTTACGCAAGCCCTTTGCTTTTTGCTTTGTTGTCATGAAAATAGCCCCCAGTGCTACGACAGCAATTAGTGCTGCTTGCAACTTCACTATGCACGCTCTTCGAAAATTTCAGCGTTACCGAGTATCAAAAACACATCATCACTGCTCGATATTGATTCAAAATAACCAAAACTTTGACCAAAGTTCGCGTGATTCAACTTGTTTTGTGCATCATGGTCCAGCGCGCTTTCAACCATAAAAACTCGATGCGTACCAGCGCTAAGCGAAAGAGTGACATCATTAACTTTTGGTATCTCGTTCGAAAAGCGACCCGCCGCCCCGAACACGCTTATTCTCGACATATCTTGCGCATCTTCTAATTCAATATCATCATTAGTAACAAGCAAGCGCGGCGCGATTGTTATATTGAGCCAGCCAGTTTCTGCAGTTTCATGCGACAATGTGTCATGTCTTGCGATACATTTGATTGTGAACTGTTTATTGTGAAGTTGGGGTGGTATTTTAATATCAAAATAATCAACGTTATTTGCTTCAAGCTCTGCGCGTGTAATCGTGTGCTGCGTAACATATTTCATTGCTTGTGCACTCTCAGTTTTATACAACACACGCTCAGTCTCATTTGAAACAAAATACATCACATCACCGTATGCAGTTGTTTCTATATTACTGTTCGCTGGGTAATAGCGCGCATTCTCGACAACACCAGAGTTCACTCGCATATTTTCACCGCCGATATACATACCCACATCACTCTTAATCGAAGCACGCAGTCGTGGCGGGTCATAGTCTAAAAGCTTATTTACGCCATACGTCAGCGGTCTGATTCTTGATAAAGCAGTTCGCGCTCGGTCTGGTTGCGCTGTAAAATCATAAGCAAATTTTGATACCCAGACTTGCACTTGCATATCAGTTTTTGACAAAAGTACGATTTTTGCATAGCTGACAGTCAAGTTAATACCTTGATTCAATTCTGTATTCATCACAACAGAGCCTGCTGCATCGTAAAACTTGGCATACAGACCGACTTGCGCACGAATGACAGCAAATGACGAGCCTTGCTCGTTAATTTCCCACACTTCACCGCGATTTACTGATTGATTTAATATCATTAATTACTCCTCGTTACCGCAATCGCAGCTATACCTAAGCCAACCATACCCAAGACGATATACATCATTGTTTTATTGGTACTGATAGCGAGCTGCTGACCATCACTTCTACTTGCATTGTTTGCGAATTGCATAGCTTGTCTATGCGCTAATATTGTTTGCTCACCAGCGTCACTATATGCATCTTGAGCGGCAGTCATAGCTTGCGCACTAAGTGACTGCGCTAAATCACTTGAATTATCAATTGATATTGCTGCAAGATTAGACATACGTGCATTTGAGTTGTCTGACGCATCAATTGAATATGTCGCAATGTCGGTTATGCGTCCGTTTGCGTCACTTATCGCATCAACTGACGTATTAAGCGCATCTGAGGAGAAACCAAGCATTGCATTTGCTAAGTCGCTATTTTCAGCAATTGCAGCTTGTGCCAGCCCCGACTGCGCATCAATGCTATCACCCGCAAGACTTGCCATACCGTCCATTGCATCGCGACCAAATCCCCCGAATTCCGACATTGCATCACGACTAAAACCAATGCTATCACCTGCAAGCCCCGCCATACCGTCCATAGCATCGCGACCAAACCCCCCGAATTCCGACATTGCATCACGGCCAAAGTCTAAGCTATCTCGATTAACATCAGACGCATAATCAAACGCCCCCGTTGTCATATCGAGCGCCATATCTTGCGCCCCCGTTACAGCATCGGTTGCAAATCCAAAACCCGCAATCTGACTATCTGCGAGATTCCCGCCAATGGACTCGAGCGCACTAACTAAACCGAAATCAGTTTGACTTATGTTGTACGTATTGCCATCACCGTTCGTGATATATCCATTGTTATCACCGTGAATACCAAAATTTGTACTTGTGTTGTTAGTCGTCTGATTACTTGTACTACGCGACTTAGAGCTAAATAAACCCATTCAACCCCCTTATTTTTTCAACAAAAATAAAGCAGCAACAACAACGACACCCACAATTAACAGTGTATTGTTGCTATCACTGCCAAAACTCACGCCTTGGGCATTAAAACCAATGCTTTGCTTTTGGTCACCAGTCGCCGCAGATGAAGAGCCATTTATAGGCCCAAGCCCACCAAGCCCCGCTATGGGGTTTGGCATTGCTGGCATTGCAGGGCCAGCACCCAGCAATGCACCAATCATCCCGCAGTTACCTTATTCGCGCGAAACTTGCGATACATATCGCGCCCAACCTCAGCAACAATGGCACCCATTGCCGCAATTGCGACACCATAAGCAAATGCTTTTAAATTCTTTCCACTCATTTCATCACCTTTAGTACAACACCCAATACAAGTAAGCCACCAAAGCCCATTAATACGGTCTTTTGTGGTACACCAAAAATCATCGTTTCATTGCTTGCAGCGGAAGGGGTTGTTTTCGGTGCATCAACAACAACCGCAGCGCCATTATCTAATTCAACCGTGTTTTTCTTATCTGCTTGCTGTGCACCCGCCGAATTACGAATTGCTTTAACTTTCTCAACTTGCCCCCACGCTGCCAGAGCATCCCCAAGAAAACCCCCAACTGACGACTGCCACCCATGCGTTTGCTGGGTCGGTGGACCTTCTGCATATCCTGACATACAACCCCCTTAGAATGACGTTGAAGCATAATCAGCGAAATAATGCACGATAACCTCAGCCGAACCTGCTGATTCACAATCAATACGTAAGCGCATATCAAATATATTTTCAGTAATTCTAAGTGCGCTAAACACATCACCCGACATCGCTAAATCAATTGCGTGCACCCCATCAATAGGCGTGCGCCCTCGCTGCTTCAAAATATGATTATGTAAGTCTTTCGGTATGTGCTCGCGCCACTTCACGTTATCCACTAAAAACTCAGAGCTTTTAACCCCTTCCTTTTTAATTTCAATCATTGAAATAAACGCCCCTAGCGGCTTTGGTATGTCAGACACCTCATTGATACCCTGACTAAACGAATAGCGAAACGAACGACGCTTATAAAGCCAACCCGGCGCCGACCCAATATCCTTTTCTGTGAACACAGAAATATCTAGCGCCTCACTTTCATCAGCTGGGTTTTTTGCATTTCTGTCGATATCGAACTTAATTTGCACCGTAGATAAACCCGTTGTGCCTAGCGCAAAAAATCTCTGAACTGATAAATCAGAGTTAATTGGGCTTTTTACTTCGGGTCGCGCAAAGTGCCATGTGATTAGACCCGTCACCTGGTCTCGTTCAAAATAGCTATTTTCATCAACAATATTTTGCAGAGATTCGTACTCACACAGCATGTCACCATTTAAGTCGAGTCGAATATTCTGCAAATCGGCTGGCGTGCAACCTGCAATTTTAAAATGTAGTTTTTCGTAAGTTGAATTAACTGGCAAAGCGATTGAAGCAGTACCACCTTTAATGACACCAGTCACTTTATTTAATTTTGAAATATCAAACATGATGCAGCCCCTTACTTAATGATGATGCGTTTAACTGAACGTAAAGCGCGTACATTGCTAAGTACCGCGAGAATTGCAAGCGTGGTTGCAACTGATGTGATTACTGTTTTATTCATGCGATTAAATTACCTTTGCGTTAAAAATCGCTAAGTAATTAATCAGACGTTTCGCTATTGAGTAAAATGGTTTTCGCTCCCCCTATAGCGAAAAGAGCGAAATTTTCGCTCTTTTTTCGGTTTTTAAGCTGCTCTAAATTGCTCAAATGTGAGATTTTCAGTTTTTCCAGATTTCAAATGTATTACTTTTGGTTCGATATTCCCGATACCCCCTTTGCTTTTGACAAGATAATATAGCCGTTCATCTTCGTACTTGCTGTTTAACTGACTTATCAAATACACATCATCAATATCTGCATCTAATTCGATTGATATTCGCTTCGCATCTGCTTGTGACTCTTGAGCACCGAGCACTTTACGCGGCGAATTATTCCAAATTGTTTTTGGCACTTCTTGCGAACGCTGAAAAACAGTGTGCAGTACCAATCCAAATTTCCTACCACCCGTAGCCAGCTCGCCGATAATTGAATCATCCTTTCCCGCAGTCTCAACAAGCTTTGCCAGCTCTTCGATAACCACATTCAACTCTCTATTACCGTCCGCCGCTTCCCAAATAAGATGACCGAACCAATAAAGTTCCGCTTGCTTTGCTGCTTTCAGCTTTGCACCTTGCAGTGATTTGGGAAAATCAGGCGAATATGCAACAACGAACTTTTTACCAGAGCGCCAAGCTTCAACAAACGCAGTGGCAAAGCCCTTTCGGTTTGTGTAGTGGTAAACAGCACGACCACCCAGCCCGTTAAAATGCGACTTTTTACGACCATCGAAACGATAATCACCGTACAAATCAAAAATAGCGACCTGTTCACCAACTAGCTTAAGCAAATTAACAGCAGCTGTTTTTCCGCCCCCAGTTCCCGCCAAATAGCACGTATGACGTGCTTTAAGCTCATTATCTTTATTAATTGCCATGCGCTACAACCTCTGTGGTATTTGTGCTATTTTCGCTTTTGCCTTGCTCCTCTTTCTCATGCGCTTTAATTTGCTTATAAACAGAAATTGCAGCAGTACCAAGCACCAACCCTAGCTCTATCTCTTCTTTCCATTTCACAAGCCACGGCGGCATTCCACCCTTGCAGTACTTCGCGACCACAGGGGCCGCTTTTTCAGCGATTAGCTCGCGAGTATCATTATCAATAGTGACAGGCGCTTCAATCATTGATTCAACAAAATCAGCAGCAGACGAGACGCCATAACACGCTAGTGCGCTCACGTCTTCGCTTGTCATTTCTTCCGATTCTGTAACATCATCCGCGACACTCACTTCGCTCGATTTTGTAAAGCTATCAAGATGACTGTAATCGTGCCCCAGTTGCGATTGCGATGACTCCGACAACTGCGAGTCCGAGCCACCCCCATACTCCAGATTTTCCATGCTCTGCGCTATTGCTGTCTTCTGTAACTCCGCTGGTAATTCGCTGTTCGCTGTCATCTAATTTCGCTCCTATTTCGCTATTGATTTGCTCTGTTTTTGGCGCCCATTCATCATGAGCGGGATTGTGATTTAAAACTTCTTGCCGTTCGCTCTGTATAGCTTGTGATTGCTGCGTTTCTGTAGAAATTACTTTTTCTAATTTCGCTTGTTGGGCCGCTCCACTTCGCTGGTCATTGCCGCAATTTGGGCAAGCAATATAAAGCAACTTCTGTCCATTCGCTCTGCGTCGTATATTTGCAAACACACCGCACGCATTACACTCAATAACACCCAAATTTTCTTTGGTCGATTTAGCCATTCGTCACCCTCTTTCTACCGCAATTAAATCAACCTCTGCTTTGAGTTCAAGTTGATTAATCTTGCCCGCCATTTCATACATCAGCAAAACAGTTTCATCCAACGCCTCTTCAGCAAGCCGCGTCTTTTTTGCTGCATTTAGCTTTGACGTTGCTTTTGCATCATCTATTTTCTTTCTTATTTCATCTATACGATTAAACATCGAACCCCCTAGCATTAGTAAACCCCCGTCAGCGCATTAACAACCACAACAACAATAGACACACCTACACACCACCAAGCCCCGTCAATCAACCCTCTACTTTCACCCATAAATCACCCCGTCAATAAAATGCAGTGCTTTGACTCAAACCACTACTTGTAAATTTAAATTCTTTAATCTGCTTTAACTCTTCGTCAACCTCATGATAAACAGCCCCATTTCGAACTGCCCCAGCTATCTCAGGGGGTATGAATAAGAGCGGGTCAAACTCACCCGCCGCGTGAATCTGTCGATTATCAGTACGCTGCGTACAGTTATTTCCAGTGCTCCAAGGAGAAGGACTGCCGTCCTTCCTAAGGGCCCAACGCGTGTTACGCGTTATAAAGACATAACTACAAGTGCTTATACCTACAGTCCTGCGCTTTTCTTCGCCGTAATCGTTCGCACCATCACTCTCTACCGCCACCTTTGCTGTACGGCTTTCACGCTTAGCAAACGCACCGCCTATCAGCTCCATAAATTCCGCAAAACGCGAGTTATCAGCAGCATCGAATATGCCCTTCGCCAATTCTGTAAGCTTCTCAACAGATTCAGGCTTAATGCGTCTGAATTCACGCCACAAACCAACGGGAGCACCGCCAAAAAACTGGAATTGACGAATACGCCAGCGACTTGCCCACGCACCTACGTTCAGCGCTAAACCATCCTCTTGCGTGAACGCTTCACCCGTCTCAAGGTCAATTTCGCCCTCAATGTGATTTACATTGATATTCTTTGAAATGTACTTTGCGATATAACCAACTGCCGACCCCTTGCTAGGGTCGATGTATTCAGCATCAAAGCGATTCTTCTGCGCGCCGTCTTCAAACGGGTCATCTTCAAGCGCGTAAGTTTTCAATATGCTTGTAATGGCTTTTTCATTGCGTTTATTCATAAAAACAAGCATGTGCCAATGCGGGGTTGCATCGGCGTGTGGCTCAGTCACTCGCATTCCGAACATCGGCATATCATCTCTTGCGATTGCTGAGCGAGCTTTAGCCCACTGGTTGACAAGATATGCTTGCGTTTCGCGTGGTGAAGCATTGTTATATTTCTTTGATACTGCGTGATATTTAGACGGTGCTGTGATTGTATAAAACATGGCTATCAAGCCGTTTTGCTCGGCCCATTCTTCGTAACCACGCAAACGAACCATCAACTCTATACGCCTAATTTCTGGATTTGCCACAGAACCCTTAAACACTTCTTCAAGAGAAATTAAATCACCGTTTTCGCTTTCAAGCTGCATTGATTTGACCCATTCAGACTGTGAGCGCTTTGCGTGTTTGAACTCACGAACCGCGTCTTTACTGGCGTAAGGAGATACCCTTTTGTTGACAAGGCCCATCGTTATATTTAGATGCTCAAGCGTCATATCACGTAAGCGTGTTAGCTTGCGCATCCACCACTTTTCGCACGTCATACGCCTAACGCCATACTCCAGCTTATTCGCTAATTTATCTGTATCGCATGGCACCCAAGCACCGTACCTACGTTCAGATTTAGCTGCATTGAATGTGGTGCCGTACGGCGGGGTTACACCTTGCGACAAGGCAAAATCATGGACCTTGATATAGCAAGCAAATACAAGCTGTTCAGCGTCTTCAAGTGTTGTTGATTCATCAAAATCAACTATGCATATTTGCTGAGAGATCAGCGCTAATTGCTCGGCTTTTTCTTTTCTGTGCTTTTTGCTGTTTAACTCACGGATAGTGAGCGGTGAACGGTCAGTGATTTGCTTTACACGCTCGATTGTTTCACGCAAATAAATGTTTGCTGAACGCTCTGGATTCTTAGATTTTTTACTATGAAAGCGTTTAGCAAATTCTTTTGCTGCAATGCGGCGCAAGCGATTGGTCGGGATTAGTTTTAGTTGCTCGCGGGTTCGCTCTGCTATGCCATCAAAACCAAAATTACCATAGCAGAATGGCGCCTGAGCTGTAATCTCTATCGGCTCAAGGCGCTTTGATGCTGCAACGTCAAAATCTACAGGCTCGTTATTGCCCGACTCAGACTCAAACAAGTATGGATGGGTTTCAACTGTAATGGGCTTGGGGTTTTTCGTATCAGCGATTTCCCAAGCGATGGGTAAACTACGCATCGATAAAATCACACTTTGAAAGCAATTCACTCAGCTCATAAAACTCTGACAGACAACCCAAGTCACCGAGTAAGTTAATATCATCAACCATTGTTTTATATCTATCGCATTTCTTATATTGAGCTCTTTTTCCCGCCATATCTTTGAGCACTTTTTTGTACATGCACACGCGGTATTCGATGATTTCGCTGATTGATATTCCAGAGTTGAGTATCATAATAGCGTCCCCCAAAACCTTTCTATTCTTGTGCTAAGTACGCACGAATACTCAGTCATTACTTGGCGCTGCCTACGCAGCAAATACTCATCACCTTTGCATAGCTCGTCACTAGCGCTGGACTCTAAGAACGCATTTAGCTTTTCTAGCTTCAAATCCAACTCTTTCTTTTCTTCTATTACACGACTAATAAAACCACTCATTCGACCAACTCCGCTTCACATTTGAACTTGTATTCGCGAGAAAATACTGTTGACATTTGCACTTCGCTTGACTCAACACACTGTTCATACATGTGCACCACTGTGAACGTCATTGCGATTTCCATGAAGGTAATCACAAAAAGCGAAAGCGCACAGGTAAATAAAAAATCTCTCATAGTGTTACCCTCGCTCTGTTCATTGCTGCCATTGCCAGTGCTTTTTTAACCAGTGAATTATCAGTAACCGCTGCTTTTGCTTGTTCTCGCATTTGACGCTCCTCAGCCTCTTTTGCTCTTACTTGCTGCTTAACAAATTGCTGTAATTGCTTTGCTTTTGCATGCTGCAAAGCGCGGTGGTCTGGGTTTAAAATTGGGTATTGCTCTTCGATTGTTTTAGTCATAAATCACCCATTCACCTGTTGCCATTCGTTACGACCTTCCTTGTACCTTTTTTCTAGGTACTCCGCCAAATCGGCTATATTTACAAGCATTGGTGAGCGCTCAGAATCCAGCGCTTTAAATGTGGGCACAGGGAACTCACCAGCGTTTGCTTTTTGCTGCGCTGTGCGTGGTGATATACCAAAAAACTCTTCGCTAATATCCTTTAACTGTATTACTGGAGACTCAAAACGAGCTAATAATGCAAACGACATGTTCATATGCTTTCCTTGGTTCAATAACTGCTCCCGCATCGTCTCTAGATATGCTAATCTTGATGATATTAGGAACTTAAACACCCAAAATGAACACATTTAAAACCAAATTAAATTAAAGTGCGTTCAATTGGACTCAGTGCAGCAATTATTAGATCGGATTATGATTATGTCAAGTGATTTTGCCTCTCGATTGCGAGAAATTCGTATTTATTTTGATATGTCTCAGAGAAAGTTTGCGGATATGGTGGGAATTCCAGCAGCTTCATATAGAAAATATGAAGAAGGCAGAGAGCCGCCTTTGTCAGTCGCAAATAAAATTGCAAACAATGATAAATGCTCTCAATTTGGTTACTGGCTGCTTACTGGTGAACTGCCATCACACGGCAGCCAAGGAACTCCAAGTGAGCCCATAGAGCATCATAAGCTACTATCTCAAGATGAAGTTAAATCAATGTTCATTGATAAATCTGCTGACACTGTAGCGCTATTTCTTGATATGGATTGGTTTATAGCAAACCCTGAAAAATCTGTTGATTTACGTGACTGTGGTAGGTTGCTGCTAAAAGAGCTTTCTCCATTTTTAACGCAGCAAGAAGAGGCAGAAAATATAGTTAAAATCAAGTAAGCGTCAGCTTACTTGATTGATTTCAGTACTGGCACAGCGCTACTTTCATCGCTGAATTGCACAACATTATTCACTTTAGCACTACGCTTGTATGATTTTGCTCTTGTGTAAATTAATTTCATTTGAGTGCTTCTTTCTAACGCATCCCTTTCTTCAAGCGTATCAGCTAAATCCATGACTAATACATGTGCACGCCCGTGCATATCTACTCTATCACTATCGTGAACTACTGAACGTACCAACTCTTCAACCTTTGCCGCTACCTTCTCTTCAACAACCCCCGTGTTATGCCCTTTTGCAACAACAAACAAAACAAACACACTACAAAGTGAAAAACCGAAAAACATAATTAATAGTAAATCCATTACACAACCTTTACGTTTGATTTAAATAGCATTTTCACTGGGTACAGCGCTACTATTGAGAGACATGATAAATTAATTAATACGACTCCATATTGATATATGGGTGTAAAGCTTGAACTATCGTATACAGCATGAATAACATACTGTGTAATTTGAAGAGCCATTGCCATTAAAGTTAAATATAAACACTGTCTAGCGCAACGAGAAAACGAACACTTTCTTAGATAGTGAAGCCCAATCAACGCCACTGAAAATGCAACCGAGTTACAGAAAACTGTAAAATAGAAAAACTGACGCAGTTCCATCTTACCCATCTGCAACGTCAATATATGCTGTGTCATTAACGACCCAGTAAAATGCAACACAAGCACAGCTAGCGCAGATAAAAAGCACGAATGAAGCTCATGGTCATCTATTGTTTTTAAGTTACCTGCGCCACCAAAAAACAGCGACCACCGCCGAGCCTTAAACCTCAGTAGCAGGTACGCTACCAAGAATACTTCGAAACACTTAATAACCCAGCCTGTAACCACAAAAAAATCATTCATGCTTTTCCTTAAACCCCCTTAACCGCCAACCGCCAACTTCACATCGGGGTTAGCCCTAGCTGCTTTCGGAGGCACAACTCCATCACCACTACCACCTGTTCCACCGAAAACTTTCTTAACTAGTGACCGCTCAAGCTCTCTCATGACAAATCCTTCTCTACACCTTTGAATTTAGCCGTAACCATTGGATAGCTAGCAGCTTTCGGGGGTACAACACCACCGCCACTACCACCTATCCCACCTACCACTTTTAAAAACTCAAGTTTATTCAGTACTTTCATAAAAAATTCCTTTGTTTAAATAACTAAAGCACTTTGTTACGCCGATGTTAACTTAAAAGCAATAAAACAACAACAAAGTGAGATAAAATATTAAACCAAAAATAGAAACAGAGATACTAGTTTCGGGAACCCTCAAAAAAAAGAGGGTCCCAATAGGAACCCTCACACCAATATAGACCAGCAAAAATGGGTTAATTAAACCAATCCAACATAGGTGCCACGGAAAAGCGTCTAAAATCACCTGATTGTGTTATTAAGTGATCATTGCTTTTGACTTGATTCATTTGGCTCATTGACAACCCCATCCAGAAACGAATTTAAACCGCGATCATATTACGAGGCAAACATACTATAAGCCAATCATAACAGCGCATAAATTAGGAGCGGCAGTATACACTATCTCCCTTAAAACTGCATGTATTCACACCTCGGTATTACTTACGCCAAGTAACTTGGTTGGGCAGGTATTATCAGCACATGTAAGTAACGGCTGGTTAACTAAGCGGCCAATTGCCATGTAAAGTTGCCTGCATATTTGCCAAGCCTCTTTTCCAGCGTACAAATACAATA
Organism: Pseudoalteromonas sp. MMG005; assembly: GCF_018101015.1. Lineage (NCBI taxonomy): Bacteria > Pseudomonadati > Pseudomonadota > Gammaproteobacteria > Alteromonadales > Pseudoalteromonadaceae > Pseudoalteromonas > Pseudoalteromonas sp. MMG005. The sequence goes on along the minus strand of NZ_JAGJEK010000002.1, from coordinate 127,758 downwards.
TAAACTAGCGACTTAGGTATTAAGTAGGTAAATAGTTTACATGAAGTCGCATTTAGGCCGCCGAGCATTTTCAGCTATGGAACTACACACGCTTTTTAATGGTTATATTTACGCTGATGAAAGGCAGAAACGCGAACAACCTAAACATTGGCACTTTTGGCTACCATTAATTGCTTACTATACAGGTGCTTATAGCGATGAGATTGGCAGTCTTAACCTATCTGATATCATTAAAAAAGACGGCGTACATTGCTTTAGCTTTACCACACACGGGAAAATTCGCCACCGACTCATTCCCATTCATACCGCCTTGTGGCAAGCTGGCCTTGAAGATTACATCAAACATGTAATCGATGAACAACACGCTCGGTTGCTATATGACTTACCCAGTAAGTCGGGTCGTTATAGTGAAAAGGTCAGAATATGGTTTTCTGGTGAAGGTGAACGGTTAGGCTATTTACAAAAGTGTGACTTGCCCTCCATTGATCAACAAGGCCAAAAAACCGCAATCAGCAGCTTAAGACTCAACTTTGAACAACAGATACGGATTGCAGCGCTACAAAGAGCCAATAAATCGGCTTTTTATTATTTATTGGGCTTAAAAGATGAGGTGTTAACAGCGCCACCGCAATTCGCTATCTTAAAGCAAGTCGTCGCCCCTATTCGGGTGATTAATAACAACGTACATTGGCAGCGATTTTTAGCCCGACACCACTGATATGTCATAAAAAGGCAACTTCTTTCCAAACTTCTCTCTCAGTGACACCATATTACCTTTTGTGGCTTACATGCCCACACAAAAAACAGGACCCCTTTTCCCTGTCATATGGCAATGCAGCCAGATAACGATAAAAACACGTATAAGTAAGTGCGTATCACTAAGCTCATATCACTAAGCTCATATCACTAAGCTCATATCACTAAGCTCATATCACTAAGCTCATATCACTAAACGTATACAAATAAACACGCGCAAAAAAGCCGCTAAAAAGCGGCTTTTTTAACTAAGGTATTAACTAATTAAATTAGTTAGCACCTGTTAAGTCACCGCAATCAGCTGTTAACGGAAGCGATTCTGCAGTTCCATCTGGAGTAACTGTGATTGGACCTGTTGCCATAGTTGTACCATTGTCAAGAGGTATACGAGCATCAACCGCCACAGTATACGTAGCAGTAGTGGCTGGAACCATATTCGCCAATGCGAATGCTCCATTACCAGCACTTGCCGCTATAGATTGCGCTTTACCAGCTAAGCCATACGTCACAACAGCATTACTCATATCTACTGTTGTGCCGTCACTACATGTAGCTGTCACAGTAAAGTTTTCGCTAACTGGCTGCGCAACAGGGTTTACGAGTGTTGCTGTAACAGCACCACACACATCTACTTCACCATTTGAATTAAACCATTCAGTACCATTAACATCAACGATTGACACTGACGCTTTGGCATCTGCTGATATACCAAAACGCTTAGCCTTCTCTGCTGAGATTAATGTGGTTGCCGTTGAACCCGCAGCTATGAAGCTATTTGCAGATGCATCACTTGACGCAAACTGAACATATAAGCCACCGGCTGGAACAGCATCACCTGACACGTTTAGAGAGATGTCTGAAGTACATGGTGTAATATCTACTGTTGATGTAAAGAACGTTAAGTGTTTAGTTTGGAATGTACCAGTGAAGGTGTTTGAGTCACCATCTAGTGCACCAATAGTAACAACATTTGTTTCATCAGCCCATACACCGGTGTCTTCATTATGAGACTTCAACTTAAGCGTATCACCAGTTTGAATTGCAGCACCATTTTGCATAGTGTCAGCAGGGATTGCCATAGTTACTGTGATCTCACTGTCACCAAAGCTTTTTACTTTATTCCCGTTGGCATCAGCCATAATAATATTTGCTACACCCGCTGATTTAGCGGTGCTTGCAGCGTCCGCAGCATTTAAGCCTGCAGGAACAATCGCAGCAGCTGCACCAGAAGTGCTATCAGCCCCACTTACATTTAATGACAGCTCGCCTGAGATTGCATTTCCAGCAGCATCTAATAATTGAGTGCCAGCTGGGATACTTGCTCCAGCACCAGTTTTACCCGTTGATTCAGCTTTTACTTCAGTTGAAGTAGAACCGCCAACAGCACCAACAGTTTCAACGACAGTTTTAACACCAGGTCCATTCGCCAATGTTAATGCCAGTTGTGCGGCTATAGATGACACACCCTCTGCAGCCGTTAAATCAACAATAAAGCTTTTGCCAATATAGCCGTCAGCAGTAACACTCAGTGTAACCTCTGTGATTTCAGAGTCTGCTTTTTTAGTAAATACAACATTACCGTTAGCCGCATCCACAACCTTCAATTGATTACCATTAGCATCCACAATGTTAGTTGCTTCTTGGCCATTTTCTAAAAATGAAATTTTCGCATTTACAACGTTCGTCGTTACTGCATCAACAACATTTGCATTAACAACGAGACCTAATTCAGCAGGCGCTGTTGGCGCGACAACAACTGGGTCTGTAGGTGTTACTGGTGGTTCTACAACCACATTATTATCGTCGTCACTAAAACAACCAGTAAGGGTTAGTGCAGAAGCAACAGATAGAGCGAGAAGTGATTTTTTATTAGCAAACATGGTTGATCCTTGTGTTCCTTTCAAAATTAACAACTACTTTTAAGTGCGCTGTTAACAATACATTAAATTCAACTACTACTATATGCATAGCAGCAGTTAATGGCAATTTAGACATTAAAATTTAATAAAGTTAAACAGGGACTTTTTTCACTCCCTGAACTTCCGCCAAATTAAGTTATACCTAAAGCTTATACAAGCAACTGGTTTTAACTTTTAGCGTTACAAATGTAGCATATGAAGCTCAAAGTTCCAACAGAATAATGGCGATGTGTGACGCTAGATCGTACTTTACAATACTAATATGATAAACATTTGTCATAAGTCATAAATTTCAGTTAATACTTTTAATTTTCCTTCTTAATTTACACATCTTTAGCCACAACCCATTGGTATTTTTAATTAACCTCGATACAATCATATTTTAACGCATATAAACTCTTTTTTGAGTTGTTGCGACACGGAATAACACAACAATACGGTTGACTCATGCGCAAAAAAACCAACACCATGATATGGTCTTGCTTTATAGCAAGCTCCCCAGCGATGGCTGCAATAACAGATAATCAATCTTTTTATGGCTACACTGGGTTAATTAACATTCCTAATGCCTATACTGCTGATTTTGGCAGTCTACATACACAATATAATAACCAACTTGAATTTAGGCAAGATATCGTTGATGGCCATAATTTTACTATTAACGCGGGTGTGTTTAAGGGTCTAGAGGTCGGTGGTAAAATTGCCAGTGTGAGTATTCACGATAACCTTTTTCACGAAACTGCAAAAGACAATAAGCAAATTCGTGACTTATCATTCAATGCCAAGTATCAGCTACCGTTTGTTCCCCATGAGTGGTTTTCGCTTGCTATTGGTGCGCAAGATATTGGCGGCGCGGCAAACAACTATAAAGCTTACTACGCAGTAGCCACAAAACGTTTAGGTGATTTCGATTTAACTTTGGGTGCTGGCTCAACTGATAATTTAACAAATCGATTAGACGGGGCATTTGCAGGTGTACAGTGGCATGCGACTGATTGGCTAAGTATTACAGCCGAACATGATGGTGAAGCCGCAAGCTCAGGGGTTAAAGTGCACGTACCTAAAAAATGGTTAAGTAATAATTTAGCCATCAGTTTGGCTGCAAACTATTATGACCATAAGCAAAGTGAAGACGACATTTATTTTGGGGTAAACCTTAAATACCAACTCAATAAATCTGAGCATAAAAATTATAGACCTGTGAAACCAGCACCGCAAATGGTGAGCATCACTTCTGACTCAAACAACCCAAAAGTAAATGCCGCTTCACTCACAAGTCAGCGCTCTCAACAAGCTGAAAACACAGTTAGCAAAGGTAAGCCCTCACTCCTAAAATCAAAAGTAGTGACACACAATGCAACAGATTCAGAGTTAGAACAAACAGCCATGGCCTTTAAAGCAGCATTACTTGCTGATGGGTTCGAAAACATCCATGTTGGTTATAGCCTATCAAGTGTACACATCATTATTGAAAACCATGTCTTCAACCAAAATGAACTGGATGCTATTGGCTTAATATTAGGTCGCTTACAAGCGCACTTTAACTACCCAGGTATGGACTTCAATTTGGTGCTACAAAAACTTGAAGTGCCGCAAATCCAAATATCAGGTCAATTAGATGAATACAGAGATTTTATACAATCTGGTAGTGCACCTAACTTGGCGATCACCAACCGTGTAAATATACAACATGGTGGGTTAACCTGGGTTAACTTTGGCTCGACTAATAGCCCGTATTACAAACCACGTCTCACATTAAGCCCTGATATTGTTAAAGGCGTTGCTACTGAGCTTGGCGTACTTGATTATTCCCTCGCTTTAAAAGCACAACTAGAGGTGCCAGTTTGGCAAGGCGGTTCTTTCGTCGCTACAGGCACACAAGGTGTTGCCACTTCCGATGATTTCAAAGATAACAAGCCTTTTACGCGATTTAGGCATAAAGATGGCCTTACCAGTTTAACCTACAAACAAAATTGGCAGCTGTCGTTCAATATCTACAATCAAACACAAATTGGCTACTACTATGACTTTACAGACTATTTAGGTTTTAAACATCAAAGTATGTGGATGAGCGAAGATGGCCGACATCAAGTTAGTGCGCAATTAGGCTATTTTGACTATCAAGACTATGATGGTGACAAAACAGTTTACAATACCAGTTACCAATACAACTTATCTGAATATGATATCAGCCTCTCAGCAAGCGTTGGTAAATTTTTCAACAAAGATAGCGGCTATAAACTCACCAGTAAATTTTGGTTTGGTGACACCTCTTTAGACATTTACTACCTAGATACCACTGGTCGCTTTGTCGGCGTAGGCTTAACAGTTCCTTTAACCCCTCGTAAAGACTATACAACCCCGTACGGTGTTCTTAAAGGTAAGAGTAACTGGAGAGAGCGTATACAAACAAGAGTTGGAAACGACGCTAACACTGTGGCTTTTGGATTAGCTCAACTGCCATTTAATGATACATCAATTGAAACAGAGTTGTTTAATCAAAGTCGTTTGTCTGAAAGCTATATTCAACATCACTTACCTAGACTCAGAGAAGCGTACAACACATTTAAAAAGTGATGTCGGTGTAAAGAAAAGCTGCTAGCCTTTTTCTAGCAGCTTTTTAAGATCATACAGTATTAAAGATACTTATTATTTAAACTTAACTACTTTGGTATCACTATAACTGCTAGGCGGTAAATTGGCCTTACCACGATTATTCCAAACGAGGTCCCCGATTCCATCTTTAGGATTAAACCCTGTCGGAGCATCTAACAATAATTGACGTATTGTTTCATGATCAAAGTTATGGCACGCAATATCCATTGCATCTAGAAATACCGTTAACTCTGCTATCGGCAACATCACTTCTTTAGCTGTCATGATCCTTTCATGATTTGTTAGCTCTACGTTATCTCCAATTAGCAATTCCTCATAAAGCTTTTCACCAGGCCTTAAACCGGTACATTTAATCTCAATATCACCATGAGGGTTAGTATCTGTCTGTATTTCCAAACCTGATAAGTGCACCATTTTTGTCGCCAAGTCTTTAATCTTTACAGACTCCCCCATATCTAATACGAATACGTCTCCACCACGTCCCATAGCACCTGCTTGAATCACTAATTGCGCTGCTTCTGGAATGGTCATAAAAAAACGTGTGATTTCAGGGTGAGTCAAAGTAATTGGCCCGCCTTCTTGGATTTGACGTCTAAATAAAGGAACAACCGAGCCAGAAGAGCCTAATACATTGCCAAAGCGCACCATACAAAAACGTGTTTTATGCTTGGCCGAATCTTGTGCTAAACCTTGCAATACAAGCTCTGCCATGCGCTTAGTCGCGCCCATCACATTAGTAGGTCTAACGGCTTTATCAGTTGAAATAAGAACAAATGTATCAACCCCAGCATTCACAGCGGCTTTAGCTGTATAATAGGTACCAAAAACATTGTTCCTGACTCCCTCTACCACATTCTGCTCGACAAGCGGAACATGTTTATAAGCAGCTGCATGGTAAACTGTTTGCACACCGAATGACTTCATACACGTTTCAATACGGTTAATTCTTTGTACTGAACCCATTAGCGGGATCAACTCAACATCAAGCCTATTTTTATTGTTAAACTCAGAAAGTTCTTTCTCAATGTTATATAAAGCAAACTCGGAGATTTCAAATAAAACCAATTTAGCCGGCTTTAACTGAATTATTTGCCTGCATAATTCAGAACCAATAGAACCACCAGCCCCCGTCACCATGACAACTTTTTCGGCTATATTCGCAGCTAATAGTTCAGCTTTGGGTGCTACTGAATCTCGACCTAACAAATCTTCAATTTCAACAGCTTTAACTTCATTGATACTAGCTTTTCCTTCTACGACATCAGCCATACCAGGAACAGTCATTACTTCTACTGGTAACTTTTCTAACTTAAGTAATATCTCTTTTCGTTTTGCGCGGCTAGAGCTCGGCATGGCTAACAATACCTTTTCAACTTTCTTTTGATCAATCAAGTTAAAAATTGCATTGAAGCCAAAAACCGGTACCCCTTGAATAACCGAATTATGCTTAGTCTCATCATCATCGATATATGCCGTGACATAGTAATCAGGGCCTGTCACTAACGCAATTGCTAATTGCCTACCCGCATCTCCTGCACCATAAATAACAACTGGCGTTTTACCCACGGCAACTAACCGCCCTATCATTGCGCGCACCATGATTCGAGAACCACCGACAGACATAACCAACAATATCGCATATATCACAGGCATGGTTCTTGGAATGTTTACCTGCATAAAAAAAGTGCTAAGCACCATAACTATGGTACTTATCAGTGTGCCTAGCGATACCGCTCCTACCGCATTTGCGCCGACATAACGTAATACAGCTCTATATAAGCCTAGTTTTATAAAAGCAACCAAGCTTACAGGAAGAATAACCCCAAGTATTAACCAATTATCCAAATTAAAAAATGAAGAAAAACTATCAAGCCGCACAAATAACGCGAGCCAAAATGCTGAAAATATAAATATTGAATCAATTAGTAAAGTAACAACTCGTTTACGCGAACGAGACAAATCTAATAATGAGTGAAACAAACGTTCCATGAAGTTTCCTATTTTAGTTTCTACATCCAGCCCTAGCTGGGTATTGTTAAATATATACTATCATGACTTTAATGTATGGAAAAAATATGGAGGATCTACTGACTAATATGAAGCTCCATAAAGTTAACTATTACAGAGCATCCTAAAAACCCACACAAACTGACCTTCTTCACCTAGAAAAATCAAAGGTTTTCCTTGATTTTCGCTAATTTGGGGAATTTACAGTATTGAAAACAGAATAAACTCCCCCCCAGCTAGCTATTAGATAGCGACTTTAGTGACCAACTAACAATTCAGATTGAGGAGAAATATTATATTCAAATTTCCCTCATTCAATTATTATGCATACTAAGACATTTACTTCACCCTATCACCGCTACCGCTGCCTGTTACTGTCATAATAATATATTTAAAATAATCACCGAGAGTAAAATTATCAATCATCTCGCAGTCTGTTTTAGCAAGTAACTCAGGAGTCGACATATCTATGTCGCTTACTTGAGCAAGGCCTGTAATACCTGGGCGTACACTAAATATACCTTTTTCCATGCGTGCTAAAGTCAACTCTTCTTGATTAAATAAACCAGGACGCGGGCCTACTAAACTCATCTCACCTTTTAAGACATTCCAAAGCTGAGGCAATTCATCAAGTTTAGTCTTCCGTAAAAAACCACCAAACGGGGTGATTGACGTTGTACTCGCTAAATGACTCGCTACTGATGCGGTGTCTAAGCTCATTGTTCTAAACTTAACAAGCATAAAAGGCTTTCTATTACGACCAACACGCTCCTGTATAAATATAGGTGAACCTGTGTCAAACAAAGCAATGATGTATAAAATCACTAAAAACGGGAACGCAAATAGTAAGCCAAATAGTGCAAAGAAAAAGTCGAGTATGCGGACCATGTTGATTTCCTAATTTTTCTGCTTACAAGCCAATCGAAATCCATGTTCCATCGAATATGGAGGACGCCAGCTAAGCGTATTTTTTGTATGTGTTATATCTACTTGCAAAGACCCTGTCAATCTATCAACAATGTCTTCTTTTGAGAACAATCTCCCTACCATTTTAAAACACCAATTAGGTATTGGGATACATAAATTCGGTTTTTCTTGTGCTTTAGCCATCATTGCAACCATTTCAGCTGTCGACACATCTTCACCATCACTTACCAAGAAAACCTGGCCAGCAGCATTCGGGTGGTCTATGCACACTTTTATTAAGTCAACTAAATTATAAACAGATACCAAACTCCGTTTATTCTTATTTATCGCTCTAAATGGTAAAGGAAGACCTTTTCCAACGAGTTTCATCAATGATGCAAAATTAGCTTTAACACCTTCGCCGTATACTAGCGGTGGGCGAATGATGACCACTTCTATTCCAACTTCTTTACCCAAGGCAAGCAATTGCTCTTCGGCTTCAGCTTTGGAGACACCATATGGGTCCTCTGGACTTGGTTTATCCAAAGCACTGTAAGCCTGCTTTTCAGTCGTACTCTCACCATTTACTTTGATTGAACTCAAAAACACAAAGCGCTTCACACCCGTCACCGCAGCTTGCTTCGCAAGATTAAGTGTTCCGTCTGTGTTAACAAATCTAAACTCTTCCAGCGGTTTTTCTGCTGCCTCACTCATAACATGTACACGGGCAGCTATGTGTACAATAACATCAACGTCCTGTAGCACCGCTGAATAATCTGAATGAGGGTCTATATTTGCTTTTAAATGCTCATGACATTTTGGAGGTGTAGAACGTCCAAGTAAATTAACATTTTCCAAATTACCTAGGGTATTCAGTAAGTGACCACCTACAAACCCCGAATAGCCAGTAATTAAAACTTTACTCATCATAACTATCCTAACTCAACAATCGAGTTACTCATATCCTTCATTATGTTCGCTCTGGTGTATTTTTCAATAAAGTCGCTTCTATCTGTGTGCACAAGCTTTAATTTATTAAATGCATCCATAGCTCCTTTATGATCTCCAGGGTAAAAAATTTCTGCATTAGAAACTTCTGATTTTATAAACTCAGCAGCATACCCAGAAACACCGGCTAAAATTGGCTTACCCGTTGAGGCATATTCAAATATCTTAGAAGGGAGTACTTTCTCAAATGCAGGGTAATCATTTAAGTGTAAAAAAAGAATATCTGCATCTAAGTACTCTTTGATTAACTCTTGCCTATTAATTGGAGGTAGCAATTCTAAATTTGTTATACCAGAGATACTATCAATCAATTGCTGCTTTCGACCACCATCACCGATAACACTAATTTGAATGCCTTTATCTAATGAACTGGCAAATTCAGGAAGAATCATATGTAACCCTTGTCCTTCACCAATATTACCCGCATAGACGAGTCGCTTCGCCTTTTCTTCGGAATTTATTTCCCTTTTAATATTAGGCAAATCTAAGAATTCACCATCAATACCGTTGGTAAACCAAGAATAATTCGCCTTTGAATATCGGGCTTTGAAATACCCCGCAAACCCCTTAGAAACAAGGTTAATGTGTTTAGCTGAGGAGAATGTATATTTTTCAAAGGCTGAAAGCACTGGCTTTAATAGCAATACCGCTTTAGGGGATAGAACGTCTTTAATTGTATCTACAAAAATATCCCGTATATCCAAGTACAAAGGTACTTTCTTACTTTTAGCGACGCGAGCGCCCAAAAACGCAGTGAACAGTCTAGAGCTCGTAGCAAAAATGAGATCGTAGTTTTCACTCTTAACCAGCTTTTGAGTTTGCTGATAAAACGTTTTAAACGATTTTATTTGGTCTAGCATCCCGCTTTCGTGAGATGGCAGCGATATACGCCTTATTCTTACATTGCCATCAATCTCTTCAGCTTTAGCCCCAGCATCAAAGCTTGCATATCGATTTGGCATTGTTGTTACTACCTCAACCTCTACTCCTGCTTGTTGCCTTAACTGCTCAACCAAAGCAGTCGTTCTAAACGAGCCCGCGCAGAGGTCTGGCTTAAAATAAAATGATAAAACCAGTATTTTCACGAGTCCCTCTTAATTTGTTTAATTTCTGTTTTTAAATTGCCGCTTGTAAATTCTATTTCAATCTTTTTATTTACAATGGACATACCAAACTCAGGGTGCCAAGTACTGTCTTTTATTCTTAAAGGCTCAGAGCTACTGAGTAAGCAAATTACTTCATCATCTTTCGTGATTTTAATCTCTTTGTCAGAAAGTTTAATGACATCAACATCGGGGTGAAGATGCAGGTGAAAACAAGCAGGGAGCTGTTTTGATAACATATCACTGACAATGACACTGTCAGGAGAACACACTAACTCTCGTGTATGCTTAACCTTGGGGCTTTGCTGCAAATAGCCATTGTGACAGGCGACTAGCTGTACATTATCCGTGCTACAAATAGATTTTTCTAATTTTGCATACGCCCGTTTAGCCACCCTAAAACCTGACCAAACCTGTGAAGAATCATACCCTAAAACAGAGACCGTGTTATGTGCTGCTGTTTTACGTTGCCTTATACGCTCAGCGCATGTGCCATATAAAGATGTGCCAGAGTTTACGAAGACACGTTGTTTACCCATCGATAATTCAAAGCTCAACGTATCAGCATGTGCGTGCCCAGGTAAATAGTCAGGTCCAACATTAGCATGATCGAAAATAATGGCATATTGCTCGAAAGAAACACGGCTATATCCACTATCTTGATTGGTAATTAACTGCTGATTTACTTTATCATGATTGAGCCCTAACTTGTGTGCGTAAGAAAGTATCTGTTGTGGTTGCATTGCGATACCAATAGCAGCATCATTAAAAAAGCTTACTTCGCCATCTTCATGAATCATAGATGACAGCCAATTCAATGCTTTTCTTGCTACACCAGTCCACTTTGGCAGGCACTCATTTAGCTCAGACCTGTTACTCGTCATCGCCAAATCTATTAGTTCAAGTAAATCCCATAACAAGATCTCATGATACATTGGCGAAAGTTCAAAGTGCGCACCATCCACTAAAAACTGCTCGTCAAGCTCTTCATTAAGTAGCTTGATCCCTTGCGCTAACAACTGCGCAGAGTTTTCTCCTTGTAAATAAGCGCCAACAAAGGTCAATGCCTTCGCATTAGCAAATAAATGGTTTCCAAGGATATGATATTCTAATTGCTGCGTCAGCACATTTGCTTGTTCAAGCATACTTTTAAGGTACTTAGGTGAGACTTGGGGTTGAACACTGCACCATTTAACCCAGTTAACCAATCGCAAAGATATTGGATAAGGCTCCCAACCATTCCCGCTACACGGCGGGTTTTCCTCAATCCACTTATCAATAAAGTGTTGATGTAAAGAGCTTCTCTCTACCCCATCCAGTGAACTTAAGTCATCAAAATAGTGTAAGTTATATAGCCATAACTTAGGTTTACTCGAACAATTCCAATCAGTAGGGCTTTTAATTTTCCCCGCTTGGTGAAGGAACCTAACATCGGTGTTACTAAATAAGCTTTGCTTGTTCAGTAAAGGCCCTGACCATTGCCATTCAGAATTGCTTGGTTGACCGCTCTCGATAAACTTAGGCTTATGGAATCGGTAGTAAACTCTGAAATATACCTGCTTAAACTTAAGATATTTCACAGTGTGAAATATCTTAAGTACCCTTTCTAATTGGCCACTCATTGTTGTCTAAGTTGCTCGGCTATATCGATAGATATCTTCGCAACTTCAAAAATTTCATGGATATCAATTGGCGCGCTCTTGCCATCGCGGATTGAGTCTAAGAACAATTGCGAACAAAGGTTTTGACCTTTATCTTGTTTCCAAAGGTTCATTTTCTTGAATCCTTTAAAGCCAAAACCCTTTAACTTAACAAAGTTATCTAGCTGTAGAACTTTGCCGTCTGCAAACACTTCAATCCGCTCTTTAGGGAAACTTGCGGCACCATTCGCATAATAATGAATTGTACCAAATGAGCCGTCAGCAAATCCGAGTATGATCGCTGCTTTGTCTTCCGTAATCTCTACTGCATCACTATCACCCATTCTAAGCGCTTGTACAGATACAATTTCGCTACCAACCAGAAAGCGCATTAGGTCTACAAAGTGACAAGCTTCTCCAATAATTCGCCCACCACCGACAGCGATATCTTGAGTCCAATGATCTGCAGGAATACTACCTGCATTCATCGTCATAATGAATGACTTAGGCCCTTTTACAGGGTCAATCAATGACTTCATTTTTTGTATTTGAGGAGCGAAACGGCGGTTAAAACCAACCATTAACTTAGGAGGATTGTCTGATTGAGACGCTTCTTCATAAGCAGACTTAACTTCCTCAAGCTCTTCGTGAGTGATCGCCAGCGGTTTTTCTACGAAGACATTCTTTCCGGCATTCAAGGACTGTTTCACAAAATGTGCATGACTATTGTGACGGGTTACGATAGCCACCGTATTTACTTCATCACTTTCGATCAGTGCGTCTGTATCCGTGGTAGCTTCTTTGAAACCCGCTTGATTACCATGGATAACACCGTTTATACCGCCCGAAGTGGAAATGCTATGAAGCTGTGCACCCGCATTTTTGAACGCAGGGATTAATACCCGTGATGCATAGTTGCCAGCCCCTACGAACCCTATAACAGGTTCTCCCTGTTTATATACGACTTCAGAATTAAGCGTTACTTTTGAAGTGTGTCGAGACTCTGAAGGCGAACCATACTGTAAAAGAATGCCCAGTGCAGACTTGTCACTCGTCAATAAATCATAGGCTTCTGTCGCATTTTCAAACAAAATACGGTGCGTGATAAGCTGTTTTACGTTAAGTTGGCCACCAGCCATCATGTCTAGAATAGCTTCAAAGTTTCTCTGCTCCGTCCACCTAACAAAAGGTAGTGGGTAGTCATTTCCTTTCTCTTCATAGTTATGATCATAACGACCAGGCCCATAAGAACACGATACCTGGAAAGTCAGCTCTTTTTCATAAAAATCCGCACGACTCAGCTCTAAGCCTGTTACACCCACTAAAATAATACGACCACGTTTGCGGCTCATACGAGCGGCTTGCGTAACTGGGTCATTCGATTTGGTGGATGCAGTAATAATGACGCCATCAATACCATTGCCACGGCTAAATGCCATACCAGCGGATACAGGGTCTTCTCCCAACCCTGGGTTACAAATTTCTGCCCCGAACTCTTTTGCCATATCTAGCTTAGACTGATCAAAATCAATGGCCAGTACCCTACAACCTTGAGCTCGAAGCATTTGCACAGTTAACAAACCTATAAGCCCAACACCAGTAACAACGAATGATTCACCCATAGTAGGGTTGGCAAGACGTATACCCTGTAAGCCTATACTTGCTACAACAGTAAACGCAGCCTCTTCGTCAGAAACATTCTCAGGGATCTTCGCAACAAGATTTTTAGACACGCGCACCACATCAGCATGAGGTCCATTTGAAACAACACGGTCTCCAACTTTAAACGCATCAACTCCGCTACCAGCTTGCTCAACAACACCTACATTACAGTACCCTAAAGGCAAGGGTTGGGCCAACTTGGATTTCACGGCATCAACTGTGGTCATCAGTCCATCGGTTTGAACTTTCTCGAGCACCATTTTTACTTTGTCTGGTTGTGAACGTGCTTTATCGATTAAATTCGCTTTACCGAAATCCACCAGCATCCTTTCTGTGCCTGCAGAGATTAGCGTTGTGGTGGTATTAATGAGAACATGGTGCTTAGTTGCTTTTGGAGCTGGGGCTTCAACAATTGACGAACCACCTTTCGCCATATCTTGTAAAATTTGCTTCATTTTCTTTCCTTAATAACTTGTGCAGGTATACCTGCTACATAAGTAAAAGGTGGAACATTTTTAGTCACAACACTACCAGCTGCGACAACGGCCCCCTCACCAATGGTAACACCAGGCAAAATTACACAAGATGCACCAATCCATACATCTGACCCAATTACAACTTGAGCTGAAGTGTGGCCAGCATCGAAGATCCTACTTTTATTACATGGGACGTTGTGATTTGAGGAGAGTATTTGTGTGCGATACCCGACTAAAGTTCTATCACCAATTGATACACCACCGCTTGTAGTGATGAGCACATCCAATGCTAAATCAACATCATTACCGATTTGAATATTCTTAGCTGGGCAAATCCAAACCCCTGGATAATAAACGACCCGATTTCCAGTTTCACCACCACATAATCGTATAAAGATGGACTTCAAAAAGTTAAATGTTCTATACCTAGGCAAAGAAAAAATGAGGCGCATCAGAAGTTCATAACTAACAACTAAGAAATATTTCATCTCTTAATCACCTCTAAGATCTTTTCAACTCGCTCTTCGAAAGAAGGTAAGATAGATAAATTTGCCTCCCCTTGCATTACCATTTCATCCTTATCTATTTCTTTATTAACAAACTTAACCATACCATTATACAAGCTCTTACTATCGTGAGGTTCTACATAATAAGCTGAACCTTTGCAAATATATCTTGCAAAGTCACGATCACTCGCCAAAATCGGTTTGCCTGCAACCCATGCTTCCATATAGTTATTACTAAAGCTCTCGAGATCAGCTATATTCATAACCACATCGATATCATCATATACTTGTTGTATTAGATCTGCCTTGATATGGCCTTTGAACTCAAAAAACTCATCAATTAATTCTTCGCTGATACCATCAATTAAATTTCTATAAAAAGATACAAGCTGATTTTTAGTAGATGACAATACAAATTTAACTATGATATTGTTTTCTCTTAACTTAGGAAGTAGCTGGACCACCCTCCAGATATTTTTATGATAATCAAGCCCCGATAAGATCAGAAATTTAGTTATATTTCGACTTTCACTAACTTTGGCTTTTTTTATGAAAAAAGAAGGTGTTGGAGCTAAAACAGTAGAATTTGTGGCATTAAAATTAAGAACATCGCAGCATCTTGACTGCATAACTTCCGTTTCAAAAATGATATGGTCTGCTGTTTTTAGGCGACTTTTTCTAATGTAGTTAACTATTTTTTTCTTAAACTTAAATGTAGTAGGCAAAAATTTCCAGTATGGAGAATCATCATTACAAATAATAGGGTAGGCTACACCAGAAATTTGTTTCACTCCCTTTATCTTTGGTAGTCCTGAGCCGAAAAAAGTATAGACATGGGTGTAATTATTCTTTTTGACAATTTTTTTATAATGAAAATATTCAAACTTTAATCGTGAAATTGTTTTCGCGCTATTTACTATAACATTGCATTGTAAATTCAGCTCATTCAAATTATAAGGAAAAGCATCAGAGATAAGAACGTCAAAGTTACAGTCAGCCTTAAATAACTTTAAGAAGTTAATAGCCAATTGTGCGCCACCACCAGATTTTATAGGTGAAAAATCAATAAGCAACTTCATTATATAGCTCCATAAATAACAACTCCGCTGAGTAAAACTGATAACAATAAAAATATTTGGTTTCGCTTAAAACCAATAGAAAAACCTGGTGAAAATGAACAACCGATTGCATATATTGTGGGTAATAATGGTATAAGCAGAACCCTATGCCTATCTAGAAAAGAGAAAAAGCCTACAGTAATAGCCATTACAATAAAGTAAAAGCAGAACTCTTTATTTAAACCATTTCGCATAAGAACTACATTTGTAACACCTAGTACATATGGACCAACAAGGAACAAAAGAGTAATCGTAGTTATTGCCCAACCTATACTTCGATGATTAAGAATTTTCTCATGCATTAAGCTTTCTCTAACGGGGTGATAAATGCCATTAACAGAAATAGGTCTTATAACTTGGGCATAGTTATTAATAACAAACCTAATAGGCAATGGCATACTATTAACTTTTGCCATTCCTCCACCCGCTTCAGAAGCACTATCAGAAAACTTTGTAACTCTTTCGGAAACTATTTTATCCACATTACCAAGCTGATATTTAGAAATAGAAACATTGGTAAAAATCATTGCCAATATAAAGGTAAAACTTAAACCAGAAATGGTGAGTAATTTGAGGAGTCTATTTCTATTCAAATAAAGAGTATAACTTAAAATGTACAAAAACAATAAGATCAGTCCATTAGGCAACCTAAATGGCATTACTAAGAATACCCACAACAAAGCTCTTTTCCTTTTTTCTAGAACGTCTAACAAAAAAACAACTGAAAAGAAACTGATATATACATCACGATATAAATGCACAACATTTTGAGAATAAGTATAATTAAGCAAAATTGTGACTAACAATACAAAATAAGAAACATCCACACCAATAACGTGCAAAGCAAGCCTATGTGAAATAACTATAGTAAACGCAGCAAAAATTATATTAAAGGGTAAAACTTGAAATAATGAATTGCCTAGACCTAAAACATCGTAAAACAAAAAAATAATAGCAATAAATTTCTCATAAATAGAATAGGAACTTACAAACAAATCCTCCTTTAAACTTACCCCCCAATCAGAAAACCTTTTATCATCACCATATGCATCAAAAGGGATGTCATAGTAAAAATAATGGTGCTCGATTAAAATACAGGACAATGAAAAAAGAAAAATGTAACTAAAAAAATAAATCCACCTTTCTTTATAACTCCTAAAAACATTAAACCTTAGACATAAAAATTCAGAAAAGTAATAGTAAACTAAAAAATATAAGACCTCATAACCGACCAATAAATTTAAGAGGAATGTAATGCAAATGAACATTACATTCCTTAAATGTATTAAGTTTAGATGATTACTCATAACAGCCTATAATTTTATCTGACCATACGTCTGTAGTGTAATTTTCTCTAACTAATGAATAACCATTTTCTGATCGCATTTTACACACACTTGTACCACTAAATATTTCATTCATTGCAGAAGCTATCAACTCAGGTTTACCAGGTTCAACCAAGAAAGCTGCATTTTTCCCATCCAAAACCTGACGAATACCGCCTATATTAGAAGCAATCAAAGGTACCTTCAAAGCTAAAGCTTCTAGCATAGATAATGATGTGGCTTCAATATAATCACCAACAGGCACTGAGGGAACTATTGAACCCAATGCGTTAGCGGTGATTCGTATACAATCTGTACGTTTCTTAGCCCCCATGAAAATTACCTCATTTTCTAAATTTAGAGAATTCACTAACTCTCTTAACTCTGACTCAAGAGGGCCTTGGCCTAATATATATAATTTAACATTTATAACGGGATTATTTCTTAAAAATAAATCAAATGCCTTGATCGCATACTCTACACCGTTTTTTTCATGCAAGTGTCTTGAAACAAGAAAATATTTACCACATTCGCTATTAGACTCTTCAATTTTATAGCTCAGTAAATCACTTTCAACAGCATTTGGTATTACCTCTACCCTTTTATTACCAAGTTCATGTTTAAAATCTCTTATTATTAATTCTCTTTGTAAGTTATCAACAGCAATATACAAATCAGCAAAATCAACAGTTTTAGAATCTAACCCCCTAATATATTGAGGCACAAGTGACTTTGATATTTCTGGGTGAATTTCATATTGCTGATAAAAAGGAGCATGGATAGTTTGCACTATCCTCAAATTGAATTCATCTTTCAACATAAATGCAGCTATTGTTGAACTACGATCATGAGTATGAATAATTACACACTGTTTATCATTAACATTTTTGCATATTGATTTTTTTAACTTTTTCTTTATAAAATATATGTTCGCAATAGGATATAAACTATTTGATAAATGAGGAAAATTAAAAATTTTTGAGAATAGGCGCACAAAATAATGGAACAACTTACCATCAGTTGTTGACCCCAACACAACATCTAAAAGTTTATTCTTTTTATCTAATTCATTAATTAATAGCTTTAAATGAGTGCCTACACCGCCACTATCGAGCCTACTATGACCTGTAACAACTATCACTTTATGACTCACTTACAATACTCCTTAGATATTTATTAAATTTACCAGCCATAACCCTCGCTCTTTCTTTCTCCCCCTTAACAACATTATCATTTTCTTCAAGCCATTTAGCCTTTTCTATACCTTGTAAAATGTCTACATGGTTAAATGGGTAAGTTACTGTTTCGAAATTACTGAACTTTCTTGAGAAAATTGATAGTTTGGGCTCAATTTCCAAGCTTACAAAAGGTATAGACAACAATGAGCTGACAACTAAACCATGAAACCTTGAAGAAATAATTACATCACAACAGGCTATTATATTTAAAAAATCTAAAATTGTTTGCTCATCAGGGTTCCAAACAATATATTTTAAAGAATATGACTTACAAAACTTAATCCACTTTTTATCATGTACAGAGCTAAAGAAAATGAAAATATGGTCTTTACCTTGCTCAGATAGCTTTTCTACCACTTTCATAATCACTTTTTCAGGGATTACACCTTCTTCGGTATTCACCCAGTCCCTTAAAACAATACCCACTTTAGCCTTATCCTGTATGCCAAGTCTTTTAACACCTTGAAGATATGGTTCGAACTCTGGGCAAAAACACAAGTCTGATCCAAAGTTAATACTATCAGCATAACCTTCCATATAACGAATAGACTTCGCATCTCTAAGCGAAATAAAATCAGCTTTAGATAAACTTTTTATAACACGTTCCTTAATTGTTACATCTTCAAATGGACCTAAGCCTATACCAATATATGAAACAGATTTAGAGCTAACTTCTTTACTGAGGCGCCTTGTTAAAGTGTTATACATTCTTCTTGGATTAATCAGATTACCAGCGACCTTACTAAGAATATTTGCTAACCCAAACTTATTTGACTTAAAATGAAAAAACTGAGTGCCGCCACCATATATGCAAACATCATAATTTTTATTAGAATTATTTGCATTTATCTTAATATCTGGGTTTAACTTCTTTATATAATTATGGTCTGGACATAAAAAATCTGCATCACAATTAATATTTTCCAACAAGTTAAACATTGTAAGCATTAGTAGATCATCGCCGAAATTCCTAGTACCGTATGCTCCTTTAACAACTATATTCACAACAAAACCCACCCACAAAACATTATAAAAAACATAAACATTAAACCTTTAATATTTACAAACATTTCCGCTCTTACTACACCACTAGTATGATACATATATAAAGAGGTAAACAATGTAATAAAATGAGCAAAAAGCATAGACTGAACTAACACAGCTATTTCAAATCCAAAATATACGATTCCTAAAAAAACTAAAAGCAACCAAATCGAGTTATTAATAAGAGACAAATGAAGTTTACCTGCTTGTATATTTTTTCTAAAAAGCGACAACTTGAATACAGACAATATTGAAATCATCATCATGTATGCTAGCAATTCAACATTAGAACTATTTATTATTCCATTGCCATATATCACTTCGAAAAAACCTATTTCATATAGAAACAAACAGATAACACCAACTATAAGCGTAGGCACATACAAGTTAACAAGTTCTATATTTTTATTTTCTAGCCGATTTAAGAAGGGTAATAAAGGTGCTGTAAAAGCTGTAGTAGCAAATAATATCAACTGCGTTATCTGTAATAAGACAGACAAAAGACTACTTTCAGCAGCACCTAAATTATCATAAGCATAATAGTTTAGGCACCACATAGAGCCAGTAACCATTATGTTTGTTAGTAGCAAAGGTAAAGCTTCACTTATAACCTCTCTCTTAGTTTCAAAATATTTATCCTTGATATTATTATCTACAAGTAATGAGAAAAAGTTTAATACAGAACCCAAAAAGACATATAATGCAAGGGCCAATATAGAACCTATAAAACCAAAAATCTGAGTTAATATCACCGACCCTAAAATCAACGCTGAAACTTTAATAAAACCATTAAATAAAATTTTCTTATAAAGCAGCTTCGCATTTAAACCACCATGAGACATTGACTCTATTGAATATGAAAGTGAACAAATAAATATAAACACAAACAAATAAGGAGCACTTATACCATTCAAATCAATAAAAAAACATGCTACTAACGAACTTAAAAAACTTAGAATTATTGATACTGGTAACCGATTTTTTATTAAAGCAATAATAGATATATTTAATTTTGAAACTAGATTAGTTATTAAAATACCAAAGCTCGCCGCACTCACCGTACCTAAAACCATGGTCAAATTATAAATTAAAGAATAGGTCGCAAAATCTTCAATTGTCAAAAAGTGAGAAAGATAGATTAGTACAATGAAAACGCCTGATTTTGTTAAGACATTAGCTGTTAAACTTAATAAACTGAACCCAAATAATCGGTTTAACATTTATTATAACCAAATACCTTTAGTATCTATAAGATAGCTTACAGACGGTTTTTCAGCTCTAAACTCTTTATGATCTACTAGTAGCAAATGAATATCTGCACTATTCTTTGCAACTTCAAATGTAGATAACTGAAGCGAGTTTATATTCTTTGATAATTTTTCAACATTAGGCTCAACAGCAATAACAACTCCAGAATGTAATTCAGCTATCTGTTGAGAAATATTTAAAGCAGGGCTTTCGCGTAAGTCATCTATGTCAGGCTTAAATGCTATGCCATAACACGCAATAGTCACGTCTTTTGCTGTTTTAGTTGGGTTTGCTTGCAAAAAGTCTGCAATTGCTAGTTTAACTTTATTGATCACCCAATGCGGTTTTGAATCATTCACTTTACGGGCGGTATGAATTATTTGCGCTTCTTCAGGTGTTTTACTTACGATAAACCACGGGTCAACTGCAATACAGTGCCCACCTACACCAGGACCAGGCTGCAAAATATTTATCCTAGGGTGGCGGTTAGCAAGAGATATCAGCTCCCACACATCAATATCTAGCTTATCGCAGATAATTGAAAGCTCATTAGCGAATGCAATTTGAACATCTCGACAAGAGTTTTCTGTGAGCTTTGCCATTTCAGCAGTACGAGCATTAGTAGTAACACACTCACCTTCTACAAAAGTTTTGTAGAGTTCAATAGCTGCTTCAGAACATTTTGCTGTCATACCACCGATTACACGATCATTTTCTACTAACTCGCGAACAACATGGCCGGGCAATACTCGTTCGGGGCAATGTGCAATGCGGATGTCTGAACTTTCACATTGCGTTTGCGGAAAGCTTAAATCTGTTCGTGCTGCTGCTAGCCACTCAGCCATTTTTTCTGTTGCACCGACTGGTGAAGTTGACTCTAAGATTACTAGGTCACCTTTTTTTAATACTGGTGCGATTGCTTTACTTGCCGCCTCAATATAAGACAAATCTGGCTCAGGTATCTCCAAGTCATTATTTTTGAAGGGGGTAGGTACTGCTATCAAGAATGCGTCAGCAGGCTCTGGTGTAGTTGTTGCTTTTAAATAACCTTCAGTTACAGCTGCGCGCACAATCATATCAAGCTCAGGTTCTACGATATGAATTTCACCACGATTTATAGTATCAACTGCATTTTGATTTACATCTACACCTATTACTTTTTTCTTGCGAGATGCAAACATTGCTGCCGTTGGTAACCCTATATACCCAAGGCCTATAACTGAAATAGTATTAAAAGACATGGTATCCCTTTTTTTAAAGCTGTAAGCTGTAAGCTGTAAGCAAAATTTAATTATTAATAAATTTGTTTAGTTAGCTAAAATATCACAAATTCGAATGCATGCATTACCATCACCATAAGGGTTATGAGCTCGGCTCATTTCTGCATAACTATTTTCGTTTGTCAGTAGTTCAGTTAAAGAAGCTGCTATCAAATCAACGTCTGTACCAACGAGTTTAACTGTACCGGCTTCAACCGCTTCAGGTCGCTCCGTTGTATCGCGCATAACTAATACAGGTTTACCTAAGCTAGGCGCTTCTTCTTGAATACCACCAGAATCCGTTAGAATAATATGAGCTTGGTTCATTAGGTATACGAATGGTAAGTATTGCTGAGGTTCAATTAAATGAACGTTATCAACGTCCGCAAGAATACGCTTTACTGGCTCTTGCACGTTCGGGTTTAAATGTACTGGATAGAGAATTTGAGTCTCTGGGTGATTTTTAGCTGTGCGCGCTAATGCTTCACAAATACGTTCAAAGCCTCCGCCAAAACTTTCACGCCTATGACCTGTAACCAAAATAAGTTTTTTTGTTTCATCTAAAAATGGAAATTGCGCTGCTAGCGTCGAAGATAAATCACTATCTTGTTCTATTTGCGATTTGACCATTAATAGAGCGTCAATAAC
The DNA here is from genome assembly GCF_018101015.1 of Pseudoalteromonas sp. MMG005. NCBI lineage: Bacteria > Pseudomonadati > Pseudomonadota > Gammaproteobacteria > Alteromonadales > Pseudoalteromonadaceae > Pseudoalteromonas > Pseudoalteromonas sp. MMG005. Next base: position 105,279 of record NZ_JAGJEK010000002.1, on the reverse strand, counting down.
TGTATTGCCAGTAATAAAAACATTTTCTTCACTGTAGTTTTCAGTTAATAGGTTTTTCTTAGATGTTTCAGTTGGAGCAAAATGATACTTAGTTAATGCGCCGGTTAGTTTTCGATTTGCTTCTTCAGGCCAAGGTGAATATATATTGCCAGTACGTAAACCGGCTTCAACGTGGCCAACAGCTATTTGCTCATAATATGCTGCTAAGCTTGCCGCAAATGTGGTTGCTGTATCACCATGCACTAGCACTACATCAGGTTTAAATTCTCTTAAAACAGGCGTTAGTTCTAACAAAATACGTCCTGTAACTTCAGGTAACGTTTGACCCGCTTTCATTAAATTTAAGTCATAGTCAGGGATGATTTTGAAAAGTTCTAACACCTGATCAAGCATTTCTCGATGCTGTGCAGTTACACATACTTTCGCGTCGAAACGATCGTCTACTGCAAGCGTATGAACAAGCGGTGCCATTTTTATTGCTTCTGGCCTTGTGCCGAATACTGTTAGAACTTTCACAGGTTTTCCTATATTTGTCATTATTTCGTTTATCCTTGAAACTAGTTCAGGACTATACTTTTACTACAACATGTTAAATGTATTTTTCGCCATAAATGACGACTTACATTAAATAATCACTTGTAGCTACTAATGAGGCTTGAAAATAACTCTTCGTTTATAAACCTGAATGAAGAGCTATGACATCCTGATGAATTACTATTTGTCAGACTTGTATTCGTAATTGTAGTAACCATAATATCCATAAGCATTACTCGCTTTTTTAAGCACACCATTAAATACAACACCTCTTATATCAATACCATTTTGCTCAAAGCGATTACGCGTTACTTCCAGTTCTTTTACATGGTTCTGGCCAAATCGCGTTACTAGTAACGTACTACCTGCATGAGCACTCACAATGGCAGGATCCGTCACAGCAAGAATCGGGGGGGTATCTATAATAACCAAATCATATTTACTGCTTACCTTTTCAACTAACTTGCTAAAGTTGCTATGCATTAAAAGCTCTGAAGGGTTTGGCGGTATTTGGCCTCTGGTAATTACATCTAAATTAGCGACTTGGCTGGATTTAGTGACATCAATCAAATTTAGCCTGCCTGATAAGTAGTCACTCAAGCCGTTATCCCAATTCATACCAAACTGAGTTTGCAGGTAACCTTTACGCATATCAGCATCAATGATCAGCACCTTTTTATCACTTTGCGCTAGCACTGTTGCTAGGTTCACTGAAATAAATGATTTACCCACACCCGGGCTTGGGCCTGAAATAGCAATGATGTTATTTTTAGCTTCCATCATCGCAAAATGCAGGCTCGTTCTAAGGCTTCGCAGTGCTTCAATCGAGAGGTCCGCAGGGTTATCTACCGCGAGTATTGACTTGGCTTTTTGGGTTTTACCTTTACGCGCTTTTGCAAAACCAGTCAGTTTAACCTGGTATTCTGAATAAGGTACGCTTGCATATACAGGTAAACCTAACGCTTCAATTTCGCTTGGGTCTTCAATACCTTTATGCATTGCTTTTTGCACCAGTACAATCGCAACAGCAAACATGCCGCCCAATAAAGTTGCCAATACCACAATTAATGCTTTTTTAGGTTTAACTGGCTTTGAACTGTTAACTTCTGCGTAATCTATGATACGCACGTTACCCACAGTGCCTGCACGTACTATGTCAAGCTCTTGGGTTTTGGCGAGTAATAATGTGTAAATTTCGTTATTGACTTCTACGTCGCGCGTCAGGCGTAATAGCTCTTGTTGCGTTTCAGGCAAAACTTGTACTTCGCCTGCCAGCTTAAGTTTTTGCTCTTTAACTACATCAATTTGCTCAATAACCCCTAGGTACGATGGGTGTTCTCTTTTAAATTTGCGACTAAGCTCTAAACGTTTTAAGTCAAGCTCTTGGAGCTTTGTATCTAATTTTACTATTTGCTCAAGTACTGCTTGAGTTTCTAATGAAATATTAACTGATTCACGTTTTACTTGATATTCATTGAATAACTGTTCAGCTTCTTCAAGTTGCTTTTTAACTTCTGGCAATTGTACGTTTAAAAATTCTAATGACTTTTGTGCTTCAGCACTATTACGCTCAACGTTTCTGCGTACGTAAACACTGGCTACTTTATCAAGTACTTGCTCAGCGTAAGCTGAATCTGCATGCTGTAAGCTTAAATTTATAATGCCTGAGTCTTTGCCTTTTTCACTTGCGCCAATCTCTGCTTGTAAATCAAGCACCGTGTTTAACCTATCCCTTTTGGCAATAAAGAACTCTGTATTAGCCCTAGCCACTAACGTTTTAACTGTTAACGTAAACATGCCAGTAGTTAGCTCGCTACCTACTGCACCACTTAGAATTACATTGCTATTCGCATCAAGTAGCTCAATTTGATTTTGCCCTTTTGCTACTAGCGTAAATTGCTGGCCAATCGCATTGGCTGGTACGTCAAATCTAAAAATATCTAGCTGTTCACCGCCCCAAGCATAACTTTCAGCACCAAAGCTTGGTGCTGCCAGCTCGCCAGGTTGGCTGGGGGAAAACGAGCGAAATATCTTCCCGCCAATAAGCGGAAACTGTTTATATTCAACAGCAACATCGAGTTTTAAGGCATCAACTGCTTCACCAATAATACTACGTGATTTAAGGAGTTCTATTTCAGTCACTGCGGCAGAGGTGCTTTCAAACATGCCTGCCATATCATCAAAACCAGGGACTGAACCGCCCTTTTCTTCTACTTGGATCATAGCCGTTGCTTGATATATTGGCGTGCTTAAAAGTGCATAAGCAATACCTACCAGCATAAATAGCGTGGTAACTGAAATAATAAAAAACTTTCTATCAAGTAGCGCACCAAACAGCGCCATTAAGTCTATTTCTTGTGGGTCTTGCTGAGATTGTTCTCGAACAGGCTTTGCCTGTTGGTTTGCAACAAAATTAGGCTGAGCATTCATAAACGCACCTTTTCCTTATAAATACTTTTGCCAAGCGCCACAAGCGCTCTCAATTAACTCGTAAACATGCTCAAACGCTTCTCGCGATTGACGGTATGGATCGGGTATTTCTTTGTCATCAAGCCATTTACCCAATAAAAAAGTTTTACCTCGCGCTTGCGGGTAACGATTACATAAGTCAGATAAATGCCGCTGTTCCATCACTAAAATTACACTATTTTCAGCAACCAGTGATGAATTTAACTGCCGACCTTTATGGGCTGACATATCGATATGTTGCTGCTGTGCTAGTTCAACCGCGGTTGCATCGGCACCTTTTCCTTCAAGCGCGGTTAAGCCTGCTGATGAAACGCGAATAAATTTACCTTGTAGCTTGTCTTTTAAAATATACTCTGCTGTGGGACTACGGCAGATGTTACCAGCGCAGACCACTAAAATACTATCAAACATATTGGGCCCTTACTGGTTTTCGATATCTTGTAATGCATCGACGGTAGAAAGTGATGGTAGTAATAAGCTAATGACACGGTTCCAACGAGCAAGTGGTGCACTGGTTACATACACTATATCGCTCGGCTGTAATTCAAACTGTTCTGCCATGACAAGCGCTGCAATACTTTTAGCATTTAGCTGATATACATCGGCAAGCACGCCATCGCGCTCAAAGTCACGCTTGCGTAATACAAACACGCCGCTGGCATTTGCGGTAGTTTCATTTAAACCACCAGTTTCACTGAGCGCTTGTGCCAAATTCAAACCATAACGGGTAACTTGTACTGTACCCGCACGTTTTACATCGCCTAATACAAATACATTTTGTTTATCATTTCGCGATATATGAATAATATCACCATGTTGTAATAAGCGGTTTTGTGAAATGTCGCCCGATGCGTAAAACGCGTTTAGTTCTATATTTTCGGTTACATCACCACGCGTGAAACTAATTTGTTGCCAATCAGCGTTATCTGTCAAGCCACCAGCCTGACTTACCGCATCGATAAGTGTTAACGGTGTCTCTGTAATGGCATATACACCTGGTTTATTTACTTCGCCTGTCACATACGTACGCTGACTTTTAAAGCCAACTACTTTTACATCAACTTGTGGGTCTTCTATTACGCGACTTAGGCGCTTAACTAATTCTGCACGTACTTGATTAACAGTTTGACCGGCTGCCTTAATACCGGGCGCATAGGCAAAGTTCAGGCTACCATCGGCTTGAACTCTAAAGCCATCAAACTCTGCGGTTCTTTGTACTGCTGCTGGAATGGTTAGTTCTGGATGATCCCACACCCCCACACTCAGTACATCGCCAATGCCTAGTTTGTATTCATAATCAGTGACATCAACACCTTGAGAAGGCAACTTTTGAGTTGCTAACGCACTCTGCTGTAAGTTTTCTTTTTGTGCGCGTATAAGATAAGAGTCAATCATTTTAACATTGACGTGCTCTAATTCTTGTTGGGCATTATTATAATCTTGCCCACCGTTCAGCCCTTCAAAGTGGCTACCAGGAATAATATTACAACCAGAAAGTGAAATAAGAGCAAGGGATGAAAGAAGTTTAATACAACATTTAGCCATTTTTATTCCATATAGCTTTTTAAAGACAGTTATCTATCGAATTAGAACACGAGCACAGTAAGACCGCAAGTGCAATGCACTTAATTGTTAACAGAGCATTAAAAAAGCTTTAGATTATACGCCGCTTTTTATTCAGTAAATTTAAACAATACAATATGGAAGAAATATGGAATTTAAAGCAACCTCGCTTAAATGGGCATGTCCCTGTTCTATTTACAATCATAAATAGTTCTGAAGTCACAGCAATCCATAGCCTGCCAAAAGGGTCTATAATATTCAACGCACATTATAGTTTTAAATTTCTCTTTGTAAAGCAGCAAAGCGTAAATTAATTACAAAAATCTAATGATACACCCTCACAATGATAATGGAGCTTTCCTGATATGATTACTCCTGTAAAACAACAAAGAAATTCATGTAATAATGCGTATCCCTGCTTCTTTATTGTATTCATATGGAACGATAAGACAACTTTGATAACACCACTTTTATGTTGTTCATGATTGTGTTTAACAAAACAGTAGCATGTTTACTGGAGCTACTTTCAACATAACACCGTAACTCCGGCGCATTACCTGAAGACCTAAGATGCACTGACAGCCCGTCGAATGTCATCTTTACTCCATCAATATTGTTAATAGCTATGCCCCCCTTCGAATTAACCCCCAACTGTTTTAACAATGCTTCAGGTGTTTGCTCTGCTTTTTCTAATAATAATTGACTTTTAGCAGGTGGAGTATTCTGAACACGATCGCTGTCAGTAAAACGCTCTGGTAGATCTTTCAAACTTGATGATAATACCTCTTTCTTTGACACAACATCAGCAAAAACAATTAAAGCAGGTAATAGTGCATCACGGGTTACCAGTGCATTAAGCTTTGCGCCGTTAAATAGCATATCAGAGCCGAGTAAAAACCCGCCGTTGGCTTCAAAACCAGCAATAGAATACACTGTCGTTAATTCATGAGCTCTTTTATCATTAATGCCCTCTTTTATTTTTGTATAACAATGGGAAGCAAATGCACTTATTACATATGGTGAACCAATTTTAGTACGAACAACTTGTTTAAAAGCTTGGCTCAACTCTATTGCACTGTTACAACTAACAGGAACTGCGAGTACGTCAATACCTAGAGCTTTTGCGCATAATAGCCCCAATATATCACCTCTAAACCAATCACCTTTTTCATCCGCAACTAAAGGTCTATCACCATCTCCATCCGTTGAAAATAACATATCAAGTTGATACTTTTTTACCCATACGAGTGCTCGTTGTTTATCTTCTGAGGATACAGCTTCAGTATCAATTGGAACAAATTCGTCACTTCTTCCTAGAGGTATAACGTGAGCACCTAGTCGAGTAAATATTTTTGCATATAAATCCCTTCCAGCACTTGAGTGCTCATAAACACCAACACGCAATCCCTTAAAAATATTTTTATCAAACAATGAAGTATATCGTTCTATGTAGCGCTCTTCTGCAACTTTACTTATAAATAATTCATCTTGGAGGAACACTGATTTGAATTCAACACTCGCATTTAATATGCTGGCTTCATCGTCTTTCGTGATTTCCCCATCAGGACGATAAAACTTCAAGCCGTTACGATCAAAAGGAATATGACTTCCTGTAACCATTATTGCTGGAATGCGATCACACATAGCGCTATATGCTAATGCTGGCGTGGGAACTACACCAAAGTATATTACTTTAATATTCAGTTGTGATAATGACGCAGCGCAAGCTTGGGCCATTTTGACGCTACTTGGCCGGTTATCAATTGCAATCGCAACTTCATCAAAATCAAAAGACGCTTGCATTGCATTGATAAAGTTTACCGTAAAAGCGGCACATACATCTTTGGATAGCCTTGTAACTAAGCCTCTTACACCGCTTGTGCCAAACGAAACTTCACTTCGTTTGATAACATCAGAACTAACCAACATATATTTTAAACCTTCAGTAAATATATTAGTTTACTTACGGCCATATTTGTCTTCAAAACGCACAATATCATCTTCTTTTAGATAACTTCCAGATTGGACTTCAATTAGCTCCAAGCCTACTTTCCCCGGGTTTTCTAAAACATGGACTGCGGTAATTGGAATATAGACCGACTCATTTTCGGTCAAAAACCGTTCTTTTCCATCAATAGTTACCTTTGCGGTTCCTGAAACAACAATCCAATGTTCCGCACGATGATGATGCATTTGCTTGCTCAGCTTAGCACCTGGTTTTACAGTTATTCGCTTCACTTGAAAGCGCTCACCTACATCGATTAAATCGTATTTACCCCAAGGCCGGTATACTTCTCGGTGGTATTTAACCTCTTCTCTTGCATTTTTTTTCAATGCTTGCACAATCGACCCGATCTCTTGAACGCAAGATTTATTGGTAACAAGAATCGAGTCTTTTGTTGACACAATTATTAGATCTTTAACACCGGCAGCCACAACAAGCTTACTATCGGTATGAATAAATGAGTTTTCGCAGTCTACATGATAGACATCGCCAGCAAATACATTGCCACTATTGTCCTTTTCGGATATTTTCCAAAGCGCTTCAAACCCGCCTACATCATTCCATTTCGCATTCATTGGTACCATAACGGCATCTGGTGTATGCTCCATAACAGCATAGTCTATAGATTCATTAGGACACGCCATAAAGGCGCTTTTATTGATGCGAATAAAATCCAAATCTAGCTCTTGTACTTCAGTGGCCTTTTTGCATGCTTCAAATATATCCGGTCTATATTCATTAAGCGCATCAAGGTAACGGCTAGCTCGAAACAAAAACATGCCACTATTCCAGCAATATTCCCCTGACAGTAAGTATTGCTCTGCGACTTCTCTACTTGGCTTTTCAACAAAATGCTCAACAATGTAACCACTACCACATTGAGCACCTCTTTTAATATATCCATACCCCGTTTCAGGCGTATTGGCATCAACTCCGAAAACCACAAGTTTTCCTAATGCTGCATGCTCAATGCCAGCGTGAATTGAGTGCTGAAACGCATCAATATCGCCAATAACATGGTCGGCTGCAAGTATAAGAAGGAGTGGATCGTTACTATTTTCTATGGCTTGAAATGCGGCTAATGCAATCGCAGGTGCTGTATTACGCCCCTCAGGTTCTAAAAAAATCCCTCCTAACTTCTTATCCAACTGACGCAGCTGTTCTGCTGCAATAAAGCGATGTTCCTCATTGCATATAATTAGCGGCGGTTCATGGGCAATGCCGTTTAATCTGCATATAGTTTGTTGCAGCATTGAATTCTGGCTATTGTCGAGCGACAAAAACTGCTTCGGATAGTTTTCCCTAGATAATGGCCACAATCGCTTACCAGAGCCGCCCGCCATTATAACTGGTAGAATTTTTTCATCATGATGCATAATAAAACGACTTATTTCAGACTAATGACAGTGGGTATGAACTCAATCACTACCAAATATATCCCGAGTATATACTTTTTCTTGCACATCAATAAGCTCATCAACCATCCTATTTGATATTATAATATCACTATACGCTTTTAGTTCATTTAAGCACTTCACAACCTTGGAGTTTAAAAAAAACACACCGTTAAAAGTTGGCTCATAAATAAGTAACGTTACGCCCTCCGCTCTTAAGCGTTTCATGATCCCTTGAATTGCAGATGATCTAAAATTATCAGAGCCCGATTTCATGACTAATCGGTAAATACCAACCACTTTTGGTTTTCTTGCTAAAATTGAACTAGCAATAAAATCTTTACGAGTCTTATTTGCATTCACTATAGCTTTGATTAAGTCATTTGGCACATTTTGATAATTTGCTAGTAGCTGTTTTGTATCTTTAGGCAGACAGTACCCTCCATAGCCAAATGAAGGGTTGTTGTAATGATTGCCTATTCTTTGATCTAACCCTACCCCCTCTATGATTTCCCGACTATCAAGGTTGTGAGTTTGTGCATAACTATCTAATTCATTAAAATACGCAACACGCATTGCTAAGTAAGTATTTGAAAATAACTTAATTGCTTCAGCTTCTGTTGACCCCGTTAACTGTATTTGAATGCTTTCCTTTTTAGCACCTTGCTCTAATAAACTTGCAAACTGTTTTGCTTTTTCCGTTGTACCACCAACCACAATACGTGACGGGTATAAACTATCGTATAACGCCCGCCCCTCTCTTAGGAATTCTGGTGAAAAATAAATAGTTAATTTAGGGAAGTAAGTTCGTATATTAACTGTATAACCAACTGGCACTGTCGATTTAATAATTACGACGCTATTAGGGGATATATTTTGAATATCATGTAATACCGCTTCTACAGAAGTCGTATTAAAATTATTTTTTTTGTGATCATAGTCTGTAGGCGTCGCAATGACTATAAAAGCACAATCTACATAAGCTTCCCTCTTATCTTTAGTCACCTTAAAATTCAATAATTTGTTCTCTAAAAACTCGAAAACTTTCGGATCAGCAATAGGCGACATTCGTTTATTCAATTGATCTATTTTCACATTATCAATATCGTAAGCAACAACTGCATTATTTTGCGATAAGAGCAATGCATTTGATAAACCTACGTAGCCCGTACCAACAACTGCCACCTTTACCATAACATTTGTAGCCCTATAAACTCCCCGAATAAAACGCAGCTACCCATGTTCATTACTCACTTCTCTTCGCAAATTTAATTTCTTTTTTTCATATTCATACCTATGCGGGTACAATGCTGTCATAATTAAAATTATCCCCATTACAGCATATACACTATTTACAGAGCTCACCGATGCGCCGTTCAGAAACAAGATTACAATTACTGTGAGCCTAGCTTTTAGCGTCACTTGACTTAATTTCATTAAACCGTTGATCACAAAAAATATAAAGAAAAAACCAAAAAAACCGTGATCAAAAATAGTTCTTGTAATATAAGAGTGTAATATCACCGAATAGCAAATATCTGGAGACTTTGCACTGAAGAGTGTTTGATAAAACACCAAACGGTTACAAACTTCATCAGGTAAAGGTGTCAACACCTGTGAACCAAATAAAAATTGCCACCACCCCCAGTCAGATATCGCAACTAAAAACCCTTGAAAAAACACCACTCTATCAATATCTTCAGCGCTCCCTCCAGATAGTCGGCTAATAAAAATAGCAATAACACCAATACCTATAAGGCCTGCAACAAATATTTGAAAAATGACTTTCCAGTTCATCTCCTTAATCGTCAACAGTACAAACATAGCCAAAAAACAAATTATTCCAGACCTCGAACCTGACAGGAAAATGATGACTCCAAGCAATATCCACTCACTGGCGGACAGAGAGTTCCTCAGTCCCCAAACCGCTACACCAACAAAAAGCAAGAACATAACTTCAAAATTATTCTCTGTAAATATGCCTGGCCTAAAACCTGCACCAATAGCAATCCAAACTACATATTTAAGAAAAAATAAAGACAACATTAGATACCAAAATTTTTTCAATATATCACTAGTGAATAGCACTTTAGATGAAAAAAAGCATAGAATTGATAAGTAGAAAAAAGCTTTATATGCCAAAAGAAAATCAGACGGATGCACACCTCTAATCTGGCCTAAAAGAAATGAAACAATAAAGTAACCTGCTGATAAAGAAAAAATCCCCCAAACAACTAAATCCATTCTTTTTACTACACAAAAAAGAGCAAATAAAACTAGCAGTTCGAAAATAATATTAACGGGCAATACATGGTAACTCCCAAACGATAAAAAGCTGAGCAAAGAAAGAACTAAAAAAAGTAATAGGTATTGTTGCCTAACCATATAACGACCACACCCTAATATTTATCGCGTCTAAATTTACGAGTAATCGTTGATTTAAGTATCAAAACGTTTATAGACTTTGGAAGCAATAATAATAAGTATGCAAACATCCGATACTTATCCCACCATAACATTGGATGCTTATAAAGTAGTTTAAATGCCTGAATTTTATGGCCCTGCATAAGATTACTTTTTACACAGCTCATTACTGTTAAGTGCTTTAAATATGACAAACTACGTTTCATTTCATGCGGTACAAAACCTTGTTCAAGCAACTTATCAAATGCATATATATGTGGAGAAGGGACGATTAATTCCGGCTGTTTCACAGTTGTATTAGAAGCTGACAAGTCATAAACAACACATGTTCTAGCCGAGTAAGCTATGGGCCAAAAGCATGCCATAGCCCCCCAGACAACCTGATCTTCACCTAAAGAAAGAGACTCAGGAAACCCTCCTACGGAAAGTAATGCCTCTTTATCTAAACACAGAGATGAGGCGGTAATAGGTAAATCTTCATGACAACAAGCTTGAAAGTAGTCGCCTAAAAGTCCTTTATTTCTTAATATAAAAGAATTACGCGCGAGCTCTTTCGTATCTTCAAAGCCGAATTCATAGCCTGTAAAAAACAACTTTGCACTAGGGTATTCACGCTGCAGACTCATGATCTCTTCTACAAAGCAATCATACCAGTAATCATCAGCATCAAGAAACGCAATATATTGTGATGTGCATAGGGATACTCCAACATTACGCGCACACGACACTCCTTGATTGCTCTGTGAGTGAAGAACAACCTTACTGCTTGTTAAAGATTTAACTAATTCAGCTCCGCCATCACTAGACCCATCATCAACAACTATTATTTCTTTAACTGATACTGTTTGATTTAGTACGGAGTGAATTGCTCTTTCTATAAAAGCGGCTTTATTAAATAAGGGGATAACAACAGAAATATCCATTTTATACTTTACTGACCCATCTTATGAAACAAGATTTACTCATTATAAATAGCCATGCATCGGTAAACTAAATACACTTCGAGCTAACTTTTCTGCGATGGGAAAATCACCTAATTTATAACCTAAACTCGCAAATGCAGTTTGTTCATGCATACAAGTTCCATAATAAATAACTGTCGGAACGCCTTTTTCTTTGTATTCTGCGATCGCTTTGTCACGATCATCACATTGCAAAGTATATTGCGCCCACGAGCTAGTATAGCCATTAGGCACAACGGGAACTTTATATTGTTCTTGCAAAGTGTCTGTATACTGCTTTGCTGCATGATTTCGGCTATCCAGTTCAACGGGGAATTCAGCCAATTTCTCAAGTAATATAGCCGCTTGAATTGTATCAAGCCGACTATTCATGCCAATGCGAACATTGTCATATTTATCTTTTCCTTTACCGTGAACTCGATATGAACGAATAAGCTCTGCATATTCATCATTATCCGTAAAAATAGCCCCCCCATCTCCATAGCACCCCAAAGGTTTTGCGGGGAAGAAACTCGTTGTCGCTATGTCTCCAAATGCACCTGCTTTACGAGTATTACCTCGGGTGTCCGTAATCGATCCGCCAAATCCCTGAGCGGCATCCTCAATTAAATGTAAATTATACTTCTTGGATAATGCTTCAAGTTTTTCATAGTCAGCAGGCAAACCAAATAAATCAACGGCTATGATAGCTTTTGGTTTTAACTTTCCCTCATCAAGGACAGCCAAAATTCGTTGCTCTAAATCATTAGAACAAATATTAAATGTATCCGGGTTTGAATCAACAAAAATAGGTGTCGCCTTTTCATATGCAATCGCTTCGGCTGTTGCAAAGAATGTAAAAGTTGGACAAAAAACAGCGTCTCCTTCTTGAATATTTAACGCCATTAAAGATAGCGTTAAAGCATCTGTACCATTTGCACAAGTTATAGCGTGTTTCACACCAACAAAGTCTGCCAGCTTTTGTTCAAGCTCTTTTACTTCAGGCCCCATAATATACTGACCATGCTCCAACACAGTTTGAATTCGCTTGTCTATTTTTGTTTTTAAGTGTTGATACTGAGCTGCTAAGTCAATAAATTGCATATTTTTTCCATTTAAGCTTTTTCTAATGTTAAAACATCATTATTAAGATGGTATTGTTCATTGGTATTTGGGCATAAAGTAGTCGCATTACCAGTGAGTGGTATATCTAACTGCTCGCCATATTTACTGATCCACCCTATTTGCCTTGCAGGCACCCCAACCATCAATGCAAACGCTTTCACATCTTTGTTGATCACCGCCCCAGCGCCCACTAAAGCATATTCACCAATGGTTACACCACATACAATGGTACAGTTGGCTCCAAGCGTCGCCCCTTTTTTTACTAAGGTGTCTTTGTACTCTGTTTTTCTTTCAATAAAAGAGCGCGGATTATAAACGTTGGTGAACACCATACTTGGTCCGCAAAACACATCACTTTCAAGGTGCACGTTATCGTAAACCGAGACATTATTTTGTATCTTAACGTTATCGCCTACCGTCACTTTATTGCCCACAAACACATTTTGGCCTAACGAGCAACCTTCGCCAATTTGAGCGCCACCGCAAACATGCGCAAAGTGCCAAACTCGGGTATTTTCACCAATCACCGCGCCATCATCTATAATGGCACTGTCATGCTTTTGGTAGCTCATCATTAAGCGCCTTTTACAAAACGGTGGACTTCATTCTCGTTTTCAATATGGGTTTTACCATTACGTATTGCATTAACGGTTTCAATACAATGACGTGCATCTTCTAACCCATACCCTCTGCCAGCGAGGATCTCTTGATAACTAATGGTATGTAAGTCGGTAAAGCCTTTTGAAAACTCAAGCGCTTCCCCATCACACGTAATGGAGCGATATGTTGGCTGCTTGCCTTGCACACTTTCAGGCAAGTCATTAGCATCTATTGATAAAAACCACTTAACACGGGCATTTTCATATTCTAAATAACCCGCCGCTTTATCATTGTTCATAAAGTGCAGATCATTGCGCTGTAGCTTGCCAAAAATGAAGTGCAACATATCAAAAAAATGTACACCAATGTTGGTAGCAACGCCAAACGACTTACGTGGGTCGCCCTTCCAGCTTTCCATATACCAATTACCACGCGAGGTAATATAAGTTAGCTCAACTTCATGTTTGTCATCTGAATTAGCAGACTCAACTTTCGATTTTAAGTCTAATATGGCTTGGTGGTGGCGTAACTGCAGAATGTTAAATACTTTTTTACCCGTTTCTTGCTCAACGAGTATTAGGTCTTCTAACTCAGCAATAGTAGGCACCAGCGGTTTTTCGCAAATAACATCACACCCTAAACGCAACCCAGCAGTGATGTGTGAGTGGTGCAAATAGTTCGGTGAACACACTGAGACGTAATCAAGCTTGGTGTGTTCATTGCGCTTAAGTTTATAGGCATGATCATAAAAACGTTCAAATTGGGTAAAGAACTCGCTTTGTGGTGAAATGCTGTCAATGATCCCTACTGAGTCATTTATATCGTACCCTACAGAAAGCAAGTTACCCGTTTCTTTAATGGCTTTCATATGACGTGGTGCAATATATCCTGCTGCGCCGATCAGTGCAAAGTTTTTCATTTTTTAATCCAATTCAGTTTTATAGTCTAATGTCAGCTTGGTTTGGGTCTAATACATGCTTTACATCATATAAAATGTGCTGTGCTTTTCCATAAGAGCGGATTTTATCAACCCCCCATTCTTTAAATTCATGATGATCAACAGCCAACACAATACCATCATATTGACCTTGTTCTATGGTGTTTATTAACTCTATGCCATATTCATGTTTAACTTCTTCTGGGCTTGCCCAGCTATCGTACACATCAACCGACATATTAAAATCAGCAAGCTCTTTGACAATATCAATAATTTTTGTATTTCGAACATCAGGGCAATCACCTTTAAAGGTAAAACCTAAAACCAACACTTTTGCTTCATCAATGTGTATTTTTTTGCTTGATAGCTTTTTAACCAACTGGGTGGCTACATATTCCCCCATGCCGTCGTTGATACGTCGGCCTGCTAATATCACTTCAGGGCGGTAGCCCACCTCTTCAGCTTTATAGGTTAAATAATATGGGTCAACACTAATACAGTGACCGCCCACTAAGCCCGGCTTAAACTTTAAAAAGTTCCATTTAGTGCCAGCTGCGTTAAGTACTTCTTCAGTATCAATATCTAAGCGATTGAAGATTTTGGCAAACTCATTAATAACTGCAATATTTAAATCTCGTTGAGTGTTTTCAATCACTTTTGCCGCTTCTGCAACACGAATTGATGACGCTTTATGTGTACCCACTTCCACAATTGAGCCATATAAGTCATCAACAAATTGCGCCACTTCAGGAGTCGAACCCGAGGTTATTTTTACAATCTTCGTTAGTGTGTTTACCTTGTCACCCGGATTAATACGCTCAGGTGAATAGCCAGCATAAAAGTCTTGATTAAACTTAAGACCCGATACTTTTTCAATGATCGGAATACATACTTCTTCCGTTGCACCTGGGTATACCGTAGATTCATAAATCACAATGTCATTTTTCGCAACATACTTGCCTAGTAACTGTGATGCCTTTCGCAAAGGTGTCAAATCTGGCACATGATTATCATCGATAGGAGTTGGAACAGTTACGATATATACATTACAGTCTGCTAATTCAGCACTATCACTTGTAAACTTCAACTTGTCTGCCTGTGCAAGCTGCTCCGTAGTCACTTCTAGTGTTGCGTCAATTCCAGAGCGTAACTCATCAACACGCCCCGTATTGATATCAAAGCCTATAACATCAATCTTCTGACCAAACTCAACAGCCAACGGCAAACCGACGTATCCTAAACCTATCACACCAATTTTAATGTTCTTCAAAGGGTTAAACATTCATTACTCTCTTTCATTAATACTGAGCACTGACATTCACATTAATGTCTATACTATTCATTCTCGCAGTGATGTCATTGTTGCAGCCTAAAGGCCGTAATTACTCTAAACCAAACGTGCTATTACCTGTTTTTTCAAACAACATTCATCAAATGGCTACCGCTTGAACTTCGACTTTACAATCAGTAAAAAGTCATTTGGAATAATCAATATTCCACAAGCAACGACTAAAGCTGCGAACGCTTTTACTACGCTAATTTTTGATATTTCTTGGCACGTTGACCAAATGGGTTTATATTCCCCACCAACAGCTTCATTTACCACTTTTCTAAACAATAGCTTAGTGGGGTTACTATCAAGTTCCCGCTGCTTCCCTGATAAGAATAGCTCTAATTCAGGTAACAACTCATAACGACTTAATGCATCATCACCATCATATTTTTCTCGTTGTTTATCAAAAAACCACGCAATTTCAGATGCAGATTGAGCTTTTACGTCATAAGATACATTTCTTGTTAAAGACCCAACAGCAAAGCGGTAATTATATAATGGCTCTGGTAAATTGTAACTTTTGTATTTGTTCGACATCCGCCTTATCCAATCATAATCTTCTGCTGGACAGCCGCTAAAATACTCACGATATACACCTGTACTTTCAATCACCTCGCGCCTAACCATTACTGATGAACCACAAAAACACACTTCACTTTGCGTGCGAAGTTGCTCTTTAATTTCTGCGTCATCTTGGGGCAGCACGACACTCTGATACACTTTTCCTCTACTATTTGTACGATTAAAACCCGTACCACAGAAGCCATATTCATGCTGATTATCTAAAAATTCAACTTGCTTTTCTATTTTATCTAGTGATATCCAATCATCCGAATCAAGAAAAGTGATATAATCGCCTTTTGCATATGAAAACAACTTATTAAACGTTCTCAGATATCCTAAGTTCTTTTCATTTTTATAGATACACACATTGCTTTTATTCTTTGCTAGCTGCATCAGTTTTTCATTTGTTCCATCCGAACTCGCATCATCAAGAACAATAATTTCAAGGTTTTGATATGTTTGGTTATAGGCTGAATTAAATGCCTCTTCAATTGTATTCTCGCAATTATAAGCCGGTATTAATATGGAAACTAGTCTGTCTCTGAATTCACTCATTTTGATATCTTTCACTTTGCTATACAGCTAAAAAAGTCGACTCGTTTTTGCTCTAAAGCATTACTATCAATATATTTTAGAACGTCTTCTTTGGGAATAATATAATCTTTATACTCTTGAGCAAATTCAATCACTTTTTCCATTGCTTCTTTACTCAACCCATCTTCACTGCTACTAACATTTAATATCCAATCTGGCCGTTCATCCAAAAATGCAGTGTCTTTGTAGGGTAATACACTTGGTAATCCAGCTGATAAATACTCTCTCACCTTTAAAGGGCACGCCTCCATCATATTTTTACGATGTAAAGCCAGAGTGCCTAAGCCAATAGAGCATTGACGAGCAATTTCTGAGTACTTTTCCATGGGGAGATAACCATGAAATGTAATATTTGATAAAGACTCAGTGGTACTCGTATCATTAAAACCAACAACATGAAAATGTATTCGGTTTTTTGCATATTTAGCAAACTTAACCAATAAATCAACCCCATGCCAGTTAAGTCCTGGAGTCCCAATAAATAATATGCTCGGTATTTGCCGTTCCATTTCTCTTTTTCGATATGCAAAAGACTCAACATCGATTGAATTAGGTAGAACAAGACAATTTTCTAAACCTCGATAATTGACTAATTCTTTTGTTACAGCCACAGAACCATGTATACGTTTGTAATAATAACGGCGAGTTATTGCATTATAGAGGTATGTTATAAAGCCTTTCTTAGAGCTATATTTATCTATCAGTAACTCTTCATCTATGTCTGTATTTATTTCTGAAACAAGCTTGTATTTATTTAGCAGCCCGATTAGAAAAGGCGATAAAACCCATAATCGATGATAAACAATATCTGGTGAAAACTCATCTATTGCTTTGTTAAGCTTTGTTATTTCTTGTAACTTGCTGCCTTCAATAATCGTAGTTACTGAGCGATGAAAATCATACTGCTGATCCGTCACTAAAAAAAGTCGAGTATCTGCACCTATCACGTTCCACTTATCAACTTGCGCAATCACTTTATCAAATACACTTCGATACTTTGCACCTTTCAAAATAAGTAAGTAAGCCACTTTCACGAAACAACAATCTCCAATAACAAATCAATTAAAATGGTTAAAATATACACTTTCATTTCTGAGAGTCGTATTTAGTGCGGTAACTGTTTAATAACTTTTGCAGGGGAACCACCTATAATAACCCCACCATCAGGAAAACTCTTTGTCACGACACTTCCGGCCGCAACTACAGTATTTGCACCGAGTGTGACTCCAGGTAAAATAACGCTATTCATTCCAACCCAACAACTTTCACCCAAAACAACATTTTCACCCGGTAAATGAACCGATAAATCTTTTAGATCATGATTTGAGGTGATTATACCAACATTAGGAGCGATATAAGTACCTTTCCCCAAAGTAATGTGCCCATTGAAATTTTGAAAGTAGGTGCCTGACGAGTTAAAATTATTTATGTCCTCTGGGTCGAAGGTAATATTCTCCATATTTGATATGTTGCAATGCAAACTCACAGGGCACCGTAAAGGGTGACTTAACCTTAAAATATTTCTAGCAACCAAAGCTCTAAAGGCAAAACGATACCCTTGTATATTATTGTCAAACCAACGACCTTTTAGATATTTTTTATCAAAAAACAACTTAAGGAATGGCAAAAGTATATATTTCGCTATCAACATTTTCATTTTTACAAAAACACTCCTCGAACAGCCACAGCCAAAACGGCCCACAAAAATACGATACCTATTGGTATAGCCGCTTGACCTAGTAATCGGTAATAGCTCACGTTTGATTTATAGCTAAATGTAATTAAGCATATAAGATAAAAAACCGCACACGCTAAGCCTAAAAATTCAGTATAGTGATCAGAAAATACAAAGTACGCAAAAATGAGGCTTCCAATTCGGATAGCAAACCCAAATAGGGTTAGGCACAACATTTGTTTCTGAGCATTGTTTACATGCATGATCATTGAGATTGGTGAGGCAAGAAATTGTAATGCAAACCAAGGGGTGAGTATCATCATTATCTCTCCCGTCCTACGCCAACCATCTCCAAAAATGTAACCAGAAAAAACCTCGGCTGTACATCCTATGAAAATGAGAGGCCCTACACCTAGCTTCAGTAATGACAAAAGGTTCTTTTCAGTAATCATTGCAACTTGATCTTTGGAGGCTTTAGCTACTTCTGCGTAAAAAACTTGTGCTATTGAGCCTCCTATCAACGCCATAGGAACTTGAAGTATTTTTAAAGCCAAGAACAAATACCCTGCTTCAGGCCCAACCACAAAGTATGCAATCAAAACGATCGGTAATTGGATGCCACCATTATTTGCCAAAACTTCAAATGTAGACAATTGTGGGTATTGACGATAGCGTCGAGCAATAAAGTACAGGTGTTTCTTCTTAATAGTTTTTAACACCTGCCCATGGTGAGTTAATAAATACTTAGAGGTAGAGAAAATACCTGATACATAATTAAGCAGCTGCCCAAAAACCAATCCGGAAGGGATACTTAAAAAAGCGGCTAATAATTGAGTTCCATTGCCCGCAACTGCTTGAGATACACGCGTTTTCGCGACTAAATCAAATGCTTTTTCTCGAGTTGCCCAAAATTGTAAGGCATTAAATGTCGCTGCACAAAACACGCCGATAGGAACAAGGTATAAAATAAACACAGGTACAGAGGACGCTTCAAGGATTTTACTCTCAAAAATTAGAATCAATATCAAACTTAATAAAGAGATAATTGTCGTACATATTAAAGATAGGAGAAATAAAGTTAACGCATTTTTATCTCTTTTTGGCAAAGGAATCGCTATTTCAAAACGGCAGCACGCAGCACTACTCAGCAAAGCGACAATTGCAACAAAAACACCTAGTACCTCAAAATCATTAGGCGAGAAATGCCTTGTTAAAATTGGCAATGATAAAAAGGTTAGTAAATGCCCTAACCCCGTACCACTAACCAGCATCACAATTGAGTACACATACCTATTACTACGTAGACGAGCCAGCCAGGCGCTAGTTATTGCAATCACCGTCTGAACTCATGTTCTTTGAAAACCTTTAAATCCTTGAAAATCAAGAAGAAAAAAATCGGGTAATCTTTAAGTAAACGCTTCAATACGTATCCATTATCAAAAATTCGATATAACCACCTTAAGTTATATTTATTAATAAAGGTTGGGTAATACTGAACCTTTTCACTACTTTGATGTAAAAACCCGCCACACGTATAAATTTGCTTAATTTGACCTTTCGCTTTTTCTTTTAATAAAACGGAAAATTGATCTTGTCTAGGGCTCCCTAAACCACAAATAACAAACTCGGCACCTGACCTTAAAATGCTATCAACCACCTCATTATCATTCGAAAAATAGCCATCTCTGTAACCAACAATATTGATCCCAGGGTAATTTTCTTGGAAAATATGGACTGTTTTCTCTATTTCCTCAGGTTTAGCCCCGATAATATATAGAGGGAAGCCATGCTTATTAGCTTCTTCAAGAAAGTGCCGCGCAAATGATCCTAGATCAAAGCTTAGTCGTGGGACTTCTTTATTGAAAAAGCGTGAAAAGAGCTTCGCTGAGGAAATTGCGTCACTATAAATTGCATCAACCTGTTCAACTGTTTGTAATTCTTCCCTCAGTTGTAAATACGAAAACGGGTTAACAAAAGTAATAACCTCTGTATTATGACACTCAGTTTGACATCTTAATTTACTAAATTGTTCGAAAATATCGGGAGAGTTTTTTACTTTTTGTAAAATCACATGCATCTATGAGCCTTTTAAATACATAACTATATTAAACTAGGAACAGCAACAAAATTGAACTAAACCAGTTTAGTCAAAACAAATCTAAGCTCAAAAATAAGCGGTCAGCATTTTACCTGTTAGTAGCAACAGAAACCACTGAAAATTATTATTTTTGAATGCTCTACCAAATATAGCCTCCTCTCCACTTTAAGTTAACACAAAAAACACCACGAGTTCACAAAACAAACAATCTTACTGGTTATTGATGACTTTGCAATTGGACTTTGAGTGTCATGGCCAAACTCCTCCAATCATACATATCTAATGCCAGGTTGCGCCCTGCTACGCTTAACTGGTCAATTAAGACTGGGTTGCTTACCAATCGACCAATTGCATTGCCAAGCTCAGCTGCACAGATCATATCAACAAACAAACACTCTCTATTCGTTATTAATTCTGATGTTGCAGTTTGTGGCGCTGCTTTATTTGAAAATGCAACAATAGGTAAACCGGATGCTAATGCTTCTAATACAATTTGCCCTAATGGCTCATACGTAGAGGTCATCATAAATATATCAGCTGCTTGATAATAAATGCTCGGCTCACTAGTAGCTCCGATAAACATCACTCTAGCTTCCACATGAAGCTCTTTAGCCAACTCTGTCAGTGCGTTTTTTTCCGGGCCGTCCCCTATAATAATTGCGTAACAGCTATCAGAATGTAACAAAGCTTCAATTAACAGATTAAACCCTTTCGCTTTAACTAATCGGCCGACACCTAGCAACAACGTCCCCGTTAAAGGTAGGCCCAGTTCTGATTTTAAATTGTGCTTTTGTATAACCTCTAAAGGCTGAAAACGCCGACAGTCAACCCCTGGTTTGGTAATTGTTATTTTGGGGGGGGACCACTTTAAACTATGTTCAACCTGCTTTTTCATATTCTCACTAAATACAACTAATTGATTAGCCATGCGAAACGCAAGTTGTTGAACCATACTATGTACATATAAACGGCCAACCTTTTTTATATACGAAAAATATCCCAGTTCAATCGATGTATTGATTGGCTTATCTTGTTCTTGTACAACACCAGGTACTAAATAGACTACCGGTAGTTTACAAACAATTTTGGCTATCACAGTAGTATCATGATAACGACTAACTATTCCTAACGTATCACAATGAATCAAGGTTTTAAGCTTCTTTCTCATATCAATGTAACGTGCAAAACTTCGCAAAATAGGGAACCTGCACCACCACTGCCTTACCCCAAATCTATGTACATTAATACCATCAAGAACTTCAAATGAGGGAAGGCTCCTATCATTAACTAAATTTATATCACCAACAAGAATGTCAACATGATAACCATCTTTTTGATAAGACTTAGCTAAGTGGTAGAGTGAGTTCTCTATCCCCCCTATATTTGGATAATATGCATTACTTAACAATATGATTGAGCCGACCCGTTTTCCTGACATTATTGGTACCCTAAAAGTTCATAATCTTTTTGATACAAAGCTTTGATCTTGGCTTGTGCACTAGCCGAGATGTCAGCTACTTTAGTTATGTGCCCCTTATTTTCCCATGGCAGTTGAGCATGCCAATTTTGAGATTTCGAAAAAGCCAACCATTCACTATCTAAATTCTCATAGTGCAAAATAGTATCAACTCTACATTTATAATGGCGATCATAAATATAAAAGACCTGAGGCTGAAACAATGTCTGAAATAATAAAAAATCATGATCTAGAACATTTTCCACAAACTGCTCAAAATTCTCGGAACCATTTTCAATATAAGCCTTTAGCTCTAAGTCTGATGGGGAATGATTACCGCCATTTATAATATAGTTGTACGCTGAAAAAACCCGTTGTAATGGTTCTCGTACAATTGCAAATTTATGAAAAGATTCAAAGAATACAGGGTTTGACTCGAAAAAATCAAACCATTTAGCATGCCACCGATAGCCCTTATCATCAAAAAACTTGAGTACGCTGCTTCCCGCATTTTTCGGTATATGAACAAATAAGCATTTATTTTTAATCATGAATTTTTTGTACGGGTAGTGCGCGAATGGTAAATGGAACTTTATGCGGGAAAGGTATTTTTTCAACATGAAATTTATAAAGCGTATTCTAAAGGTTGGTGGTATGATAACAGATTACATGTAACGGCCTTCCATTAATTTACTATAAATGCATATCCTCGTTATTCCATCATGGTATGAAACACCGCAGAACAAAACCCTCGGTTCGTTTTTCAAAGAGCAAGCCATTGCACTGCAAGAGCAAGGGTGTCAAATTGGCATTATATATTCTGAGCCTGTTTCAATAAAACGCTTCTCAAGGTATTTTGAGACCGATAATAAAAAAGACAGTTGCTTAACACTTAAAAGAAAAAAATACTTATGTATTCCCTTTTGTTATGACACCAATTTACGTCTACATATTAGGAATTATAAAAAGCTCTATGCTCAATATGTCGCTGAACACGGTAAACCAGATTTAATTCATGCGCACAGTTTTATGTATGGGCCTGGCGGAGCAGCTGGGTTAGCTGCATACGAAATAGCACAACAGTTTAATGTTAAATATGTAGTTACTGAGCATGCGTCAGCTTTGTTATTGGATAATATAAAGCCTAAGGAACTTAAAGCAATAAAAGCAGCGAGTATTCATGCACAGCAGGTACTTGCTGTCTCCAAGTCACTGTCACTCTTAATGCATAACAAGCTTGCTCTCAGCCAAGCACCACATGTCATTGGTAATGTCATAGACACTCACTTATTTAGACCTGTACCACTCTCTCAATCAAGGTATACATTCATTACGGTAGCTCAATTGCGACCAATTAAAGAAATCAATAAGATTTTGTATGCTTTCGCAGATGTACAAAAAGATCACCCCGAAACGGCATTATTTATTGTAGGTGATGGCCCTGATAAACCAGCCCTTGAAAATCTAGCACACTCACTGGCCCTTAATCACGTGCAATTTTTTGGTTCAGTTGCAAGAACCCGCGTAGCAAACTTACTACAAGAGTCACATTGCTATATTAACTGGTCAAAATACGAAACTTTTTCTGTCGCTGTTCATGAAGCTATTTCTTGCGGCTTGCGAGTTATCTCTAGCGCTTGTCAAGGCCCTGAAGAAAGTTTGGAGCATTGCGGGGAGCTTATCTGTAAATCAAACTCCTCACAAGCCTTAGCGAGAACGATGATGTTGCTGCTTAGCGATCCTAATAACAATGCTATGTCTGCAGATCAAAAACACATGTTCATCACTCAAAAGTTTGGTAAAAAAGCCATTGCTGAACAGCTTATCAAAGAGTATAAAAAAATTGTCTTATAAATCACTGATAAAAAATGCGAGTGCACCTTTATTAATTAAGATTTTCACCGCTTTGCTAGGCTTTGTTTTCAACTGGTTACTTACTCAACAGCTCACAAGCTCTGACTTTGGTATCGTGGCGCTTTATCAACTCACTCTCTTAGCTATCGTCACACTATCCAAGTTCGGCATAGATCAAGCTTTCGTTAAGCTTTGTGCGATCAATTGCAATGTCTATAATATTAGATACTTTGTGCTTGTGTGTTACACCATTACCTTATTCGGCATTTTATTTCTAATACAAATGCTCGTATATGGGATTGGCCTATTTCCACACTTAACTAATAACCTTGTGTTTCTTGATCTTTATAGTCACTTCCTCCTACTGTGCTGCTTTGCAACATCGGTCACTACCATTAATGCTGGTATTCTAAAAGGGCTAAAACATGCATCTTTATTCGCAAGCTTCAACGGTTTCGTAAGCCTCACTATCGCTACCTTATATTTATTACTATTTAAAGTGAGTTCAATACACGAAACGTTTACCATACTCACTATCTCGTTAGGCATGAGTGCTTTTTTAAGTTTGTGCTTTATAGCTAGAAAGCTACCGAGCCAATATAAGCAATTGCCAGTAAGTAAATACACTGAGTTTACCCATAGTACATTATCATTTTGGGTTGCTGCGATTGTCTTTTTAGTGATCCAACAAAGTGGCAGTCTGTTACTAAGCCTGCATGCAAATTTGCAACAACTTGGGGTTTTTATTATTGTCATTAAATTAGCCTCTCTTCCAAGTATTTTTCTCTTTGCACTCAATAGTGTGCTAGCCCCAAAATTTGCAGCTTTTTATAACAACAACCAGCATACCTTGCTACAAAAGCACTTTGAACAATCACAGCGTGTACTCATTATTATCGCAATAATAATGAATATACTGTGTTATGGTATTGGCTCACATATTCTTGCCTTGTTTGGTGAACACTTTAGAGAAGGCTATGAATGGCTCTGTATTATTCTTATCGGCCAATCGGTTAATTTAATAACAGGGCCCGCAATTACACTCTTAGCAATGAGTGGAAATGAACGTATTCATCGTAACATTTCGATACTTTCCGGCCTATTAACTGTTATTATAGGGGCTGTGCTTGTAACTCAATATGGGCCACTGGGGGCTGCAATTACCACAGCTTTAGCAATGACCCTGCAAAACACCTTCAGTTATTTATACGTAAAAACAAGAGTTTTAAATATTAAACATGATTTCACATCAACATAAATGTCTTTTTATCCATATCCCCAAAGTCGCAGGGCAAAGCATTGAAAGCGCTTTTCTGTCAGAATTACAGCTAAACTGGGAAGATAGAGAGTGTTTACTCTTAAAAAAGAATTCCGACCCAGAAAAAGGCCCGCCCCGTTTGGCGCACCTTACTAGCGATGAATACTTGAACTTAAACTACATAACTCAACGTGATTACGATACATACTTTAAGTTTTCATTCGTTCGTAACCCTTGGAGTCGGCTAGTTTCTGAATATAATTACAAACAGCCTGAAATGAGCTTTGATCAGTTTGCGCTCAACTTTCTTCCTAAGTGCCGACATGATGATTATAAACAGCACAATGGTATTCATCGACACCTTATGCCACAGGTTGACTTTATTTACGGCGGTGGCACCTGCCAAGTTGATTTCATTGGGAAATTCGAAAATATTCAACACGACTTTAATATAGTATCAAAAAAAGTATTCGGTAAATCCATTGCTCTTCCGTATCGGAATAAAACCAAAAACCGCAGCCTAATTAGCAAGCTATTTAACCGAGATACAGCAAAACCTTTTCAAACTTATTACACCCGTGAGACACGCCATTTTGTAGAACAATTTTATGAAAAAGATATCAAAGAATTTAACTATCACTTTGATGATTGATCAAACAGAACCCTATAAGGACCTACTGAGCAATACGTTCGCAACAAAAAAGTAATTTAAATAAAGTAAGCAACCTCAGCTCTAAATAAGCGAATTTGTCCAATTAAGCTATTTTTCTCACTCTCGGCGTTGCTTTCATTTGTAATAGCCCGCTATTACTGCATAAAAGCGCCGTGATATTGAACAAATATCATCATTGGATTGTACGTAAGCTTGTTTGCAAAACATTTTCTATTCCAAAACCCCTATCCAAACCTGAGGTTAAACGGCTGATACAAGCATAATTTTTCTTATTAAAAATACGGGTATCTTAATGTCAAAAATAAAAGCATCTCTTAATGCTATTTCCGCGTGTTCTAATCTATTAGTGAACACTCGCTTAAGGATTAAAACGCGACTAGAGCGTATTCACTCCCCTTGTAATAAATTACTCCTACCGCTTTGTGCAGTCTACCTCGCAATTCCTTCTGAAGTAATGCCCACCATTTTAAGCACCGTGAAAATAGATCGTTAACTTGTGGCTGGCTGTGGGTTTGATTGTAGATTTGTGTCACTCGTTTTGAATAGCCTCTTCTCAATATAAAGAGTTTCCTTAAGCCTCTTCAAAGTGATGACATTATTTTTAGCTAATATGTGTACATGCAAAAGTATCGTTTAGCGATGACATTGCTATAAACGTATTGATATAAAAAAAGCGAGCATAAGCTCGCTTTTTTATAGCTGTGTAATTAAAAATTACTTGCTAGAGAAAGCACCGATAGTTAGACGGTCTTGACCTTCAGCTGTGATTTTAGCAGCAGCGAATACAGTTACGTCTTCTTTTGGTACATTAGTTGTGATTTCAAGTGCAACTTTGAACTGGTCTTTACCTAGTTCAGCAGTTAGCTTCTGAGTGATAACGTCAAGTAGGTTACGTACACCTGGCTTAGCATTTTCAATAACCACACCTAGAGACTTCCAAGTGTTAGTTTCAGTGTTACCTGCACTACCTTCAACCATATAACGTACAGAGATATCACCTGTTTGAACACCTTTGTTAGTGTGACGGATGATAGGCTGTGTGTTAGGACCGAATGGGATGTAAGGAACGTTTACAACTGAACCGTTTAGAGTCCACTCAGCAACCGCTGCATCAGTTACAACGTTAAGTGCTGTGTCAGCCGTTGTTGCATCAGCAGTTTTATCATTGATAAGGTTGATGCTTGCTGTATAAGTAGTTTCAGCAAGCGCTACAGTTGCAGCTGGAGTAGCAGAAGCACCTTTCACTTTGAATGAAATCTGGTGATACTTATCAAGGTCGTTATCCGCACCAGTACTGTTAAGTGGAATCGTTAACTCAGTCATTGCAGTGTTAAGTGCAAGCTTTGTTGCATCGATTGTATCATCACCAGCTGCGTTATGCTGACCAATTGGCGCAACAGTGTTGATGCTGTCAAATGGTGCATATGTTAGTGCAGTTGCAATTTCTGCTGAAGAAAGCTTACCGTCAGTACCTGCGTAATCAGATAACCAAGAGAAGTTACCTTTAACTAAGATTGTACCTGACTTTGGCGTTAGGTTACCAAGCGTTGTATCTTCAGATGCTTCAACAACAAATGTGTCTTGCGTTAACGAATCGTCAGTCGCAAGGAACGTGTTTGCAGAGTCATTTGTGTTAGCAGCAAACTGGAAACGTTGCTGTTGAACGTCAACAATACCATCACCTTTAACATGTACTTTTGCACTGTACTGTTTTGCAAGGTTTGCAAGTTTAGCAGCAGGTGTTACATCATACTTAACGTTTGCTGTATTTTGAACTTCAGAAGACACTGAAATTTCAGTTGCACCAGCAGATGGCGTTACATTAACACCTTCTAAACGTAGGAATTCATTTGCTTTACCATTGTAACCAGTATCAACAGTGAACAAAATTGTGTTACCTACTACACCCAACAGAGTAAATGTACCTAAACGGTCACCATCAGTTGCGATATTACCATCTGGGCCGTAGCTTTTAAGTGTCGCACCTAAGCTCGATTGAGCATTAACTGTACCACCAGTTACCGTGAACGTAATTGTATCTTCTGCTGTGAAACCACCAATACCTGCAATCTGAGTTGCTGAAAGTACAACACCTTTAGCCGCTGCAGATTCAGCAGAGTACTTAGCTGTTGAAGAAGATACTAGTTCATCTTTAATTACTACTGTACATGCGTCTGTACCAGTGTACGTTACTGAGCTAGCTGTAGTGTTCGCACCATCAGCGCCTGTGATAGTAATTGTATCGTTTACCGCAGCATTATTAGGAGTGAATGCACCAGTTACGGCAGTCACACTTAAAGTAGTTGCAGCAGTCGCACAACCATTTACAGCTGCTAGAGCACCAATAGTTGTACCGGCAGCCGTTGCACCCGCTTCTTTAACATCAACAGATAAAATACCTGCTGTTGCAGTTAGTGAAGTACCCGCTACAGCTAGCGCTAGTAGAGTTTTCTTAAACATGTTTTCCATTCTCCAAGTTTCATGAAACTGAAATAGATTTCTATTTCGGTCTTTTTTCATTGTTTTTTTACTTAGGCCGTCACCTAAGTAACAACCAAACAAGTCAAGTTTAAGCAGAGCATACTACTAAAGTCAACCCTGCCAAGCACCTAACCGTTCATTAAACAACCATTTATCTAGATTTGTCTAGTGATTGCTGATTAGCTTTCAAGCGAACACTAAACATATCGATTCTAATTCGATTACTTAAATAATTCAATGATTATATAAGTAAAGTTTAGTGAAAAACACGGTTAGTTTTCGCTTTCGTTAAAACTTAAGTTTTCAAGACTTTTTTGAAATTGTTGCTTTAATCCCGACCACTCACTTTGATTATGGATCACTCTGGGAGTCACCAACACCACGAGCTCGGTTTTATCTCCACTGTCAGTGTTCGCGCGGAAAAGGTGTCCTAAAATTGGCAAATCACCCAAAATTGGCACCTTAGTTTCCTTCTTGGTTCGATTATCACTAATCAGCCCGCCCAATATGATGGTTTGGCCACTTTCCGCAACGACTTCGGTATTGATCGTTCGCTCAAATACACTTGGATTAATTGCGCTGGTGGTCCCGACTTCAACCTGGTTAGATATTTTTTGATTAATCGCCATGAGCACAACCCCCTGAGCATTTACTGTTGGTGTTACGCCAAGCTCAACACCTGTTTTTCGATACTCAACTTCGGTGGTTTGCTTATCAGTGCCTAACGGATCTGACGTTGTTTTACCAACGATCGGAATATCGGTACCGACACTGATAGATGCGGCAACGCCATCACGAACCACCAAGGTTGGTCTTGAAAGTATATTGACCAAACTATTCGACTTAAATAAGTTCGCTTGAATATTGCCATCTGCGCCATTGACTAAATACGACAACCCGCCAAATCCTTCACCCATAAATGCGCCTGAAGTGCCAAGTCCGTAATTGCCATTATTAAGCGCAAACTCGACGCCCTTTTTAAACTCGTCTGTCAATGTTACTTCAGCAATGATCACTTCCAACATTATTTGTTTTGGTAAGACGTCGAGTTTTTTTATCAACGGCACTATTTGCTGATAGCGCTCTCCTGAGGTGTGAAAAATAATCGTATTAGAGCGTTCATCAACGACCATTTTCAAGCCATCTGATGATGCACTCCTGACCGTTCCAACACCGCGAGGTTGACTGTTTGCTGTATTCTCATTGGCAATACTGGTCGCGCTACTACGACCACTATCGGAGCCAATTAAGGCCTCTAAACTCACCCCTAAATCTGCCGCTCGGCTAAATTGCGGCTGATATAAAAAGTACTGCATTTCTGTTGTTTGCAGTGGTTTATCTATTTGGCTCAACCAAAACATAGCCCTATCAAGCGTCGTTTGTTGGGTGGCAAAAAAGATTAATACACCTTGATTTTCAATTTCGACAACAGATAAGGTTGAACGCCCTCGCCCTGAACCATTTGTTGAAATAACAATCCCTTCTTCAGCCAATAAGTCTTTCAGTTTACTCACCGCTGACTTAGTATCAATGAAAGAGCTCTTGTACGCACCAACCTCTCTTTCGTACAATGAAGGCCTATCCATCAATGCAACGAGGTCCAACGCCCTTAGAATGTCTTGCCTTTTTCCTTGTATGGTCATTACACCCCGCGCTACATCCGCTTGTGCACTGATCCCCATTAAAACACGTAACGTATTGGCCAAAGAAGCTTGCAAACCATAATCAAACGGCACAATTTGGTATACATCTAAAGATGTTTGTGGCACATCTTGTGGCTTTTTCCCATAACCATAAACTAGGTTTTTAGACTGTCCTTCTTCTTTTTTATGAATGTAGTAAATGCCATCATTGTAGCGAATAACGTAATTACGCTCTGATAACAGTTTTTCTGTTAGCGTAAATAGCTTTCTTGAGCTAATTTTTTCTTGCAAATTTAACGTGACAGGGTTGCTACTTTGTTTAACGTCATCATCAATAACATAACTAACCTTGAGCTGCTCTCCCATAACTTGATGTAAATAGTCAGCTAAAGGTAATTCGTCCGCCGAAATTGTCAGAGAATTTGAAGCATCAAATGAGTGTAAAATATCCTCAGCTGTCTTCAGGTTCGTCTGGTTCAACTTAAAAGGCGGTATATACTTATACTTTACAGCGTGCTCTTCTTCTGGACTTTCAGTCGCGATAAGCTCAGCGTTCACCACATCAACCTGCTCAGAAGTATTCCGAAGGTAAGACGAAGGTGATTCAAAATTGCTGTCAATTTTTTGAGTACTCGAACATCCCACTAAAAATAGTGTCAACGCACTACTGATCAATAATGTTCGGTTATGTAGTTTCATCTGCACAATTATTTACCTTTTTCACGATTCGCTGGCTTATACATGGTCAACACGACCTTTTGCTGAGAATCACCTTTTTTTATTTCAATTTGAGTATTAGATATATAAGTCCAGATATATCCAAAAATTTTATCCGATTCATTGAACCTAAAAATTTCCTCATTATTATTTTTTAAATCTAGCACGTTTATTAACAAGGAAACTTGTTGGTGAGATGCAACCTGCCTATTAATAACCGCTTTTAAAGTAAGTCGCTTATCATCGACAAAAACCTCTTGTAATACCCCAGATTGCGCGCTTTGCTCTTCTTGACTTAGCGATTTCACTGTATCAGTTTCTTCGACAGCTTCACTTTCAAGATATGCATCATACTTTGCATAAACCGCCTGACGGTGCGCGTCACTAATAGCGCTAGCTCGGTAATTCAGATCAGGCTCACTAATCATTTTAAAATGTTGTTGTTTGCCTTCATGCGAAAATCTTAACACGCCATCGATAACACACAGCAAAGACATGACAGAAACGCTCAAAACAACAACGGGTGAACGCCAATTTATCACTGTGAACGCTCCTTAAATTCAAAAAATGCAATTCGAACTGATACACTGACTCGGCCAAGACCACCTGCTCGCTGACGCATTAAATTAAAGTTAAACGCTTCATACTCCAATACCTGAGGAAGTTGGGCTAAATCTAAAAAGAATGCCACCGCATTTTGCGTATCACCACTAAAATGTAAAGACAACTGATGTTTAGTTATTTGCGAGTTTGGAAAAGTATAAGAATTTTGCCAGCCTATACTATTGCTACTCAACGTCCGCTCTTTTAATAGCAATTCTAATTTTTTTTGTAATTCTAACTTTAATTTCTCACTTGTAGACTCTTGGAAGAAATGTGTTTTGATGCGATTAATAGCATCATTATAAAGCTGTCTTGACTCTTCGAGTGGAGACTCATTATCTAATAATAAAGCTGACTTTGTGACTTTATTTGCCAGTAGTGTATTGCTTGCATATAAGCTCTCTTGCCAGCTATACCAAGGTAACAATACAAACTTAATTAATACCAGTAAGGCAATAAATAACAAAGGTAATTTGTGCTTTTGTAATTCATTCATGGCACTTGTACCTCTTCGTTATTTCCTTCTCTAAGCACAAAGCTGATTGTAAACCTCTCTCCCGTGCGAGACTTAGAGATAGGTGTATCAAACTTTGCATCGCTTACAAATGCCAACGCACTAAACTTTTCAAGTGTTTGTGTCGCACTCTTAGCCTCAGCTCTGAAGGTAAACCTCTTGCCGTTGAGATTAATGCTATCAACATCAAGCGTTGCAAAAAATGGCGCCATAACTTCCCATAAATTATCTATCGAGTATCGTTGTTCGACAAATGATTTTAATGAACCATAAAGCGCTACTTGCTCATTTAGCTCACTTTGAAGTGCAAAGGTATTTTTTATTGTGCCAGATTGCTGGCTTAATTGTTGTTTCAAAGAATGTTCCTGAAATAATAACATCCCTGATACAACGGACATATACACCACCAATACTAAACTAATAGGCAGTAAGCCGTTTTGAAGCAAGGCCTTTAAATTAAAAGCTTTTTGTTTTGGGGTAAATAAAATCAACCATTTCACAAGCTCAAGGTTAACACATGGTAATATTGCGTTGGCTTTGTTGCTCCATGATAAAGACCGTTCATTAGGAGCACTAGTCCCTATTGCCACTTGAAACCGCTCGACCGAATTGATCAAACCAACCTTTGGTGCATAATAAAGTCGCTTAGCCAGCTT
The DNA here is from genome assembly GCF_018101015.1 of Pseudoalteromonas sp. MMG005. Taxonomy (NCBI): domain Bacteria; kingdom Pseudomonadati; phylum Pseudomonadota; class Gammaproteobacteria; order Alteromonadales; family Pseudoalteromonadaceae; genus Pseudoalteromonas; species Pseudoalteromonas sp. MMG005. The sequence goes on along the minus strand of NZ_JAGJEK010000002.1, from coordinate 73,168 downwards.
AGTCAGGTAAAAGTAGTGGCTGTCTTTTTTGTGTTCAACAGTCAAAATGCTGTCTTCACCCACAAACTTATCTAACATCAAAAGCTCTGGCAACATAAACCAAGCTTCAGGCACACCCGCTTGAAAGCGATAGTGCGTTACTTCAGCACCTTTTTTTGTAATGCTATTGATCATATAGTGATCAGACGGCATTTTTTTTAATGCAAGGAGCCCTTTCAGTTCTTTTTTATTCACTATTGGATATGACTGTAACTCACTTAAAACAAAATCAGGCGATACAATCAGCAGTTTTACTTTAGTGGATTCTGCGGGTTCAAGTACTACGTTCCCAACATTATCGACTTTAAATTTGTATAAGCGCCCATTAAAATAATGCACATGAGATGCAATTTTTTCTTTGATAAAAAGTTTAATTCTTGAAATCACACTACTTAACCTTTTTCAAAAAGTGTATTTATTGGCTCTAAGCGTTCTTTGACATACCTCTTTAAACTAATAATATAACTCTTAGTTACTGTGGATTGCCCTACGTTTGCGGTTAACTCAATTTTTAATGAGGTGCTTGGGTAAAGGTGTGTGTCAATATCAATTTTCGTTCCTGTAATTTTTCTATACTCTAAGGGGGAGATATCTCGCCTTAATCGTAATTCTAATAATTGTTGTGTACTTGCCTCGCCAACCTCTGCAATAAGTAACTCCTTACTTGCCGTTAGCGGGTTAAAAGAACCGTTGTAATAGATAGTCAAATTACGATACAAAACTGCCTTTTCTATAGGCGTTAAGTCAATGAGCATTTCTAAATCTGTCAGGTCAGTGATATATCCATTTCTAACATTTATTACGCCATTACCCTCAAAGCCATTAGGACGAGGGATATTATCAATATCCTGCCAGTCTAACAAGCGCGCTATAATTAAGCTAACTCGCTGGTAACTAATCCCCTGTGCAAGCAATAGCCGCTCTAATCTGGATGAATCTAAATAATGAAGTCCAATTTTTCCAGCCAAATCTTGAATTTTCACTGTTATATTTTCAGACAGTTGAAAAGGGTGACCAAAGAAATTCCACTGAGCTGTAATAGCATTACCACCATCACTTACACTAAGCCGAGCTCGCTCATAGGTAAACAATGTAAAGAGCAATTCGCTATATCCACTATGTAATAGTAACTCTGCTTGCGCTTTGTCATTAGCCCACGATGCCATCTCAACTTGGTCACGAGTACTTTTTGATACATAGAGTGCAAATGTACTGAGTATTGCACACAAAACCAGCACCTGGATCAGTGCGATACCCCGATATTTCACTGAGAGTTATCCAAATACGGCGTTAGGTAACGCAATGTATTTTTATCTAACGCGATTGTAAATAACAGATCCTTACCTTCTTTTTTCATTAATACCGCTATCTCTTCAGGTAACTGTTGTGTGTCAATTCCCGAGTATGAGCTGCGCCAACTCGCAGACTTACCACGCGGTCTTTCTTCCGATTTTTGTAAGATGCTATCCCAGCCTAAATAGTTAAACTTGATATCGCTCAAGTCCCGAAATATTACATACTCTTTGTCAAATCTAATTTCCTGTTCGGTAAACTTAAGTAAAAATGCCTCTGTCGACTTACTTTGGTAAACTAGTTGTAATAACCCATTGCTTTGCTTTTCAACCGAGAGTTTAAATATTTCAGGGTAACTTTGTTGCATTAGCCCGACTTTAGAAATACTCAATAGTGAAGTCTCGCTGCCTTCAAATATAAAACCCGGCTTCCTTCCCTGAGCCTCATTAACCACAATAAAAGGCTGAATACCTGTCAACGTATTTTCGAATAATGTCAACTGACGCCCAAAGTGTCTATTGCTATTAAATTGACCAATTTCATTTTGCCACCTTTGTGCCAACAGCTGATAACTATAGTTACCAACCAACAAAATACCTGACAAAATACTAATGGCGATTAGCAGCTCAATTAAAGTAAAACCTTGGGGTTTAATTTTCATTCCAACTGACTTCTTTAAATTGATATTCACGAGAATAATTATCAAGTTTGAACACAGCCGTTATATTCCACAAAAAGTACTTATTATTTTGCTTTTCATGTTTTCCCAAATCAAAGCTATAGAGAGGTGGTGGGGGCTTATAGCTTACTCTCACTGCCTGCCAATTTACTTCTACACCCCAGAAGTAGTTTTTCCCCGATAAATCAGTAATATTCCCCTGCGTCCTTGACCTAACATTATATCGAATCTGTTTAATTGCAATGGGTAATATATTGCTAATTTCTATATGACGGTTGGATTTTTCGCTAGCTAACAGGCTGCCACTGTACAATAAGCTTATTGAGGCAATGGTTGCAAACAAAATCATACTCGCCACAAGCACCTCTATAAGCGTAAAGCCTTTAGATGCCGGCTTAAGGTTCCTCATTGCTCACCTCATGAACCCCATTGACTGCCTCACCTAACTCAACCTTCACTTGTTTTTCACCAGACTGTAAATCGACATTATCAGGGGAAATAAAACCATTAGAATTAATATACAGAGATTGCGCAGGAAAGTTTAAGTGCTCAAACGTATGCTGGTAAAGCCGAGTCTCATTATTAGGGCTTGCAACGGTGATACTGCTTCCTGTGAGTGTGACAATCAATTCAATTTGACGAATATATGCATCATACCCTGCTTTCTTTAAGAGGCTTTTAAACTGAAGCGTCTCTGACTTTCGCTCTGTTCTTTCGATTGCATCAATAGTAAATGGACCCACAAAGCCTATCAATAATGAGACAACCGTCATTACGATCATTATTTCTATTAGCGTGTAGCCGAAACTCTTTTGCATCTTAACTTACATACCAATATCATTTAGTGAAACCATGCTCATCAACATTACAACAACAACGCCACCAACAAACCCTCCCATGAACAAAATCATTAAAGGTTCAATTAACGTTGTTATTTTTTGCGTCCAATCCTCAAAATCTTGCCTTGAGCGCGAGGATATTTCACTAAACACTCGCTCTAAATTACCTGACTCTTCACCAACCTCCAGTAGTGACACAAAGAAATCAGGGTAAAGATCGGTTTGCTTAAGTGCGGGGCTCAACAAACTACCCCGACTAATTTTTTGTTGTGCAACTTCTAACTGATGTCGCAGTACATGGTTTTTAATGTTTCCGGTAGAAAGTTTTAAAGCAGAGTCAATCGCTACACCAGAGCGTAACATCATAGCTAAACCACTATTAAAGCGAATACGTTCCACTGCAAGTACCATAAACGAAACCAGAGGTAGCTTAAGATACAAGCGCTCTAATCCATTCGAAAAGCGCTCATTTTTTAATAACCCGACGATACTTACAATGAACAGCACGATACCGATAAACAGAAAGGATTGGTATTGAACCATCCATTCACTTATAGACAGCATCATTTGTGTATACCAGGGTAAGTTTTCTGCTTCATTAAACATCGTAGCCATTTTGGGTATAATGAAGTTAAATATGAAAAAAATACTGAGAAGACAAACAGAAAAAATAACAGCAGGGTAAGTCAATGAGCCTATAATTTTACTACGTAAGCTTCTTTTAAATTTTAAATCTTTTGCCAGATCAGAAAAAACTTCTGACAGGTTACCTGAAGCTTCACCCAATTCAATTAAATTACAATATAAATTATCAAAAGCATCCGGATGTGACTTAAACGCCGTAGACAAACTGACCCCAGCTTTAATTTGTTTACTTATATCATTTAGTAAATCAGAAAGGGCTGCTTTGGCTTTCGTTTTTCTTATTATATCTAGCCCTTTATCAATCTTAACACCGGACTCTAACAAAAGACTAAGCTCAGCGGTTAAAAATTCTAGATCCGCCAATGAAACACTTCTAGAACTAAATAGCGCGATTGACTTCTTTTCTTCTTTTAACTCAAATGACAATAGCCCTTCTTGCTCCAGCTGCATCAACGCTTCATTTGATGTCAGCGCTTCGATCATCCCTTCGACTTTACCACCTGTTTTATCATAAGCCTTGTAAGTATAATTTGGCATTAACCAGCTACTCTCATAACTTCTTCCAATGTGGTTAACCCTTGCACTGCTTTAAATAGCCCATCCTCTATTAACGTTCGACGCTGCAAACTCGCATTATGTGCTTTTGCTAAACCAATAAAGTTCGCATCTTTAGGTAATGCTTTTATTTCGTTATCACAAGCTAAATATTCGGTCACAGCCATTCGTCCTTTATAGCCTGTATGTGAACATTTTTCACACCCTTTGCCATGCCTCAAATTCAACTGCTCAATTTCAAACTTTTGACAAAACTCGTCAAGTCCATATTGCTGTATCAACTCAGGCTGGTTTTCTACAGGCTCGCTGCAATTTGAGCATATCTTTCGCGCTAACCTCTGTGCCACAATGGAGACTAAAGCGGCATTAAGCAGAAACTCTTCAACACCTAAATCAAGTAATCGAGTATAGGCACTCGCAGCGTCATTGGTATGTACTGTGCTAAAGACTAAATGCCCTGTTAAAGCTGATTGTAACGCAATTTGGGCTGTTTCTTTATCTCGAATCTCACCAAGCATTATTACATCAGGATCTTGTCTAACGATTGAACGCAAACCCGCAGCAAAGTCGAAACCTATATCACTTTGCACTTGAACTTGATTGACTCCGCTGAGTTGATATTCAACTGGATCCTCTAGGGTTATAATTTTTACATCATTATTATTAAGCGCATTTAAGAATGTGTATAAAGTCGTTGTTTTACCGGATCCCGTTGGCCCTGTTAATAAAACAACTCCTGCAGTTGTTTTTATATCTTGCCTGATTTTCTGCTCTATATCTGCTGATAACCCCAATACAGACAGCTCATACTTCACGTTATCTTTTCTAAGAAAACGCATTACAATCGACTCTCCATCATTAAGGGGTAATGCCGATACCCTTATATCAACTTCTTGATTGGAGATTTTAAGTTCGATCTTCCCATCTTGGGGTCTGCGCTTTTCAGCAATATCCATACCGGAAAGAATCTTAAGACGGGTTGTAAGTGGCATTTGCATACTCTTTGGAAGCTTTTCGACTTCATGCAAAACACCATCAATTCTGTACCTTACTCGATAAAAACTATCAAATGGTTCCAAATGCATATCTGAAGCACCTTGCCTCAATGCTTTAGATATAAGTGAATTAAGTAAATTTACCGTAGGAGCTTCGGAGGCTAACTCTCTAAGTTTCTCTTCTTCATCACCAGTTAAGTTAGCGTGAGTATCACTGATTTCATCGCGGTTATATCTCGCTAATAGCTGTTTTACATCGTAATCGGATGCTAAATAGCAATTAACCGTTTTGCCTGTGGAAAATGCCCAATGATTAAAGTCTGAGTTTAGCGGTTCAACACATGCCACCGTCAATTCTTTTTCTGAGCTGAGTAACACAACACACCTATTAGCATGCCATAAATTAATCTCAACTTGTGAACAATCAACCAGCTCTGAATCTAAAAATTGCTCGATATCTAATATTGGTAGCTCTAAGTACTTTGACTGTAAATGAATAACTTGATCATCAGGTAAAGCCCCCATATTAACCAATATTTGCTCTACTTTACCACCATACTTCTTTTGGTATTCCTTTGCTTTACTGAGTTCAGATGGAGCAATATTAAATGAGTCAATAAGTAAGCTTTCTATGGTATTCATAGGTGAACAATATCTGCATTACTGTCTGTACCACCTACTTTTCCATCCGCGCCAAATGAACGCAATGTGTATGGGTTCCCGTCATTACCTGGTTTTGAGTAACTATATTCATTTCCCCATGGATCTAATGGAATATTCTTTGGTAAATATGGACCATCCCAGCGGACATGATCGTCTTGCCGTAATTGAGAAAGCGTGTCTGGGTATTTCCCAACATCTAGTCTATATGTATCAAGTGCAGTCTCAAATGCAACCATTTGAGTTCCTGCAACTCCTCTCTCAGCGGTACCCAACTTATCAAAAAACTTAGGAGCAACCAGCGATGCCAATAGACCTAAAATGACAATAACAATTAACAATTCCATCATGGTAAAACCTGAATGATACTTACCATAGGCATTTTTTTTATTATTCATATTTCCTAATCCTAGCAACCTGTTTTTTAAAAATATATTTTCTAAGAAATCGAGCAACTTTCCAAGCATGTTGAATACATGCCGAATAACTAATAAAGACAATAATAAACAACGCCAGCATCAGATATTCCGGAACGCCTATTAGCTCCCCTAAAACACCGATAGCAGCAAAAATTATCGCAAAAAAACTAATACTGGCCAGTGCCTTTCGTGAACTAAAACCGATACGCATAAAAACATGATGTAAATGATCTCTATCGGCCATAAAAGGAGATTGTCGTTTCTTTATGCGCCGAATAATTATGGCCATCATATCCATCAAAGGGATTGAGATTATCCATAAGGCCGTGACTGGACTAAACGCATTACTTGTACTAGATTGAGTTGCTATCATTAGTAGCCAAATGACACTTAGCCCAATAAACATTGACCCAGCGTCGCCCATAAATATCTTTCTATTTTTGTGACCCAAGACACCTAGATTAAACGCTAAATAAGGTACTATTGTGGCTATAATAATCAGTGGTAACACACTCAGCTCACCACCATTGATAATCATTAAAACCAAAATGGCCGCAAATGTAATAATACTCATAGCGCCCGCTAAACCATCAATACCATCGATCATATTAAATGCGTTTATTGCCGCTATAACTGCTACAACAGTAAAAGGTATGCCCCAATAGCCAAGTTCAATACCACCAAAACCAAATACATTACCCAAATTATGAATATAGGTCTCTGACCCCCACATCATTAAAAGAGCAACTATCGATTGAACACACAACCGAACTTTAACACCTAATTGTCGGTAATCATCTATAACACCGAGGAGAACAATGGCTGCCGCACATATTAAATATACAACTAAACGACGTTCCATTGGTAAAAATACAATAATGGAAATTAACACAGCGAAAAAGATTGAAACCCCCCCTATAAGAGGGATAGCTCCAACATGACGCTTTCTATTACATGGGGTATCCACGAGGCCTACTTTTTCGGCCACTGGTTTGATCATAAAAATAGAGCAATAAGATGCTAAAAAAGCAAAAAAGATGACCATACAAATCCACATAATTCCATCAACTAATCAATATTAACGCGGTATTATATAGCATTTACGACATAAAAAAAATTGCCGATAACACTTAATAACAGTTTAGTCCTAAGACTTTTTAGAAATAACAAAATACCTGAATAAAACAATCATCAACGACAGCACAAACCCTAAGAAAAAAAAGCCGATACAAATCAGTGCTCGTTTCGGTCCGTCTTTTATGTCAGGAAGTATTGCTGGATCAATTGTTCTGAATACATATTGAGATTGCGTTAGAGCCAACATTTTTGTTTGCTCTTGCTGTTCTATTAATTGATAAAATATTTTCTGCATATCAGCTATTGATGTTTCGTTAAGTGTTTTTTTCAAGTAGTTGATCTTCGTCGTTGCTTGCTTTATATCATCATCTTGCATGCGAGCATTAATTTCAATCACTAGTTTGTCCACTAAATCTTTCGCAACTACAGGAGAAAAATGTGTAATGGAAAGCCACACAAGATCTTTTTTCTTATCCTCAACCACAGTCAAATTCTGAGATAAAATATGTTCATAAACCTCTTGAATACCTGGCACAGAGTTCCGTGGAGGGCTAACGTCACGTATCCATTGCTCAGTATTGAGATCATATACATTAGAATTATACGTTAATTTATTAGCAGAAAGCTCCCAGCCATTCGTAGCCATTAATATTGGTTTCAAGTCATATTTATCAACAAATTGATTTAAAAAGCCTCGGCTTTGTAAAATTTGCAATGCCAATGCTGATTTATTTCCACCACTTCCACCTAAATTAACCCCTGCTATAGATGCTAATCCGCCTAAATCCGACTTTAATCCATTCAACATTCCGCCTTGAGCTTCTTCAACGGGAGATAGCAACGCTGTGGCTTTGTACACATTGGGCAAAGACAATGCGTAATAAACACCACAGACAGAGAAAACTAACGAGCAGAGGATAATAACTATTTTACCTTGGTACAACGCTCGTAAGATTTCTGACAAATCAATTTCATGACTTTTAATTATATCCGACTCTTTAATTTCCACAAAAATGCCTTATTTACTGCTTAATGAATTAAGCGACGCCGCCGCTAAGCCGAGTTGATAGATAATCTGAGTTGCGGTGCTCCATAGTGTTAGGCTATCAAGGTGTTGAGTATCTAATGGAACAACAATGGTATCTCCTGGGGACAATAAGTTACTTTTACTGTTCACTGCAAACCAAGAATTATGACCATGAGGGATGACCACTGAACCATTCGCTTTAATAATATAAATGCGGTCATCATCTGCCTTCTGTTTTAACCCACCACTTGCGGCTAAATAACTTTTCACATCTTTATTCGCATCATAAATATGTGTAGAAACAACATTCACCTCTCCAATCACACTGACTGAATCCTGCATTGGCGGAACATATAGTGCATCTCCATCTTCTAACTGCAAAGTTTGTGTAGATACATTGTCTAAATCTATAAGTAACCTACCTAACGCCTCTACTTTTGAAAGGTCTTTCAATATTTTATCCATGTCACTATATGATAAATTTGCGCTCGTAGCTGAGTTTTTTTGAAAACTGTTGGTTACTATATCTCTTCTCAGATCTTGCGTAAGCTTTTGTAATTGTGATGCTTCCTTTATTTTAATCGACTCTCTAGTGAATATGGCACCGTTTTTATGGGCAAATTTACTAAATCCTCCTGCTCGCTCAAGTAAGCTTTCTAATGTTTCTCCGCGTCGAATGGTATATGTACCTGGAAATGAAACCTCTCCAATTACTTCAACTTCTAACCGCTCTTGCCAATGTGGCTTTGGAAAAATATTAATTGTATCTTTACTGACAATTTCATGTGTTGGCGCTTCTAACTCATCTACCGCATTAAATTGTAAGTGTTGAACTTTATCACTTCCCTCAAAATCAATACGGGTTAATTCTACATTTTCAAGATAAGCTGATTCTAATAAACCACCTGAAGCATTTACCACTTTCTCAAAGTTAGCTAATTTAGGGAGCGGATAAACTCCAGGGAATTTCACCTTGCCATTAACGGCAAACAATTTGGCAGGTTCAGTTGCAGATGATTGTTTCTGCAATTTTGCAATAATCGGAGACAATAAGTTATGACGACTAAATACAGCATGCTCGTTATCTTTGATTTCATCATTTACTTCAAAAAGTGCAGATATACTGTTAATTGATTCTTTTTCTTCTAGATCTTCTTCTACCTGTAAGCCAATATAATTCAAGAACTCGTCTTTCTCATACTTCTTCCATAATCGAATATTTTCTCGCAGTTTCAACTGCTCCTCATTGTAGGCTAAGTCCGATAGTAATGACTGTTCATCTTCTATCAGAGCATAACGGCTAAAAACCACGATAATGTCATTACTACGTAACTCAACATTGTGATTCTTTTTTATAACAACATCTTCCAAAGAAAACTGAATAACCTCTATGTCTCCTTCTAAATTAGCTTCCCTAACAACTAAAGAGTAAGAGTAATCAGCAAGAGAAAGTAGATCCTCTCTTGGGCTAGAAAATACATCCCTAACGGTCTTATTTGGCTGCCATTGATAGTGACCTGGGCTAGTTACAGCACCAACAAGTGTTATTGTGTTTTGTAATCGGCTTGACGTCGCATTAACTTTAATCTCATCACCATTATTAGGCTTATAGTTCGTGTTATTTGCAAAATCATAATTTAACGTAATGCGCTTTCCATCCCCGTTATAGCGCGAAACAGCCACTTTTGAAGTTTGCGCACTTGCTTTAAACCCACCAGACATAGCAATCACGCTGTCGATAGAGTCGGTCTCTTTCAACTCAAAAATAGCTTGCCTATTCACCTCACCTTTTACTGTGATTCTTTTCGCCGCTGGAGGAATAAATACAACATCACCAGGCTTGAGTACTACGTCATTAGAGCTATCACCAAACAGCAGCAAATCGTATAAATCGAATTTAGTAACTAGTTTTCCAGCGCGTTTAACTTGAATGCTTCGAAGTGACCCCGTTTCATTTACGCCACCCGCTACAAACAATGCATGTGTCACTGTAGCTAATGGTGAGACCGTATAGCTTCCTGGTTTATATGCTTCACCAACAATCATAATACGCATTGGGTTTAACGTACCCATGCTAATAAATGCTTGCACACCTATCATTTCTTTGGAGACTTTAGCTTTCACTAATTCTTTGAGCTCTTGAAACTGTAGCCCAACAACCCCTATCGGAGATAATTCAGGTATTAATAAACGTCCTTCACGGTCAATCTTAAGCTCATGTTCCTGATTCATTTTACCGTAAAAGTTAATTTTGATTACATCACCGACTCCGACTAGATAAGTGTCCGGGATGGCTGCAAGCTCAGTCGGCATAAATGTGGTTGGATTACCCGCAAACAACTCGTACCCAAAGGGCTTTAATTTCTCTAATTGAGGCTTGAACTTCTCTTCAATCTCATCGGCCTCATCAAGTATTCGCGGTTGAATCGTTTCTTTTGGAAGTTCTGGTTCATTACTCGTAGTTGAATTTGTTTTTAAGCTACCTAAGTCCAACCCATATTTTTTTGCAAGCGCTTCTTGTTGAGCTTTCGGCAGCTTTTTGAATTGCTCCATCTGCTGAGCTGATGGGGAGGCTGCAACAGCACTTTCCATAAACACACTGAAAAATAAACATAATAAAGCCGCAATGACAGCCAATTTACTGAACTTCACAAATATACCCTTATCAATTAAGTGCGTGAGTTAACCGGCGTATTATATCGCATTTTCAACATAAAAAAAATGGGACTAAAAGCCCCATTTTTGTTGAAAATTGTAATAACTAAAAGCTATACACTAACGTCAGTGACGTTTCAGTATCTGTACTTTCTTTTCCATCATCTACTTCCGAGTTGTTTATGATGTTATAAGCCACTTTCATTTGTAGAGAACCGTTAATTTTAGTTAACAACGCAGACTCTGAAGTACTCTTAGTATTTGTACTACCAGTTTCGACAGAAAAAAGTTGTGTGAACTTGGCATTTTCAGATATTTGCCAACTGTAATCCATTTTTGCAACGCCGATAAATTCGTTTTCAGAAGTACCCGCTAATGGTGTGCCATTATCTAATTCAGTACTGTCATCTTGATACTCAAAACGCTTAACACCTGGACCCACTTCAAAACTCAGTTCCATATCATCACGGTCTAGTAACCTTAAACCATAACCAACCGATGCAACCGCTTCGGAACGATAAGCGCCAAAAGAGTCTGATACATATGAACCAAGCACGAATAAATGACTGCTATCGCTATCAAGCTTATAATTACCTTGCATCGATAAAGAATATTTTTCGTTAGTACGCTCTTTTACTTTATTTCCATCGTCATTTTCAATTTCATCTTCTTTGAAAATGCCACTCACTTTATATTCATTGTGCCAATTTTCTAGCCGATGCTTTGCTTTCAAATTACCTTTTAGAGTCGTTGTTTCTGTATTACCGCTGGTAATGATAGCACCCACTTCACTGGTCACTTCCCATGTTTGTTCACTTTTTATATCCTCAGCATAGGCATTTGACATCACAGCAGCACATACACACATAGATAACAATTTAACTTTCATTACTTTTATAACCTTTCTGTTAAGAGTCTTTATGAAGGTGGACATCCATTTGAGGAAATGGAATACCAATTCCTGCTTCATCAAGAGAAATCTTTATATTTTCTACCAAACTAAAGTAAGTTGGCCAATAATCGGATGTGTTTACCCAAGGTCTCACGACAAAATTAACACTTGAGTCAGCAAGTTCAGATACGGCAACGGTGTAAGCTGGATCTGTTAAAAGTCGTGTTTCTTTGTCTAATACATTTTGTAATACTTGCTTCGCTTGCTTTAAATCTGCGTCATAACTTACACCAATCACCAAATCGATACGGCGGGTTTTCTCTCTTGAGTAATTGACGATTGCACCAGACATAATAGCCGAATTAGGCATAATAATAACTTTGTTATCAGGCGTACGTAACTCTGTAGAAAATATCTCTATCTTCTCAACACTACCTGACTTCCCGCCAGCTTCAATGAAATCACCCGACTTGAAAGGCCTTAGCATAATAATCAACACGCCTGATGCAAAGTTTGATAATGACCCCTGTAAGGCTAATCCCACAGCTAAACCTGCTGCACCGAGAATAGCGATGAACGATGTTGTTTCAATACCCACTTGTGACAGCGCCATCAATACCGTTGCAGCAAACACAAGTGCATAAATAATATTTGCAACAAACCCACCAACCGCTTTGTCAATTTTTCGCTTTGAGAATGCTTTTTCGGTCAATCCACTACAGAGTTTAGCAACCTTAATTCCTAACAACAGAATTACAACTGCCAGAATAACTTGAATCCCATAACGCAGTAACATATCTGAATTATCGTTTACCCAATTGATGATGGTTTCCATAGAGCCTCCTATTGAGCGCTTATAATAGTTTTGTCGGATCTTACATAGGTTATATGAATATTTGCTGTATGGGATGACTTTTTTACTTTTTTCCTTTTTTAGAAAAAATTGCATTTTTTACTTTGCAAGACGCGAATTATTATGTATTATCCGCGCCACACCAAACGAGGTGTGTTGTGGCGGCTGTAGCTCAGTTGGTAGAGCCCTGGATTGTGATTCCGGTTGTCGTGGGTTCGAGCCCCATCAGTCGCCCCATCTTTTCTTCCTATATACATATTCTAAATACTCATATGTGATTTATTTTGATACGTTGCTATTAATACTAAAACATTCTCTCAATAAAGTATTTTATATCCAACTTCTATACTAATCTATTTCCCATACTTATATTGTCACACCTATACGGAAACTTGCAGATCCTTGAAATATAACGGTGCTGTAATCAGTTTGCTATTTTATGTAACTCAGTATTTATAGCCCTGCTATTACACTCAAATTAGCAATAAAGGTTTAGCTATGCCTAGCGGGTCTAAATAAGCTAGGTTAAGTGACACTTAATACAGCAAATATAAACAACAGCAAAGCGCAATGCCTACTAATCAACAATAAATGCATTCACAATATTGATACAGCTGCACGCAACAAAAACACAACACTTATGCAATTTCAACTGTGACGCTTACTTGCATTCAATTAAAATAGATTACAATAATCTCAATATACCTTTCAGCAAATATCTTACTTTACAATACGTCGCAATCTCATAGCTTTATTACAGGCAAAAAAATGCCACCTTGAAGGTGGCATTACACACGGGATTATTTCTATTTACAGATAGAAATTCGGTTACTTCCAGCTCGTCATCTTGTGACCTTTCAGAGCATAGAACAAAATAAATAAGTAACTTGGTATCATTAAGCTATACGCCCCTTGAGCACCAAGGCCAGCTACATTTCCAAGGCCAATCAGTAAGGGCCCCAACGCACCGCCCGCAATACCCATAATAAGTAGTCCCGAAGCAGTGCCAGTCAAGCGACCGAGGCCATTTAATGCCAATGGCCAAATAGCTGGCCATACCATAGCGTTAGCAAAACCAAGCAATGCTATACACAATAGCGGATCTGGTAATTGAGGTCCACCAAATGGAACAAGTAAAATGTTAGATATCGTAAATGAGTCGTTACTACCCATTACAACCGCTAAAACTGTAATGATACCAGCAATACCAGACATCACTAATGCGTTTTGCTGAGACATAAAACGCGGGATCAACGCAATACCAATAGCATAGCCAATCAGCATACACGCCATAGTGTAAGACGTCATCACGGAATAATCCGCTATGCCTAGCTGTAATGCATAAGAACCAATAGTATCAGCTGCAATAACCTCGACGGCAACATACAATGCAATACCAATAACACCAAGTACCAAATGAGGATGGCTCAATGCTTCTTTTAATTCACCCTTACCGTTACCACCTGACTCTTCAAAAACCAGATCTGGTAATGGTGCGATTTTTGCGAAAACAGCAAACAAGAAAATAAGGCCAGCTACCCCAATGTAAGGCATAATTAGACTATTCGCCATCGCATCTTTTTGTTCTTGTGATAATTGTGACCCAGGCTCTACAACACCACTGACGACGACGGCTGCAAATATGATTGGTACAATCACACCCGCAGACTTATTCAATAGTCCCATAATACACACACGGACCGCTGCTGACTTTTCAGATCCCATTTTAACAACATACGGGTTAACCGCTGTTTGTAATATCGTTTGACCAACGCCTATCATTAGCTGCGCAAACAAAAATATCTCAATCATCTGCATTTTTGCAGCGGGAATATACATTAACGCAGATGCTGCCATCACGACACACCCTAATGCCATGCCATTCTTATAGCCAACACGCTTAATTAGCATAGCCGAAGGTATTCCTGCGACTGTCACGGCAATATAAAACGAGGATATGATGAACGACGCTTGCAACGGCGTTAATTCAAGCATTTGTTGTAAAAAAGGTGTAATAGCCCCGTTGAGCCAAGTAATACACCCTAAAATAAAAAACATCGACCCAGCGAGCACCATAGGGAGCCAGATACTCTGCTTTACATTATCTTCAATTTCCACTGTCGCTTCCATAAGTTTCTTCTTGTTGCTAATTAATATACTAAAGATCTGTAGATTGCACAGATCTAGGACTAAATTCAGAATAACTTCTGTATAATTATTAGACACCCACGCTCATTTTTAAGCGTATTGATGTAGTGTTAGGGCTATCACTCAAAAATGACAGCGCTGACATTTAACTTTACGTTAAAATTTAACTTTTGACTAGCTAGAATTTAACCAGTTAATTTACTAAAAAAGGACCTTACAGTCCCTTTTTAGCAAACATATCAAAAATATTACTTTAACTCTGTGATACGGCTCGTATTTTTATCTCCTACACGCGTCCTTAGTTGAACGACTTGACCGTCATTATGACTGATCGGATCTGAATAAAGCTGCCAAGTTTGTCCTCGGTCTAAGCTATATTCGATATCTAAATAAGGGAAAGCGCTGTTGGCATAAACAAGTGCTCCTTTTTTAACTGCCCCTGGTACTGGTAAATTCACATTTACACCAGACGCAACCAACTTAGGCAATTCCTTTATAGCCAATGCTGCGGAAAAACTTTGCCAATCGTTTGAAAAAGGTTTAATTGCAATTTCATCCCCTTCCCATTTAGCTTTATGCCAAGCGCGCTCTGCTACAGATAAAATACGCGGGAAAATCATCGCTAATACCTGCTCTTCAGTTCGAATGGTTTCGCTCCACACTTGCCCTTGCATACCTAAGATATTTTCTGGCTTTTCAAGCTTAGGCATGGCACGTCCTACGAGTGCTTCTAAATTTACAATCGGTTCTCGAGTTCGCGTAAAATCAGCATTGGCGTATACATCATCAGGCATATAACTAAACGCTTTTTTAGTATCAATAAAACGCGTTGCCCAATAATAACCTCGCTCTTCTGGATGAGCTTCATATGGATGATCAAAATACAAGTGTGTGCCATGAGATAATACCACTTGATATCCATCATTAGCTAACCGGTATGCTCTATCTGCAACCCCCCATTCCCAAATATTGTCCCACACATTTGCAGTAAAAGTGTCATTGGGGAACTCATCTCTTTTAAAAGGGTTTACTTTGTCATACATTAATCCATCCTCCCAAGCGCCAGGAGAAATACCGCGTTTGGCTAATATATGAGCCACCTTTTGAGTAAAGTATGGTTTTAAATCCGCTGGCCCTGCAATCCCATTATTCGCATCCATAAATAAAGCATCACAAGCGGGAGACTGTGTCCATGAACCTGCACCGACTTCATCACCTCCAAAGTGTAAATTCGTTAATCTAGTCCCCGCATCTCGATACATACTTTGTAGCTCGTAAGTCACCTTCTCGATAAAAGCATACGTAGAGTCTAAACACACATTAAATGAATTATCTGTGTAATTTTGCACCGTGATATACTGTGACTCGTCCTTTGGATCTGTTAATAAATAGGCTTTAGCTTGCTCTAACTTCCCTTTGTCTTTGAGCGTATTATATCTCGCTTCCATAGATTTGATCGCTGCACGAGCGTGGCCTGGGCCTTCAATTTCAGGAATAATTTGAATATGTCGAGCATCTGCAAACTTAATGAGTTCGACAAAATCTTTGCGAGATAAAAACCCATTTCCAGAACCTGATTTAAAGGGCCCCGTACCCAACTGAGTTAATAGACAACGTTGCTCTTCTAAATCAAAACAGCGATGAGCCCCAATATCTGTTAGCTCTGGTAAACCTGGAATTTCAACTCGCCAACCTTCATCATCTGAAAAATGCCAATGGAACTTATTCAGCTTATAACGCGCCATTTGCTCCACCAACTTAAATAATGCGTCTTTGCCATGATAGTTACGTGCATTGTCATAATGCATACCACGCCATACAAACCTTGGGGTATCTTCAATCTCAACATTGGGAACTTTAATGGTATTTTTGCTACCGGCTGGAAATAACGCGAGCAAACTTTGAATACCATAAAATACACCAGCGTTATCGCTGCCTATAATTTCAATTTTATCGTCATCGATTTCTAACCGATAACTTTCAGCAGCTCCCTCAGCGAGCTTCTCATCTACGTTCAAATAGATAGTAGGAACATTTGATGCCTTAATGTGATCTGCTGCACTGTGTAAATCTAAGCCGTAGTTGGCTAAATCACTTTTTAAAACAGCTACCTCTGAAGTCAAACGACCAGAAAAACGTATTTGCCATGATGAATCTAACACCGCTGTTCCACGATTGAAATCAACCTTTTGTGGTGTTGGAATGATCCGTTTCAATGCTACTTCTTTGGTAATAGACGCAGAAGAAAGGTTACGCTCATAACGTAATTGAGCAGATGCTAGCTGCGTTTTATCTATCGGATCATTATATCGCCTAAGCTGATTCTCCCGCTCAAATGGGGCAATGTATTGCTTAAAATCTTCCGTGTCAGTATTTGCAAAAATCGCCGGGGTGTGCTGTTTAGAAACCATAAACGCACGCGGCATAAAGTCACTATATGCTGCTATCCATGCACCTGCTTCAAATTCAACGGTGAGACTTTCACCGATAGCCAGCCCTGCAAAATCTTTATTTGGTACAAAACGATGTAAATCACCATTTACATGCTCTATCGTAAATCCATTAACTGACTTAGTATGAATTTTACGTACCGAGTGGATGTAGATTTGCCAATCAGCTTTGCCTTTTTCCAAAATAATATTTGAATTATTTGTCAAAGTCATTGAGGCTAATAAACTTGAGGCACCATTATGAAAGTTATCCTCTGCGGCAAACACAAGCTTGGTGTCCTGCGTAAACGCATTCAGTTGTGATTGTGATAGATTTGCATTGGCGAACAGGGGTGTCGTGATCAGTAAACTTGCTAGCAAGTGTTGCTTAAAGGTCATAGGTTTGCTCCTTGGTAAACACCTGTGGCTCTATTTATCTATATAGAAGCTTGAGCGTAAAGTGTTCAGTCACTATTAACAATAACCTCATCATATAAAATCAAAAATGACAGCGCTATCAATATTTACTCTGATGTATGACTTCTTGAAAAAATATAAAAAAAAACCCACAAAACAGTGGGCTATAATTATTAAATTTTATTAAAGTTAAAATCTTACCAAATTTTTACGCGTTCAGCCGACGGTATATACATACCATCGCCCTCTTTCACCTTAAAGGCTTTATAAAACTCAGGCATATTTGGTAGCACACCAATTACTCTATAATGACTTGGTGAGTGAGAGTCCGTCATTAACCTATTTCGTAGCTCTTCCTCTCGGTATTGTCTTCGCCAAATTTGTGCCCACCCCATGAAAAAGCGCTGCTCGCCAGTATAACCATCAATGATAGGAGCTTTTCTTTCCGCTAAAGAAAGTAAGTAAGCTTTATAAGATACCGTTAAGCCTCCTAAGTCACCTATATTTTCACCTAAGGTAAGTTCACCATTTACATGCGCATCTTCAAAAGGGCTGAATTGGTTATACTGAGCAACCAACTTACTGCCTCGTTGATCGAATTGTGTAAGGTCCGATTCACTCCACCAATTACGTAAATTACCTTCTCCATCATACTTAGACCCTTGATCATCGAAACCATGACCCAACTCATGACCAATTACAGCACCAATGGCTCCATAATTCACCGCATCATCAGCTTCAAGATTAAAAAATGGTGGTTGCAATATTGCTGCAGGGAACACAATCTCATTATTTACAGGGTTATAATAAGCATTCACTGTTTGAGGTGTCATGAACCACTCAGAGCGATCCACTGGCTTTCCTATTTTATTGATCATATCGTTATAAGACCATTGCGTATAGCGAACATAATTACCTAATAGATCATCTGGACTTATCTGTAGTTGCGAATAGTCTCGCCATTTATCTGGGTAACCAATTTTAGGTGTAAACTTACTTAGTTTATCTTTTGCTGCAATTTTTGTTTCAGGGCTCATCCATTCAAGGTCATCAATGGCCTGATCAAAGCCTTTAATTAGGTTACTTACTAACTCGGTCATCCGTGCTTTAGCTTCTGGAGGAAAGTACGTTTCAACGTAAATTTTACCTAACAATTCACCTAAAACTTCATTGCTAGAGTCAACTGCCTTCTTCCAGATTGGTGCTTGTTCTTGTACGCCTCGTAATATTTTATCAAAGAAATTAAATTTAAGATTTACCATCTCTTTATTCAAAAGCTCAGCATGATTATTTACGAAGTGAAAAGTAAGATAGTGTTGCCACGTTTCTAATGGGCTATCAGCCACGACTTTCGCGAGGTTTTCTAAGTAAGATGGCTGGTTTATGACAACGTCCGTCACGTTTAAATTTGCGGAAACAAAATAACTTTCTAAATCAAATGATGGAATGAGTCTATTTGCATCAACCATCGACAATTTATTATAAGTTTTAGTTGCATCTCTACTCTCCACTCTAGACCACTGAACCGCAGCTATACGACTTTCAAGCTCCAGAATGTTATCTGCAGCCTGCTCAGGCTGAGGATAACCCAATCGAATAAAAACTTGCTGAATGTATGTCTTATATGCAGCGCGTATACTTACAAACTTCTCGGTATCCTTTAAATAAAAATCTCGGTCAGGTAACCCCAAACCGCTTTGATACAAATACAATGCGTACTCACTTGAGTTTTTTGCATCATTATTTACATACCAGCCAAAGGGAGTTGTTCCACCATTCAATAACATAGAAGCCATGACACGAGGTAAGTCGGCACGACTAATCAACGAGTCTATTGGCTCTAAATATGCCTTCAAGGGTGATAAAGCTAATTCTTCTCTTGCAGTTTCATCCATGTAGCTCCCATAAAAGGCTGAAAGCTTATATTCATCACTTCCGACCGCCATTGTGGTGTTTTTTAGTGCATCATCCAATACTTTACGCAAAGCTTTTTGTGATTCATCATACAAAGCTGTAAAAGAACCATAACTCGATTTATCCGCTGGAATTGCTGTTTTCTCAAGCCATTTTCCATTGACGTGATAGTAAAAGTCATCTTCTGCGCGGACTGAAGTATCAATATTATTCAATTCAATACCTGACTTTAGTTCTAATTTATTGTTTTTATTCAGGTCAATTGGATCTACTTGCATCTTACTTTCAGCGGGAGGCTCACTACAACCAGCTACACCAAGGGAGATTACAACACCTAAAGCTGCTAAAGATATATTTTTCATCAATGTATTCCAATATGAGTTTAATTTTATAATAAGCTACCCATTCCCATAGTGGCAACAGTTATGGTCATCTTAAGAAAGCCGCGTGAAGTACAACATGTACTATATTTACAATGGCATACTTTATGACATTTCAGTGTGTAATTTATCAATAATTGCTTGATTCGCTGCAGGAAACGCATAATTATTTAATGAGGTTATCTCAACCCACTGACATAGCTGCGCTTCTAAGCCTTTAGCTTCTCCTGCAAATTTATCAACTATATGAACAATCAATCGTACACATTTATCTCCATAATCATGCTCTATGATTTGTAGCTCACGAGAGCCTAATACATCAATATTTACCTCTTCTTTTAATTCTCGCTTCAAAGCTGTGAAAGCCGTTTCTCCTATCTCTACTTTTCCTCCAGGAAACTCCCATAAACCACCTTGGTGCTGAGATTCATGCCGCTTACTGATAAATATCTTTGAGCCTGTTTTAATCACACCAACGGCGACTTCAATCACTTTTTTACTCACAACATTTCTCCAGATCAAAAAAGCGACTCTAAAGCCGCTTTTTAAAAAATCAAAATTTACAATGTTATTACTTTAGTTTACCACAACATTGCTTAAACTTTTTACCAGACTGACAAGGGCATGCTTCATTTCTACCAACTTTTACGTCAGTTCTTGCTGCTACCGATACCCCCTCAGGTACATTACCGCCAACGTGCTCAGCCTCAGCATGTTGATACTCTTTCGGCATTTGCTCACTGCGGCGATGCTGCTCTTCTACTTTCTCAACGTCTTCCTCAGCGCGTACTTGTACTTTGCTAAGAATACCCACCACATCAATTTTTAAATTTTCCAACATTTCAGAAAATAACTCAAATGACTCACGCTTATACTCTTGCTTAGGGTTCTTCTGAGCATAGCCTCGCAGGTGAATACCTTGTCTGAGATGATCCATCGCTGCTAAATGATCTTTCCAATGTTGATCAAGGCTTTGTAGCATAATCGCTTTTTCAAATTGGCGCAGTACGTCAGGGCCAACCATTTGCTCTTTATCTTTATATGAGTTTTCAACTTCATCATTAATTCGATCGCGCAGCTTTTCTTCATACAGTTTTTCATCATCAGCTAACCACTTTTCAATTGGTAACTCGATTAAGAAATCGCCCTTTATACGATCTTCTAGTCCTTTAATATCCCACATTTCAGCTAAGCTTTGTGGTGGAATAAATTGATCAATTGTGCCATTTAAAACATCACTGCGGATCGCATTAATCGTTTCCGATATATCGCCTTCTTCCAACAGCTCATTACGCTGCTCATAAACAACTCGGCGTTGATCATTAGCAACATCATCATATTCAAGCAACTGCTTACGAATATCAAAGTTTCGCGCTTCAACTTTACGCTGAGCATTTTCAATAGCTCGGTTTACCCACGGGTGTTCTATCGCCTCACCGCGTTGCATACCTAACTTACGCATCATATTTGTCATTCGCTCACCGGCGAAAATACGCATCAACGCATCATCCATCGACAAATAGAAACGACTAGAACCCGCGTCTCCTTGACGACCTGAGCGCCCTCGTAGTTGATTATCGATACGACGTGATTCGTGACGTTCAGTACCTATAATATGCAAACCACCTGCAGCTAACACCGCATCATGAGTAACTTTCCACTGAGCTTTTAATTCTGTAATCTGTGTTTCTGATGGGTTATCAAGTTTTTCTAAATCACTTTGCCAATTACCACCCAAAACAATATCTGTACCGCGACCAGCCATATTTGTAGCAATTGTGACTTTACCAGGCAAACCAGCATCAGCAACAATATCGGCCTCTTGAGCATGGAATTTGGCATTGAGAACATTATGTTCTATTTTTTCTTTTCTCAAGAAGTGCGATAAATACTCTGAGCTTTCAATTGACACCGTACCAACAAGAACAGGCTGCCCACGCTCCTGACAGTCTTTAATGTCTTCAAGAATGGCTTCAAACTTCTCTTCTTGTGTTAGATAAACAAGGTCTGCTCGATCATCACGAACCATTGGTTTATTTGTTGGAATAACAACAGTATCTAAGCCATAAATTGATTGAAACTCAAATGCTTCAGTATCCGCTGTACCAGTCATACCTGCCAGCTTGTCATATATTCTGAAGTAATTTTGGAAGGTAATTGATGCTAATGTCTGGTTCTCGTTTTGAATACGAACACCTTCTTTCGCCTCTACTGCTTGGTGTAACCCTTCAGACCAACGGCGCCCTTCCATTGTACGACCAGTATGCTCATCAACAATAATAACTTCATTATCTTTAACAACATAATCAACATCTTTTTGATAAAGTTTATGTGCTCGAAGAGCGGCGTAAACATGGCTTAACAAGGTGATACTTGCTGCTGAGTAGAGTGAATCGCCTTCTTCAATTAGTTTATGCTCAAGCAATAGCTCTTCAACATTAACTTGGCCACGTTCAGTTAAGTGAACCTGTTTTGACTTTTCATCAATTGTGAAATCACCGTCACCTTCCACACCTTCTTCATCTTCTTTATCTTGAAGAATTAGCGATGGCACGATCTTATTTATCTGAGTGTATAGCGCAGAACTATCTTCTGCTGGACCTGAAATTATAAGTGGTGTACGAGCTTCATCAATCAAAATTGAATCAACCTCATCCACGACAGCATAATATAGTGGACGTTGCACTCGCTCTTCTACGGTAAACGCCATATTGTCACGTAAGTAATCAAAACCGAATTCATTATTCGTGCCATAAGTAATATCAGCACGATAGGCTTGCTTCTTTTGCTCAGGCATCATACCCGGAACGTTGCAACCAACACTTAGACCTAGGAATTCAAATAACGAACGGTTTGTTTCTGCATCCCGTTTTGCAAGATAGTCATTCACTGTAATAACGTGAACACCTTTACCTGTTAAACCATTTAAGTATGCAGGTAATGTTGCTGTTAATGTTTTACCTTCACCGGTGCGCATTTCAGAAATACGGCCTTGGTGTAACACGATCCCACCCACCATTTGCACATCGAAGTGACGCATGTTGTAAACACGTTTTGAGGCTTCACGTACTGTCGCAAAGGCCTCAGGTAAGATATCGTCTAAGCTTGTACCTTGCTCAAAACGCTCTCTGAACTCTGCTGTTTTCGCTTTTAGTTGCTCATCAGTTAGAGCTGCGTACTGCTCTTCTAAGGCATTGATTAAGGTGACCGTCTTTCTTAAGTTTTTAATAGTGCGGTCATTGCGACTACCAAAAATCTTGGTAAAAATATTAGCTATCATGTTAAAACCGTTTTCACTCTATTGATGGCTGACCTTACCTATGCTTATTCGTCATTGGGTACTGAGGTCGCACTGCTTCCTGTGGGCAACAAATGCTTAATTGTTTTTGCAATGTGCCTAATTCAATTTATTGCCCCTATCATACCAGACTCTGCGAAGCTGCAAACCATTGAAGTCAAAACAGCGAAGTTTTACTGGTAAAAAGCGGAGCCACGTAAACTAATGTTGCTATTTTTGTTAGCAACAAATACCCAATGTAGCAACAAATTGAAACATAATCGAGATTAACTGTATATATGGTGATATTTAGGCATAATTCAAGCTATTTAGATGATTTAACTTTTTTTACTTTTTCGACGCAGCTATACTTACGTTGATTAAATGAACATTATGAGCTAATAACTATGGCTAAGAACCGTTTTGCCCCAAAACAACTTAATGAGCTTATGGGAAAGTGGTCCAATAAAATGGTCAGTTATTCAGAGAAATCACAAGCCATGTCACAGTGGCAAAGTTGCCTAGAAAAAGCGGTGGGCCCCGTATTAATTAAGAAATGCCGCATAGGAAATTACCGAGACGGGACTTTAGTTATTGAAGCTGCTTCAGCAACATTAGCCACCCGGCTTAATTTTTTAAAAATGGATATTCTGTCTCAGTTTAGAGCTTCTGGAATGTTCGAATGCGCGCAAGTAAAAATAGTAACTAACCCCGAAGCGCAGCAAAGACTTACCCCGAAAAAAGAAAACAAAACAATCAATGATGAAACGCATGAAAGGAGATCTATGAGTGAACAAACGGGTTTACAGCTCATCGAACTAGCCAACAATGCACCATCTAGCTTGCAAGCCAAACTGCTCAAATTAGCAAGTCATGCACAAAAAAAATGACGCGATATGCGTCATTTTTTAGAATTTTTCGATTTTCAAGCCGTGGTAATTTCCATACCCGGCGCTGGCATGCTGACTGGTTCTTCGAAAGTAGCCCATTCCCATGCAGTTTCTGATGCCATAATTTCACGTAAAAGTTTGTTGTTCAAACCATGACCTGACTTATAACACGTAATTTTACCTAAAATATTATACCCTGCCATGAACATATCACCCACACAGTCTAATATCTTATGCTTAACAAACTCATCTGAATAGCGCAAACCACTCGGGTTTAATACTTTATATTCATCAAGTACCACTGCATTATCCATACTACCGCCTAACGCTAGGTTATTAGCATGCATATACTCAATATCTTTCATAAAACCAAATGTGCGGGCTCTACTAATTTCTTCCGTAAAACTCTGTGCGGTAATATCTAAACCGATGCGCTGACGACTGTCATTTATCGCAGGGTGATCAAAGGCAATTTCAAAATCAATATGAAAGCCATCGTAAGGGGTGATCTCAGCCCACTTATCACCATCTTCCACACGAACTTTTTCTTTAATTCGAATGAACCGCTTTGCGACGTTTTGCTCTTTAATACCGCCCTTTTGTAATAAATAAATGAATGGTAATGCACTACCATCCATAATAGGCACTTCTGAACTATCAAGCTCTACAACTAGGTTATCTATACCCAGTGCCGCAACAGCTGCAATTAAATGCTCAGTGGTGGAAAGACGTATTCCATCTTTGTTCGTTAAACAAGTACACAACTGCGTATCACCAACAGCTTCTGGCGTAGTCTCAAAATCTACCACAGGGTCAAGATCTACACGACGAAATACCACACCGGTATTTTCGCTCGCAGGTCGGAGAGTAATTGTGACCTTTTCACCTTTATGAAGCCCTACACCTGTTGCTTTAACAACTTCAGCAATTGTACGTTGTTTAATCATAACTTCGCCCACTTCAAATAACACTTAGACGGGGGATTGTATCACAGATACGACCACCTGCCAATTGTTTAATTATCAACCAAATTTAGTCTGACTGTTTACGTAAAAACGCAGGGATATCAAAATAATCTCCCTTGTCTGTGTCTTGATCAACACTTTTACTTACCGCCTGACTCTCTTGCGCTGCTGTACTCACTGTCGATGTTGAGTTCGTTACATTTCCAGTGTTTTCAGATGTAACCTCTGATTGAGTAAAGCTTGGAACAAACATACCACTGGATTGCTGATTTGTTGATGCTGAGGTAACATCACCACCAGCGGCTTTCTTAAAGCCATTATCAACTATGCCAAACTGAGGACGACGCTCACCGCCAAGCCCTGTAGCAACCACTGTTACGCGTAATTCATCGCTCATATCAGGGTCGATTACGGCACCAACAACAACCGTCGCGTTTTCAGATGCTAATGCTTTTACATGATTACCAACAATTTCGAACTCTTCGATGGTAATATCCATTCCAGCTGTAATGTTAACCAAAATACCTTTTGCACCCGTTAAATCTACATCTTCTAATAAAGGGCTTGAAATTGCAGCTTCTGCTGCTTCTTGTGCTCTATCTGGCCCAGATGCAGAAGCCGTTCCCATCATCGCGGTGCCCATTGCCGACATAACAGTTCTTACATCTGCAAAATCCACATTGATCAAACCAGAACGTGTTATTAGTTCAGCAATACCTTGAACTGCACCATAGAGTACGTCATTCGCCTTAGCAAACGCGTCTAAAAGTGTAGTTCCTTTACCTAAAACTTTAAGTAATTTATTGTTTGGAATTGTAATCAGTGAGTCAACAATTTCTGACAGCTCACCAATACCTTGATCAGCGGCCGCCATACGCTTCTTACCTTCAAGATCAAAAGGTCTTGTCACTACAGCAACCGTTAAAATACCCAACTCTTTCGCTACACGAGCAACAACAGGGGCTGCCCCAGTACCTGTTCCACCACCCATACCTGCAGCGATGAATACCATATCAGCACCTTCAAGTGCTGTTTTTATAGTTTCAATGTCTTCTTCAGCCGATTTACGACCAACTTCAGGGTTTGCGCCTGCGCCTAACCCTGAAGTAATTTGCGTACCCAATTGAACAGTTATATCTGCTGAAGACTTCCGCAATGCCTGTGCATCCGTATTTGCAGCAACGAAACGTACACCCTCAATTTCCTGCTTAACCATATGCTCAACGGCGTTTCCACCACCACCGCCGACACCTATCACTTTAATAACAGCTTCTTCGCTGTGTTCTTCCATTATATCAAACATCTTTCACTCTCCGACTTGAGCTTAAAACTCGCCTTGAAACCATTTAGTAACTCGGTTCCACCAATTTCCATCCGACTCAGCTTTCGACTTCTGTGCATTCATCGATTGCAAAGTACGGCCATATTGTAACAAACCTACAGCTGTTGCATATGCAGGATCGTTAACATAATCTGTTAATCCGGTAATTCCAATAGGTTTACCAACTCTTACGGGCATTTGACATATATCTTCAGCAACTTCGAGCGCACCCGCCATTTTACCACTCCCGCCCGTGATAACTAGTCCCGCTGCTATTTGATCTTCAAAACCCGAACGACGTATCTCTTCCAGTGTTAACTCTAACAACTCCCTAAAACGTGGCTCCACAACTTCAGAAAGTGTATGCCGTGACATTAAACGCGCAGGTCTTCCACCAACACTAGGAACTTCAATGGTCTCTTCACTACTGGCCATTTGGCTACTTGCACATGCATATTGCACTTTTAAAGATTCAGCATGGGAAATCGGGGTTCGAAATATCTTAGCGATATCCCCCGTAACTTGATTACCGGCAACAGGGATAACAG
Organism: Pseudoalteromonas sp. MMG005; assembly: GCF_018101015.1. Taxonomy (NCBI): domain Bacteria; kingdom Pseudomonadati; phylum Pseudomonadota; class Gammaproteobacteria; order Alteromonadales; family Pseudoalteromonadaceae; genus Pseudoalteromonas; species Pseudoalteromonas sp. MMG005. The sequence goes on along the minus strand of NZ_JAGJEK010000002.1, from coordinate 46,251 downwards.
CCGAATGACGTAAAGCTCCATTAAGATAAATAGCGATATCCATCGTACCACCACCTATATCAACAACCGCCACACCGAGCTCTTTTTCATCTTCAGTCAGCACGGAATAACATGACGCCAGTGCACTAAAGGTCAGTTGGTCAACATTTAAGCCACATCGCTCAACACATTTTTCAATATTCTTTGCCATGTCATTAGAGCACGTAATAATGTGTGCTTTTGCTTCCATACGTACACCACTCATACCCAAAGGGTTTTTTATTCCCTCTTGCATATCAATGCTATATTCTTGTGGCAAAGAGTGTAACATTTTCCGCTCTGCGGAAATTGGAACTGATCGCGCTATATGAATGACATTTGCAATATCATCGTCTGTTACTTCAGAATTATTAATCGCAACAACACCACTTTCATTTTGGCATTGAATATGCTTGCCTGATATGCCTAAGTAAACAGAACTTATTCGGCAATCAGCCATCAATTCGGCTTCATCTATTGCACGGCGAATAGATTCAGAAACTAAATTTAAATCATTCACGCCACCCTTATCCATACCATGGGATACTTGGTTGCCCACTCCCACAATACTGAGCTGATTATCTGCCGTGATCTCTCCAACCGTTGCGACTACTTTAGAGGTACCAACATCGAGCCCTATCACTAAGTTTCTTTCTGCTGACTTCGTCATGCTTTACTCTTATTTTGTTGTTCTTCAATTAGCGGGTATTTCCAGCTCACCGCAAGCCCTGTGTCATAGCGTAAATCAATAGCATCAATTAAAGCCCCATTCGGCTTGTGCATTTTCGGGTAAACATCAATAAAGCGCTGTACTCGTTTTGCTTTTTCTTCTCGACCTAAATTTAGACGAATGCCATTTTCTAACCACAGCTGCCAAGCAAATCGCTCTGATAATGCAAGGCTGACTAAGTGGAATTGGTTAACTTCAAGCATGGCTTTTAACTGTAAAAAAGTATGCCATGCTTCCGTTTCACTGCCCTCAGGCCCATATAGTTGCGGCAACATACTTGTTAAGCTTTCATTTGGTGCCTGAAAAACATCACCACTTTCATTCAGCAATAAATCACTGTTCCATATTGCCACTGGTTTATGCTCAACCACATAAACCAGCAATTGATCCGGCCATTGCTTACGAACAGACACACTTGCCACCCAAGGCAAAGACAACACGGACTCCCGTACAGCTTTAATATCTAACTCAAAGTAACTACTTAAATCCACGCGCCTAATCGCGGTAACTATGTCATGTTCACTGCTATAATTGGGCTGCCCTAATACAGTAAGTTGCCTAAACTGTGCATCTTTATGTGCAACTAACCAATCACTAACCCAGTACATACTTTTTATTAAACCGAAAATTACCACCATGAAAAAACCTAAGCCGAAAAGCAAAGACCAATTCAATCTTTGATTTAAGGATTTAGCTTTTTTGAAAAACGCACGCATATTAAAGCGTTTGCTCCAAAATGCGAACAACTAATTGCTCAAAACTCACACCTTGTGCTTTCGCAGCCATAGGAACCAATGATTTTTCCGTCATTCCGGGGACCGTATTGACCTCCAATAAGTAAAACTGACCATTTTCATCTTGCATAGCATCCACTCGTCCCCAGCCTGAAGCCCCGACTAATTTAAATGCATGCTTCGCCATAACTTGGAGCTGCGCTCTGTGAGCATCACTCATATTCGCAGGACAATAATACTCGGTGCTATTTACCTGATATTTAGCTTCGTAATCATAGAAACCACGCGGTGTTTTCATTTCAATAACGGGTAACGCGTCATTCCCGAGCATCGCAACGGTAAACTCCCGACCAGTGATCCATTGCTCGACTAATACTTCGTCATCATAGTCAAATGCGGCTGTTAAAGCTTGCGTCAGCTCCTGTGCTGTATTAGCTTGCGCCATTCCTATGCTTGATCCTTCATGACTTGGTTTAACCATAACTTTGCCAAAATCAGCCATAATCGCGTTTGCATCAAACCCTTCTGAAGCATTCACTACTGTATATGCAGCCGTACTTAACTGAGCTGTTTTGAATAAGTGTTTACTCCGCACTTTATCCATCGCTAACGCACTGCCTAACACACCACTGCCAGTATACGGCAAAGACATAAACTCCAATGCCCCCTGAATTGTACCATCTTCACCACCCCGGCCGTGAAGTGCAATGAATACCCTATCTATTTTCAGTGCTTTCAGCTCTAAAATATTACGTTGTGCTGGATCAAAGGCAACTGCATCCACTCCGGCAGCTAACAATCCGTTTAAAACGGCTTTTCCTGACATTAATGATACTTCGCGCTCTGCTGAACTTCCCCCCAGCAAAACTGCTACTTTACCAAACTGCTTCATGCATCACCTTGTTTTAAAATGTTAATCGACATCTTTGTAGCCGCTAGCTTTTTAACAATTTGTCCAATATTACCCGCACCTTGAGTAATAACTAGGTCATTATCAGCCAAAGTTTCTGACAGCACACCCGCCAGTTCATTATGGTCCGATACATGAATAGGCTCTACGCCCCTTTGACGTAAACTTCGACATAAACTTTTACTATCAGCGCCGACAATAGGACTCTCTCCTGCGCTATAAACGTCCAATAAGATCAGCTGGTCAACGTCAGCAAGTACTCGTACAAAGTCTTCATATAAATCTCTGGTACGGGAAAACCTATGCGGCTGATATATCATGATCAAGCGTTTATCACTCCACCCAGCTCTTGCAGCCTGAATTGTAACCTGAACTTCCGATGGGTGATGTCCATAATCGTCCACTAGCATCACTTTACCGCGCTCATTCTCATATTCTCCATAATGCTGAAAACGTCGGCCTATACCTTCAAAATCTGCTAATGCCTTCAAAATAAACGCGTTGTCAATATCATGATCTTTTGCCACAGCTATTGCCGCAGTGGCGTTTAGTGCATTATGCTTGCCGGGCATATTTAGCACGACATCAATGCACTCACCTTGCTTCGTCATTACTGTAAACTCACAACTATTCACAGTTTGAGTAAAATTCACCATTTTGTAATCAGCAATTTCAGACTCACCGTATGTAATTGTTGGGCGAGCAAATCGCGGGATAAGTTCATAAGCGACCTCTGAATCAATGCAAACGACCGCTAAACCATGAAAGGGCAAATTATGAATAAACTCAACATAGGTATCTTTTAACTTCTCAAAATCACCGCCATATGTATCCATATGATCAGCTTCAACGTTCGTGATCACCGATACCATAGGTTGTAAATGTAAAAAAGACGCATCACTTTCATCTGCTTCTGCAATGAGCACATCACTATTACCTAGTTTGGCATTAGTTCCTGCACTATTTAACAAGCCACCAATAACAAATGTGGGATCTAATTGAGCTTGTGCAAAAATACTGGCAATTAAACTAGTCGTAGTTGTTTTTCCGTGCGTACCAGCCACGGCAATACCATGGCGAAAGCGCATCAATTCAGCAAGCATTTCCGCTCTACGAACTACAGGGATTCGTGCCGCTTGAGCCGCCACGATCTCTGGGTTTGTTACATCAATTGCTGTTGATACAACCACAACATCTGCATCCTTGACATTACTTTGATGATGGCCAATAAAAACTTCGGCCCCAGCTTTAATTAAGCGCTCGGTCATCGCGTTATTAGCAATGTCTGAGCCGGTAATTCGATAACCTTCAAAAGCAAGCACTTCGGCTATTCCACCCATACCGGCACCACCAATTCCAATAAAATGAATGGTGTTAATTCTTCTCATAGCTCGGCGTTTACTTGATTCTTTCACTACACACTCTTTAATCATGTTATCACTTCATAAACTAACGACTTAATTGCACACACTCTTGGGCTACTGAACGCGTAGCATCTAATTCAGCTAGATTTTTAGCTTTTTTAGCTACTTCGGTAATCAAATGAGGCTGTAAAATAAATGGTAACAACATCTTGATAATCGCTGCAGATTCAAATTGAGACTGCGGCATAATCAGCGCAGCTTCACCTTTAACTAAATAGTTTGCATTAGCAGTTTGATGGTCATCAACCGCATGCGGGTAAGGAATAAACAGCGCCATCTTGCCCGCGGCAGCAACCTCACTCACCGTTAACGCACCAGAACGGCAGATTACAATGTCAGCCCACTCATAAGCCTTATCTATATCATCAATAAAATCGACGGCTTCAGCCGTAACACCCGCATTATCATAACGATACTGCAATGTACTACTTTCACCTTTCCCGCTTTGATGTTTAACCAATAAAGGCAGCTCAGTTTTTGTTTGTAACTTCGCAAAAACATCAGGCAAAGTATCGTTTAAGACTTTCGCACCTAATGAGCCCCCCATAACTAAACAGTTAATCTGTTGCACCGCTTGCTTTGGTTGTAACTGCGAAACTGAGGCCCTAACTGGGTTTCCTACCACCTTACTCTGCGCTGTTTTAAACGCACTTGGAAAGGCACTCAGCACAACATCAGCAATTTTTGCTAATAGTCGGTTACTTAACCCTGCAACTGCATTTTGCTCATGAATTACCAATGGCACAGCTAAAGACCTAGCAGCAATACCAACAGGACCCGTTACATATCCTCCCATCGCGAGTACCACATCTGGTCGGCGAGCTTTTATTACCTTACGTGCATCAAGAACTGCTTTTATCACCAAAAATGGGGCTTTAATTAATCGTTTAACTCCATTGCCACGCAAACCTTGAACACGAATAAAATCAATGTCAATCCCATGTTTAGGTACTACCTCAGATTCCATACGATCCGCCGTTCCTATCCAAGAGACTTCCCAACCTTGGGATTTGAGTTCATTTGCAACAGCAATACCAGGGAATATATGACCTCCTGTGCCACCAGCAACCACCAATAAGCGTTTACTCATCGTTTATTTCCTCTGGACGTCGCTTGCTTAGTCGACATTTTCGTTTCAAAGTCCACTCGTTGCAAAACACCGGCAGCAACCACCATCACTAGCAAGCTAGAGCCTCCATAAGATACAAATGGTAACGTTAACCCCTTTGTTGGCAAAATACCGGCACTCGCTCCGATATTAACCATGGTTTGAAATGCAAACCAAATCCCAATAGCTAGCGCAAAATAGCCTTCATATTCTTTGTTATGCTTTAAGGCTTTCTGACCAATCAATAAGGCCCTAAACACAAGACAACCCAACAGTAGGATAATACTAACAACGCCGATAAACCCTAACTCTTCTGCTATCACCGCAAAAATGAAATCGTTATGTGCTTCAGGTAAATATTGTAACTTTTGTACGCTATTTCCTAACCCTTGACCAAACCAGCCACCTTGCCCGTACGCCATTAAAGATTGAACAAGTTGGTAGCCTTTGCCAAATGGATCATCCCATGGCTCTAAAAACCCCACGACTCTTGCCATACGATAAGGCTCAAAAATGATCAATAAAACAACTAAAAAAACACCGGTTAATATCAATGCAAAAAACTGCCATAATTTTGCGCCAGCTAAAAAAAGTAAACCAACTGTCGTCACAAACATCACGACCACGGTACCTAAGTCTGGCTGCATTAAAATTAAAAAAGCATATACAGCAAAAACAGCTATTGGCTTTGCAAACCCTTTTAAGTTCTCTTGTACTTCTTCTTTTTTTCGGACTAAGTAACCTGCTATATAACTGAAAAAAAAGAGCTTAGCTAATTCAGCAGCTTGTACTCCAACAGGTCCAACTGGGATCCAGCGTTTAGAACCATTCACTTCCCGGCCTACTAATAAGACGAGTACCAATAAGCCCAACCCAAGTAATAATAAGTATGGATTACAACGCTTCCACCACGTCATTGGTGCACTAGTTGTAGCCCAGAATAGAAAGAGTCCTATTCCCAAAAACACGCCATGTCGAATACTAATATGGTAAGGATTATTGAAAAGCCGCTCTGCTACTGGCATTGATGCACTCGTTACCATAACAAAGCCCACACCTATGAGACATAACATGCTATAAAACAACGGTACATCAAACAAAGCATCTGATTGACGCGGTGTTAAAGCTAATTTGAGTTGTGACAGTCTGCTCATACGTCAAGCTCCATCACGAGTTTACAAAATGCTTCGCCACGCACCATATAATTTGGATACATATCAATACTGGCACACGCTGGCGCCAGCAATATGCTATCGCCATCACTTGCAATAGATGACGCTTTATGAACCGCTTCATCTAAACCACTGACCAGGTTCGCCTGTTCATGTAACCTCAAAAACTGCGCACCATCTTTACCAAAACAAAAGATCGCTTTGCAGTACTTCTGTAACGGTGCCATAAGAGGTTGCAGGTCGGCGCCTTTGGCATCTCCACCTAGGATCAATAAAATCTTTCCTTGCTCATTATGCAAACTTTCAAGAGCTGCGACTGTTGCGCCCACATTAGTTGCTTTTGAATCATTAAAATAGCGAACACCGTTATACTCCGTCACTAGCTGGCAGCGGTGTTCTAACCCTTTAAATGTACTAAAAGCAGATGCAAAAGCGTTCATTGATAAATTAAACGGTGCCAATAATGCCAATACAGCAAGTGCATTAAATTGATTATGTCGACCTAACATATTTAATGTGTTAACAGGTAACAGGGTTTTACCGTGAGCAGAAAATTGCGCGACCCCATTAACCGTTGCAATACTATAGTCCCCACCGTCTATTGAAACGCTGGTGCCTTTATGGTCATTTGAAAGTGTAAGAGCATCGTCCGCATTGAATACCACATGCTCAACATGCTTATAAATTCGCTGTTTAGCCGCACAATACCCAGCAAAGTTTGGGTACCTATCCATATGGTCTTCAGTCACATTGAGTATCATGGCCGAACGACACTCTAAACTAGCCGTGGTTTCCAGTTGAAAGCTAGATAGCTCCAATACAACCACATCATATGTTGTATCTAATAGAGCCAAAACCGATGTACCAATATTACCACCTAAGCCAACGTGTAAGCCAGCAGCTTTAAATACCTCAGTCGCTAGACTAACAACCGTAGACTTACCATTTGAACCAGTCACAGCGACAACAGGGGTGTTATTCAATCGAGCAAATAGTTCAATATCACCAATAACTTCGACACCAGCAGCAATCGCATGCGCGACACTGTTTTCATACAAAGCTATACCTGGGCTAATTATCACCATGTCTGCATAAGATAAACCTGCTTCTGCCAGTGGTCCAAATACAGCTTCACATTCAGGTGCATTGTCTGCTAACCAATCAGCTCCAGGGGGAACTGCACGGCTATCAACGACTTTTGGTGTGACTTGATGCGACAACAGAAAGCGCACAATGCCCAGGCCAGTAACACCGAGCCCAAGCACTGTTATTTTTTTATCTTTCAGTTCGTCTAAATATTGCATCTATCGAATCTTTAAAGTTGCTAAGCCAGCTAAAACTAAAATTATTGAGATAATCCAAAACCGCACAATCACCCGAGGCTCAGGCCAACCTTTAAGCTCGTAATGATGATGAATTGGTGCCATTCTAAAAATTCGCTGTCCCCGTAATTTATATGAGCCGACTTGTAAAATAACCGACAATGCCTCCATAACAAATACGCCGCCCATGATGAGCAACACTAACTCTTGACGAACTAAAATGGCTATAATCCCAAGAGCACCACCTAAGGCCAATGAACCAACATCGCCCATAAACACCTGTGCAGGGTAGGTGTTAAACCATAAAAAGCCCAAACCGGCTCCAACAATGGCGGTACACACTACAACAAGTTCTGATGCCAATGGTATATGAGGAATATGGAGGTAATTTGAAAAATTAACGTTACCAGTTACATAAGCAATGATGGCTAGCGCAGCTGCGACTAATATTGTCGGCACAATAGCTAACCCATCTAAACCGTCGGTTAAATTAACCGCGTTCGATGTTCCCACAATAACAAAGTAACTCATCACTAAATAGAATAAGCCTAATTGAGGCATGACATCTTTTAAAAATGGCACTACCAGTACGGTTTCAGCAGCTGAGTTTGAGGTGAAATACATAAAACTTGCCACACTAATCGCTATCACTGATTGCCAAAAGTATTTCCATCGAGCTATCAGCCCTTTGCTGTCTTTTCGGATCACCTTACGATAATCATCTACAAAGCCAACAACCCCCAAACTCCCCACAACAAAAAGCGTCACCCACACATATTTGTTGTCTAAATCTCCCCACATTAACGTACTAATAAAAATAGCGGCTAATATTAACAACCCGCCCATAGTAGGAGTACCTGATTTAGATAAGTGAGATTCAGGTCCATCATCACGAACTGTTTGCCCTATTTGCATCCGTTGTAATGCCCGAATTAACTTAGGGCCAAAATACAACGAAATAAATAACGCCGTTAAAATCCCTAGTATCGCGCGTAAAGTTAAATAAGAAAAAACATTAAAACCACTGTAGTACTGCGTTAAATATTCAGCTAACCAAACTAACATACTGATGCTCCATCAGTGCCTGTTTTACGGCCACTGTCGACTAATTCTGCTACCAATAATTCCATACGAGAACTGCGCGATCCTTTCACTACCACGGTGCAATGCTCTGGCCGTGTAGCAAGACTATGCTTTACCGCTTGTAATAAATGCTCTCGGGTTGAGAAATGTTTGCCATTATCTTCAAAAACATCGCTGGCATAACGACTTAACACCCCTAAAGTCAATAACTCATTTATACCTTTTTGCTGTGCATACACCCCTACTTCTTCGTGATATTCACGGGATTGCTCACCAAGCTCTCCCATATCTCCCAAAGCAAAAATGTGATACCCCGGCATTTTTGTTAATAAATCAATAGCAGCTTTGACTGAGCGCACATTAGCATTATATGTATCGTCAATAACGGTTAATGTCTCGTGAACTTTTATTAAGTTAACTCGCCCTTTTGGTGCGTTCATATGCGAAATACCTTCAGCAACATCGCTTAAGCTCGCTCCTAATTGCATAGTCAATGCAGCACAAATAACTGCATTCATCACATTATGCTCCCCTGGTAATGGTAAGGCTACTGACACTCTGTCAGTTGGCGAACACAGCAAAAAGCTAGCATGGGCCATATTATCAAGCGCTACGTCTTCAACCCAAATATCAAGCTGTTCCGATAATGAAAAACGAACTTGTTCTTTACCCACAATGGAGTCTTGCCACATCGATGCGAACTCACTGTCACAGTTAATGATCGCAACACCATGTGATTTTAATCCCGAATAAATTTCGCCTTTAGCTTGGCCAACACCTTCGATGGAGCCAAACCCTTCAATGTGTGCTGGTGCAACATTACAGACTACAGCCACATCGGGCTGCGTTAATGCTGTGGTATAAGCGATTTCACCAATGTGGTTTGCACCGAGTTCAATAACGGCATATTCGTGCGCCTCATTAAGTCTCAACAGTGTTAGCGGTACGCCAATATCATTATTGAAATTGCCCGCTGTTGCTAGCACATTACCACGTCGTGATAACACTGCCGCGCACATTTCCTTTACCGTCGTTTTACCAACACTACCTGTAATTGCGATAGTTTTTGGGGCAACCTGACTCATAACAGCCTTGCCTAACTCCCCCAACGCCAAGCGTGTATCTTGGACCACAAACTGAGGAATATCACATTCAGTTAATGTATCAACAATTACTGCAATCGCACCTTTTTCTTGTGCTTGACGAACAAATTTGTGCCCATCAAAATTAGGGCCTCTTAGCGCCAAAAATACATCATTGTTCGTTATAGTTCTTGTGTCTGTGTTTATATTACCGACAGCTCGGTTTTCCCCATCGAAAGAGGCATTTAGTACATTAGCAAGCCAAGTGAAATCCACTTTGATCACGCACTTTCCCCTTTTAAAATTGTTTTAGCCCATTGTCTATCACAAAACGGAAAACGTTGTTTTCCTATAATTTGGTAATCTTCGTGACCTTTACCTGCAATTAACACCACGCTACTACTTGCGGATTGCTCTATCGCATAACGTATGGCTAATGCACGGTCTGACTGGCAATAAGCATACTGAGGTTGGCTGAGCCCAGCCTTAATATCTGCGATGATTTGTTCGGGGTTTTCACTGCGCGGATTGTCGCTGGTAATAATGACTTTATTAGCATATTGCTCTGCGGCTTTTGCCATTAAAGCGCGTTTGCCCCGATCTCTGTCTCCACCACATCCAAACACGCAGACCACATTACCTGGTACATGCTGTTGTAACGCTTGTAATGACAAGGCTAAAGCATCTGGTGTATGGGCATAATCCACCACACATGTCGGTTTGCCTTCAGTAAACACCGCTTCCATCCGTCCAGGTACAGGCTGTAATGTAGATGCTGCATTAAGCAGCATTTCAAAGTCATAACCTTGAGCCAACAGTGCAGCCAAAGACGCGACGAGGTTATATAAATTAAATAACCCAAATAACGGAAGTTTTATAACGCCACAACCCCAACTGGACGTTATTGTGGCTTGTATACCAAATTGTGAGTAAATAACATCATCAAACCACACATAATGAGAGAATATATGTGATTTAGGCTTTTCTCCAAACACCACTAAGTTTTTGAATTCGTGTTCTTTCAACCACTGCTGAGCAAATGCATCATCCGCATTTATCACACATATTTTCGGTTGGCATTGCTGAAAAAGTGTCAATTTCGCATCAGCATACGCCTGCATCGAGCCATGATAATCTAAATGATCACGAGACAAATTGGTAAAAACAGCAACTTCAAAATGGCTACTAGCAACCCTATTTTGTGCCAATCCGTGCGAAGAAACCTCCATCGCAACCAACTTATTATTCTCACTCAATTTGGCGAGAATCCGTTGTAAGTCAATATGGGATGGAGTTGTGTTAGCAAGTGGAGTTAAACATTCAATGTCCCCATAACCCAAAGTACCAATAACAGCCGATTTCACATCGCAGCCTTGGGCTAAACTGGCTATCATCGCGGTCGTCGTAGACTTTCCATTCGTGCCAGTTACACCAATTAATTTAACGCGTTCACTGGGCTTATCGTAAAAATCAGCGGCTATTTGAGCTATGTTATCCTTGAGTGCGGTGATACGAACAACCCGCTTATCATGCCTTAATACTTCGCAACTGCTATCAACCAGAACACAATGCGCTCCTTGGTGTAGTGCTGCTTCAATATAGTCTTCACCATTTTGTTCATGGCCTCGTAACGCAATAAATGCATCGCCAGCATCGATCTCCCTGCTATCAATTCGCAAATCACGAATCATAATTGGAGGCCCCTCAATACAAAAACTATTAAGCACAGTCGTTAAATTACGCATCATTTTTTAACTCCGCCACATACGCCACACGCTCTTTATCTGGAGCGACATTGAGAATACGTAGCGAGTTCGACATAATTTCAGCAAATGCAGGCCCTGAAGTTTGGCCTCCGTAATAAATGTCATCTCCTGGCTCATTCACCATCACCACAACAGCCAAGCGAGGATCGCTGACTGGCGCTACACCAGCGAAGTAGCCAACATACTCATCACCATACCCACCTGCGACTGCTTTTTTAGACGTACCTGTTTTCCCCGCGGCTCGATAACCATCAACAGTTACATTGGCAGCCGTGCCACCTTTTTCAAATACTGATTCCATCATTGTAACAACGGCTTTTACGTCTTCTTCTTTAAATACCCGTTGCCCCTGTTGTGGCTTTTGTTGTTTCAATATGGTTAAAGGGCGAGAAACACCTCCGGCACCGAATGTGGCGTATAAACGCGCAATTTGTGCGGTACTTGCAGATACCGCATAACCGTATGCTAACGTGGCAATTTCAAAATCAGACCAACGGCGATTTGGGTAAAACAGTCCACTACTCTCGCCCACCATCAACGTGCCCGTATCCTGACCAAACCCTACTTTTTGATATAATCCGACTAAGTATTCTTTAGGTAACATTTGACTAATTTTTGCAACCCCCATATTAGATGATACTTTTAAGATCTCTCTTAATGACATTTCACCGTGGTTACGCGTATCTTTTACAAGACTGCCACCTAAACGCATCCACCCTGGGTATGTATTTACGGTATCATCCATTGCTATCGCGCCATAATCGAGCCCCGCAAGTATTGCCAATGGCTTTAAGGTCGAACCTGGCTCAAATAAATCGGTTATTGCTCGGTTTCTGCGCTTATAAGGAGCCGCATCTCGCATGTCATTGGGATTAAAGCTTGGGCTATTAACCATAGCAAGCACTTCACCCGTTGTTACATCAACAACCATGGCTGAACCTGAAGTCGCCTTATAACTAAGCACAGCACTCTTTAGTGCTTTATAAGCAATTGCTTGAATTCGCAAATCAATACTCAACTCAATACTTTCAGGTTCTACACGTTGCTCTTCTGATAAAACTTGCACTTCTCGGCCTTGCGCATCTTTACGAATAGTACGCTGCCCTTCCGCGCCCGTTAATGCATTTTCAAACAGCTTTTCTACACCTTCAATCCCAACACCATCAATATTGGTAAAGCCTAAAATATGGGCTGTAACTTCACCACTCGGGTAAAAGCGCTTTGATTCATCAAGTAAATGAATGCCTGGTAATTTAAGTTGGCGAATATAATTGGCAACTGCGGGGGTCACTTGACGTTTTAAGTACACAAAACGCCGGCTGGTATTGTCACGTAAACGTGTGTCGACTTTATCATTCGCAATCTGAAGTACATCAGCCAGCTCTCGCCAGCGTAAATCTTGTTCATACCATTGTTGCTTTCTGAATGATAAGGTGGCTTCATCAAGTGCTAACGCTTTATGGTCTTCACCTTTTTTACGTGCTGCTCTAAGTACTTTCTTTGCGATCGATTTATCTAACGCTAATGGATCCGCATACACGCTAACAACAGGTACACTGACTGCTAGCTCTTTGCCATTACGATCAAAAATCATACCTCGCTGCACGGTGAGTTTTTCAACACGTACCGTACGTTTGGCATTTTCAGCTCGCGCTTTATCTGGTTCAATTACTTGTAAATAAGCCGCTCTTGCCATTAAAGTAATAAACACCAAAACCAAAACAACACACACCAGCGCAAAGCGCCAAGTTATCAAATTTACGGATGTATTTTTAGGCTTCATCATTGCAATACCACAACTTGTTCATCTTTACTGGTTGGCCGCTTCATTTTTAACTGGGTTTTAGCTATTTCTTCAATGCGAGCATGTTGAGAATAAAACTCTTCTTCAACCAGCAAGTACCGCCATTGTAGGTCAAGCTCATCCCGTTGTTGCAACAAAACATCTTGATCTATTAATTGCTGCCTAGCAAAATGTGTTACTTGCACAACAACCAATGCCGATACAAAAGTTAATAGCAGCAGCAATAAAGTTAGCTTGTTCGAAAATAAGCTAAAAAGCATCTCAGAAAAAAGTTTTGGCTGCCTATCTACCACTTTACTCATTACAGCTTTTGCGCCACCCTTAGTACCGAACTGCGAGACCTTGGGTTCTCACTAATTTCTTCTGCACTGGGTTTAATTGCTTTACCAAGCGCTTTTAAAGTTAAATTTTGTTTTAATTGAGCATCAGTCAAAGGTAACCCTCTAGGTAAAGCCTCTCCTTTACTTTGCTTTTTAATAAATTGTTTAACGATACGATCTTCTAGTGAATGGAATGAAATCACAACCAGTCTCCCGCCAGGTTTGAGCACATTAAGAGACGCCTGTAATGCCGTTTGAATCTCTTCCAATTCACTATTAATATAAATACGGATAGCTTGGAACGTGCGCGTAGCTGGATGTTTATGTTTATCTTTAACCGGCACCGCCTCATCCACCAAGTCTGCCAATTGCTTTGTCGTTAAAATTGGAGTTTCATCACGCGTTTCAATAATTTTATGGGCAATTCTTCGTCCAAACTTCTCTTCACCATACTTTTTTATCACAAAAGTAATGTCTTCAAGTTCTGCTTCAGCTAACCACTGTGCTGCGCTTCGTCCCGAGGTTGGATCCATTCTCATATCAAGTGGCCCGTCTTTCATAAAACTAAACCCTCGATCTGCATCATCTAACTGGGGAGATGAGACTCCAATATCTAATAAAATTCCATCCACTTTGCCCAGTAAATCAGCTTTTTCAGCCACATCATTTATATTTGAAAACCGAGTATGAGCAATCGCAAATCGGGGGTCGTTAGCAAACTTCTCTGCAGCCGCAATCGCTTGTGGATCTTGGTCTATTGCTTGCAGGCACCCTTGTTCCCCCAAACGTGCCAATATTTGGCCTGAATGTCCGCCTCGACCGAATGTACCATCTATGTAAGTACCATTTGGATCGATTGCGAGTGCATCAAGAGTTTCTTGCATTAACACTGATACATGTTGAAATTGTGCTGTCATGCTCAAATTTTGCCTTTTTATTCTTACAGCGAAAAATTATCAAATTCGGAGTTAGACTCAAACTCTCCACTGCGTTCAATATCAGTATCAAGTTGCATCTGTTGATGCCATCGTTCTTCATCCCAAATCTCAAACTTGTTTAATAGCCCTACCAGCATGACCTTTTTATTCAACCCTGCGTGCGTCCGCAAAGAAGGCGCTAGCAAAACCCGACCATTTTTGTCTAATTGATATTCAGTTGCGTGGCCCAGCAGCATACGTTGTAAACGTCTCGCTCTAGGATTCATATTGGAAAGTTTTTGTAAGCGAGCTTCTATTTCATACCACTCACTCATTGGATACAGCCACAAACAAGGCTCATTGATAGCAATAGTGCAAATAAGTGAACCCTGTTCTTCGGACATAAGCATTTGCCGATACTTCGTAGGTACCGCAAATCTGCCTTTATCGTCCAAACTCAGTGAACTCGCACCTTTAAACATCTTGCCCCTACCGTGGACCTTTATTTTGCTCTAAGATCCAATTTGATCCACTAAAAACCACTTTTTACCACGATAGGTTAGTTTAGGGCTTGACAGCTGTTTTTGTCAAGCAAAAGGCTCTTTGGTAAAGCGCTAAAAACCCAGAAAAAATGCGGCTTTGCTGAAAGTGTATGAATTCGGTGGGAAAAAGTGGGAAGCATAAGAAATTGTTTTCAGATAACAAAAAAATTACAAAATAATAAAACCTTGAAAATAATAAATTTGGTGTGGTTGCAAACCTCTGTTACAGCACAAAAGCGAGATTAAATTCTATATTCCCCTATTCTTAGTACGGATTTATTTGCTCATACTCCTTAAATCTTTGTATTATATTACACCACAATTAAATTACTCACAGGCATGATTATTTCAAATTTATCAATACCGTACCGATTTTATCGATTACTCATCGTGATCTGTGTACCTGGACTTTTGGTGATTTTAGCCCAATTGCTTGAAGAACATTCAGAAATACTACAGCAAAGTGAGTTTAAAGCGATATTATTAGCGGAGCATATTGCCGCGGTACAACAAAATGACATTAGCGAAACAAAAGCACTACTCTCCCAGCTCGCCCGTCATCCAGAATTGAATACCACAATACCCGAACAATGCCCTTCAATTTTACGATATGCACAAACCCTCTCTTCAAGAATTGCAAATATTGGCATAGTATCCCCAGAAGGGAATGTGTTGTGCACCATAATCAGTAACGTAAAACCAATCAATATCAGCGACCGAAAATACTTTCAAGATGCGAATAAAACAAAACGTTTTACTGTCGGGCAATTTCAACATGATAGATCACTAAACAAAGCCACGGTTAACTTTGCGATACCTGTTATTGATGAAAATAATAATATTCGGCACACCATCGTCGTCGCTCAATCCCTCACTAAGTGGAGTCATGCACTTGCAAAGCTTTCTTTACCCGTTGACAGTGAGGTTATGATAAGTGATGCGCAACATAATGTTATTGCCCACTACCCGCTTCAACCAGCGCAACTCGGCCGGCCTTTAAAAGAGTTCTGGCCTAGCACTTTGGATACTGCACAGGTATTAAAAGATGGCAATGACCAAAGCAGAATATATTTGCAGCTTCCTCTTGAGCAAAGTAAACCCTTAACGAGCTTATATATCCACTTTTCACTGCCATTTGAGGATGCAGTAAATCGAGCTAACAGTAAAGTTGCAACCACACTAATACTCTTCATATTGGCTATTTTATTGATAATTTGGCAGGCTAAATGGCAACTCAACCGAGTGTTACTACAACCTTTCAAAGCCCTTCAAGATGCGATAGCACAAGTAACAAAAGGTGAAATAGCTCAATGGGAAAACAAACAGTCGAGTCCTGAGTTTTATGTGGTCACACAACAATTTGAACACATGGCGCATACAAGACTCAATGCAGAGCAAGCACTCACTCACAAACATGCTGAATTAATCGCTTTGCTCACTGCATTACCAGACAGTTACTTACGAGTAAATAAGGACGGAGAAATTTTAATGTCTCATGGTCCATTTTCAAAATCAGCGTCCTCAATTGACGTTATATTTCCCGAGCATGTTTTTAAACGCATCATGGCACAACTTGCGTTATTAGAAGAGCAACCTTACAGTCAACTTGAGTTTTCACATTTAGATACAGATAACATACAGCGTATTTATGAGTGCAGAATTAATCACATAAGTGAGCACCAACAGGCTATTTTAGTGATAAGAGATATTAGTCAGCGAAAAGAGCACGAAGAAGCAATTAGCTTGGCTGCGCTTGTTTACAATAACAGCAGCGAGTGTATGGTTATCACTGACGCAAATGGTTTTATTCTTGACACTAATCCAGCATTTAGCCAAGTAACAGGGTTTAAAAGAGAAGAAGCCCTCGGAAAAGCAACCAGCATTTTAAGTTCTGGTAAGCATGACAAACACTTTTATACGCAAATGTGGCAACAATTATGTGAGCAAGGATATTGGCAAGGCGAGATAATTAATCGCCGTAAAGATGGTGAGCTTTACACCGAGTGGTTAACAATCAATACCGTGTATAATCAATATAACGAAGCGTATCGTCGCGTTGCTATTTTCACAGATATTACTGATCGCAAACGCAAAGATGAATTAATCTGGCGTCAAGCTCATTTTGACCAACTCACCGAGCTTGCGAACCGCAGAGAACTAAAACGACACTTAAAAATTCAACTGGAAAATACCGCAGTAAAAGTCGGAATACTCTTACTCGATTTGGACCACTTTAAAGACATAAATGACACTCTAGGCCATTATTTCGGCGATAAATTATTAACTGAGGTTGCCAACCGATTAACAGCATTAACACCTTCTTGTAGTTTGATCTCTCGAATTGGCGGCGATGAATTTGTATTGGTCACAAACACCAATCACACCACCGCATTAACTAAATTAGCAAACGCCGTACTCGCCCAACTAAAGCCCAGTATTCAAATTGACAATGAGCAGTGCCATATTAGCGCAAGTATTGGCATTGCACATGCTCCCGTTGATGGTGACAGCAGTGAATTACTACTCAAAGCTGCTGATCAAGCTATGTATGAAGCAAAACAACATGGTCGAAACGGATTTGCATTTTTCAATGCACAAATGCGTGAACAAGCAGAGCACCGAATGACGCTTTTGAAAGATTTACGGGTCGCATTAGCTCAACAGCAGTTTGCTTTATATTACCAACCAATTGTAAAAATGACGGACCAATCCATTGTTAAAGCTGAAGCCCTGATCCGCTGGCTTCATCCTGATAAAGGCATCGTCAGCCCAGCTCTATTTATTCCTTTGGCTGAAGAGACTCAGTTAATACACGGTATGGGCGAGTTTATATTCAATAGTGCATGCGATACGCTCTGCACCCTTAATCAATTAGGTCATCAGGTACAGCTCAGTATCAATGTATCGCCGGTTCAATTTACGGCTAAGCACAGTACCCTCAATAATTGGCATCAACAACTCAATGCCAAAGGGTTAACCGCTGAACAGTTCGTTATTGAAATCACCGAGGGTCTAATGATGAATGCACTGCCTCGTACCCAACAGCGGCTAGCCGCTTTAACTAAGCAAGGGTTCGCTTTAGCACTGGATGACTTTGGTACTGGCTATTCCTCGCTCGCCTATTTGAAGCAGATGGATACCGATTTCATTAAAATTGACAAACGCTTTGTGGATGGAATTGCCAACAGTGCCGACGATTTAGCTTTGTGTGAAGCGATGATAATGATGGCTCATCAATTGGGCTTAAAAGTGATTGCAGAGGGGATTGAAACCGCTACTCAACATCAATTGTTACTGCAAGCAGGCTGTGATTTTGGGCAAGGGTTTTATTACGCTAAACCCATGCCCCTAGATGCATTTGTTAAATTACTCAATAAGTAGCTGAGAGAACGTTAATCTCTTGGCCCTCTATCGCAATCATCTGATGTATCTCTTGGCAAGTACACTGTATTACTAAAGGGGCCACAATACCCCTGAACAGATTCACATAACCTTACTTTGACACTACTATTAGAATAGATTTTTATTGATGTCTCTCCAAATCTAAAGTCACTATCTCTATTAAACTCATTATCTAAGTAAATTTCCGCATAATATTCATAGTAACCCCCTTGTTTTGGCATACTCCAATATAAATCGTAATTCCCCCCACATTGACCGGAACTTGCTCGTAGCTTCGGCGTAGTACCATACATATTCTGTAAAGTGCTAATATCTGTACTACTTAAAGAGTTGCTACCTAAAACTAGGTTGGGATCGTTTATTACTGTTATAGTTGGTTTGGTTTTATCTATCGCCCAGCTATAGTTCGAATAATGCATGATAGACTTGTAATCATAGTTGCCAACATTACTACCAACTTGTTTATTAAAATTATGCTTTTTTTCTTCTGTAATGTTGTCCCAATGTATCAAAATGTGGTTATCTCTATCCGAACGAGATTGCTCATGCCAAAAACCTAGCGCATGTAATAATTCATGGATGATAATACCACTTGTAAAGCAACCATTACCCAACCCGAGTTCTTGTATCCCACCTACTTTACCTACTTGCGAATAGCACTCACTATCACCACTTTTAACTATTTCGATGATATCCTTTTCTGATTGAGACTCTTTGAAGCGTACTCCTGAAGAGCGTTCAACAACTGACATTGCGTGATATACTGCCTGCCTCTGCCGAAAATCTAATCCGTTAAATCGATAGTAAGCAATTGAATCATCTCCGTTACGCCATCTATAATTGCTAGGTTTTACTATAGCCATAGGAGATATATCAAATACATCTCTAATATTAACACCGGAAACCAATATATCACCTTGATATAAAGTCTTTCCATTTTTATTTTCAACTTTAACTTTCTGATTTATTCCTTGACCTAACTCATCAACGCCCTCAATTATATATTCGTTATTATTAGCATTAATTTGGCTAGATAAAAGCAAGAATAAAAATGTAAATTTAAACCTCATAAAAACTCCCTATAAAATGAGGTTTAAATATAACCAGAAAACATTAAACAATTATTAATTTTCTAGATAATTGTTCAATGAATACTATTTTAATATTTTATTTAAGTTCTAACGCAGCCATCATTTTATTAGAAATATCAACATGATGTTGTAAAGTAGAAAACTGCTTAGTGACGCCTTCTGGACCAAAAGCATAAACAGGGACTGGTGCTGCTGTATGCGTACCAGTTCCCCACACAACATTTTGCTGACTCGCCACTGCGCGCGCTATTTTACCTGTAAAATCTTCACCACCGTATACGTAGAACTCTGAAAAATCATTAAAATAAGGAAGTGGTTTATCATCAGCCCCTACTTTATACGACTCATCAATTTTATCAGCTTGCTCTAATGTGACTGTATATGGTGTCAATTCTTCTATGGCTTTTTGCCACTGTACATCTGTGCTATTACTATAATCGGTATCGGCATTAACGGCTCCCATCACATCGAAGAATGTACCTTTTTGTTCGTATAAATTATCCAGAATATTTAAAGATCCAAAATTAAAATTAGGCTTATAATCTCGATTATTCATACCATCTCCTGGGAGAGAAACCGGTTCAGGTTTATTAACGTTTGAATAACTGAATCCAAAGCTCCCCGTTTCATGATCTGCGGTCACCACCACCAATGTATCATTACGATCTTTGACCCACTCATGCACAGCTTCAACGGCTTCATCAAACTTCAAAAGCTCATTAAGCATCCAGCCAGCATCGTTTGCATGCCCAGCCCAATCTATTTGCCCACCTTCAATCATTAAGAAAAATCCATCTTCATCTTTAGATAAAATATCCAATGCTTTAACGGTCATTTCTTTTAATGATGGCTGAGTACAACTGTTACTTGCCTGACATGCTTTATATGCAATGCCATCATCCATACCTGAATTTGCAAATAAGCCCAATAACTTATCTGCATCACTATTTTGCAACTGTGCTTTGTCAAAAGCCAATGCGTATCCATATTGTTCTTTCGCAGCTAATACAATATTTTTATCATCATTGCGTTTCGACTTTTTGTATACGCTCGCTGGCATCCCTAAATCAGCAAGTACTTTTTGATCTGCTTCATCTGTTTTAATATCTGATGGAATAAAGACTCGCGCTCCGCCCGATAATAATACATCAACCATACCGGTATTTACGAGTTGTTCAGCAATCTCAGGTTCCATAGATCGATGTGGTTGGTGCGCAGCAAATGCAGCTGGCGTAGCATGAGTAATACGTGTATCTGAGACCAAGCCTGTTGCTTTACCCGCTTTTTTCGCTTTTTCTAAAATAGTTTCTACAATGTTACCTTGCTCATCAAGACCGATCATTTCAGAGCCAGCAGCCATACCCGTTGCCAATTGTGTCGCGGAACATGCCGAGTCTGTCACTAACACGCCATTTTCCCCATGCGGAGCATTTAATGAAAGCCCCATGTGCCCTGCGTCTGCTAACTTGGATAAAGCCGTTTGATTTCCACGAGCGTTATAAGTCGAGTTTGGCGCTCGGCGAGCATACTCTTCCAGTAAACCAACTTGCTGTGCACCCATGCCGTCACCAATCATTAAAATTACATTTTTCACTGACGTTACTGGTGTGGGTGCAACTTCTTTTATAACCTCTTTTTCTACTTCTTTGATCACTTCAACCGTTTTAGTATCATCGTTGCATGCAGTGAGTAAAACAGCAGATACTGCTAATGTTATTAGTTTCTTTTTCATGGTCTTCCCGTAACGTATGAGCAAATTAGTCTTATGCAATTAAAAATCGATGCTCATTTTAGGGACGTATAATGACTTTTTTATTTCATTTACATGACGTTTTGAGTACTTACTCCAATCCTTTAAAACTCAAAGAAACCGGCCGGGTAGATATACCGTGTACAAAAATACTCAGTAAAACACTGTAGATGGCGACTTCAGTAATTAGCGCTCCTTCCTCTCCTGTCATTACTGATAATAGCATTAGGGTAAAAACCACCGTTGCCAACCCTTTAGGACCAAACCATGCTAACGTGAGCCGTTCATGTATCGTAGTATCACTGTGCAGCAAGCTCAGCATTACTGGAAGTATCCTGACCACTGAAATTGCTAACACAGCAAACACCATCGCATCAACATTGACCCCATTGCTCAACAGTGAAGTGCATACAACACCAAATAACGTCCATATTAATAATGTCGCAAAATCGGCTAGATGCTCACTCTCTTCAATCAATTGATCTTTCACCTCATCATCATAAAAGCGGTCAAATAGCAAACCACTTACAAAAGCGGCAATAAAGCCACTACCATGCAGTGCTTGTGCCAGTGAAAAAACAAGTAATGCAACACCAACAAACAAAAAAGGACTTGTCGTCGTCGCAAAAAAATGGTGATGCTTGGCCTTTTTTATAAGCAAAATTGAAAGCCACGTCACCGTGATTGCGATCACACAAGCTATGCTTAACTCTCTGAAAAAAAACCAAGATAGCGTTGATAATTCGGCACTCTCATGATTTACAAAAATTCCCAACATAAATAAAAAAAGCGGTACACATAATCCATCATTTAAGCCACTTTCTACGTTAGTCGCTTCCCTCAACCTTATTGGCACCCGCTTTTCTGTCAAAAATCCTTTGCACAAAGCGGCATCGGTAGGCGCAATGATCACGGCCAGTAAAGTGGCTCCAACCCAAGTGATCGGTAATAACCAATAAGCAAATATAGCCCCAAAAAGCACCGTTAAAGGCAGCCCAATCAGTAATAATCGTAACGGCAATTGATAGGACTCATAAAGTATACGCAATCGTGTCTTTGCAGCGTCACTAAAAAGAACCACTGCTAATGTAACTTCAACGACAGGTAAAACTATCGAGGCGTCTAACAGAGTAGAAGTGCTTTCATAAGGGAGTAATAATGCGAGTAATGCACCAAATGACACAAACAATATGGGGGCGGTGACTTCTGCCTTGGCAAGCTGCCGGACACTAATGGAATATATAAACAGAACAAGGCCTATGCTGGCCAAAACATAATAAATCATCATTATCCTTATCAAGT
Source organism: Pseudoalteromonas sp. MMG005 (assembly GCF_018101015.1). Classification (NCBI taxonomy): domain Bacteria; kingdom Pseudomonadati; phylum Pseudomonadota; class Gammaproteobacteria; order Alteromonadales; family Pseudoalteromonadaceae; genus Pseudoalteromonas; species Pseudoalteromonas sp. MMG005. Next base: position 23,774 of record NZ_JAGJEK010000002.1, on the reverse strand, counting down.
AGTTTGTTACTACTATCAATGAATAATGATGATAAGCAAGTTAAATCACCTTATTTTATCGCTGCGTCACACTATATTAAGTACGTTTCACTGGCAGCTATGACGCCTTAGGTTTGGGCGCCGAAAAACGTCGACGTTTAGGCTTGGCATTGGTCGGATTATCAATTGCAGCTTTTACGTGTGACTTTGCTGAGCTTCCTCCATTTCCACGTGGTTTATGCTTGCTTTGTCCTTGCTTCGCTTTATTTGATGGACTTTGCCCTTGAACTTGATCACTGTGGGTTTTCGGTTTCTTTGCCTTTTTAGGTTTCACTGGGCGTGTATCCAATGCTTTTTCAGGAACAGGGTGTTGCGGTAAAAAGCCATCTTCTTCAGCTCTTGGGATCAAAGCGCCAATAAAACGTTCAATGCCATACAAATCAACTGCGTCATCGGCAGTCACAAATGAAATTGCTTGACCATCACTTCCTGCTCGCCCAGTACGCCCTATACGATGAACATAATCCTCATAAATATTCGGTAAGTCATAGTTAACCACATAAGGCAGTTCTGCAATATCTAATCCGCGCGCGACGATATCTGTTGCCACAAGCACATTGACTTCGCCTGTTTTAAACCCATTGAGTGCTTTTACGCGTGCTGATTGAGATTTATTACCATGAATTGCAGCTCCAGTTATTTTATCACGCTCTAACTGCGTGACTAACCGGTTTGCACCATGCTTAGTACGACAAAACACCAATACTTGCTGCCATTTATTGGTTCTAATTAAGTGGCTCAATAGCTTAGTTTTCTGGGGCTTATCTACGGCATATGCAAACTGAGTTACAGTCTTCGAGGCTGCATTTTTTGGTGTCACTGATATTTCAATTGGCGATACAATCAGCCCTTTGGCTAACTCTCGAATTGGATCTGAAAATGTCGCTGAAAATAGTAAGTTCTGGCGCGTTTTCGGCAATACCTTAATAATACGTTTAATATCATGAATAAAGCCCATATCAAGCATACGATCGGCTTCATCCAGCACCAATGTACGTAATTGATTGAACTTAACAGCATTTTGGCTATAGAGATCAAGCAACCTCCCAGGCGTAGCGATGAGAATATCCACGCCTTTACGCAATTGAATCATCTGAGGGTTTATTTTCACACCACCATATACAACCGCAGAACGTAAGCGTGTTCCTTGACTATATGCTTCCACGTTTTCGGCTATTTGCAAAGCCAACTCTCGTGTTGGAGCTAACACTAACGCCAATGCTTGATTAGCACGTGGACGGTCCTCTTTTAACAATTGTTCGATAAGCGGTAACGTAAAAGCAGCTGTTTTACCTGTACCCGTTTGTGCCGCAGCCATCACATCTTGCCCTGATAAAACCGCAGGGATCCCTTTAGCTTGAATCGCTGTTGGGGTTGTATAGCCTTTATCTGTAATACTTTGAACAATTGATGGTGACAAACCCAAATCTGAAAACGTCATTTAAACTCTCATGTGTTGGGGCTTATCTTCAACAAATAGATAGGAAAACCACAGCGGCATAAGCCCTAACAAATGAAAGCAATGTGACATCTGCTAAGCCGACTGCACTTACACAGGCTGTTGAATATCTTGATGCTGTTGTAAGAAAATCAAGTATAACAGATCGCTACCTAATCCCCTATTTTATGCCATATTTATTAACCTCTTTAGACTAAACAAACCGTTTGGTTACAATAATACAATTGATCAACATTTAGCTTACATATATGCTGAACTTTGCTTTTGAGCAAAAAAAACACAACTGTAAAGGAAAATTAAGATGAAATTTAACACCAACAAGGTGCTACATAGTGCAGTAATAGGGCTATGCTCCTTACCCTTTTATTCATTTGCTTATGATTGCCAAGGTATTGAACCATGGTCGAGTAATAATACCTATGTCGCAGACAACTTTGTCACTCAAAATAACACCGCATATAAAGCCAAGTGGTGGACACAAGCAGAATCTCCAGCAGACAATTCCACCCCATATGCAGTGTGGCAAGATTTAGGGGCATGTGGAGGTAATCAAGCGCCAGAAGTTACCCTGCTCTCACCCGCTAACGGTTCAACTTTACCCATAAATGACAGCGCTGTTTTTAATGCGCAAGCAACTGATCCTGATGGCACAATCACACAGGTTGAGTTTTTCGTAAGTGGTCTATCGGCTGGTATTGATACACAAGCGCCATTTCAAGTTATCTGGCAAACACAAGCAGGACAGTATCAAGTAACCGCAGTGGCCACAGATAATGTAGGCGCAAGTACCACCAGCACAGCTGCAACATTAACAGTCTCTGATGGTATGCCCAATGTCAGCCCGACAATTGAATTAACTGCACCGCTTAATAACGCACAATATAGGCAAGGTGAGCAAGTTAAAATTGCAGCTTCCGCAGCCGACTCCGATGGCCAAGTAACGAATGTAACTTTCTGGGTCAATGATACATTACTTGCAACAGATGACAGTGCGCCATATGAAACACTTTGGAATGCAACCGTAGGCAATCAACAAATTAAAGCGATTGTTAAAGATAATAAAAATGCCACGGCATCTGCGATTGCCACTATTTCGGTATCACAGCTAGGGTCGGGTGGATGTACTAACATTCCAAACTATCAAGCAAGTGGCAATTATAGTACAGGCGATGTGGTAGCACACAATAACAACAAATATCGCTGTGATATTGGACCTTGGTGTAGCTCTGACGCTCTATGGGCTTATGAACCGGGTGTTGGTCAAGCATGGACTGACGCTTGGACAGACCAAGGTATATGTGCGATTAAACCGACCATAACCTTTAATTCACCAGCGGCAAACAGCACATTATTAAAAGGCCGTAATTATGATATCGCAGTGGCGGCATCTGATGCTGATGGTCAAGTCAGTCAAGTAGATATTTATGCTGGTAATGGTTTGCTAGCGAGCTTAACGCAAGCACCATATCTGGTTAATTGGGTACCTCAACAATTGGGAGCCATCCAGCTTAAAGCAATTGCGACCGATGATGAAGGTAATCAAACAACGAACTCTCAAGTCGTTACCATAACAGACAAATCAATCGTCAGCTCAATTACCTCCCCAGTTGCAGGAAGCCAGCTAGCCTTAGGTAGTTCAACGCAGTTGACCGCTGATGCATCAACCTTAATAGGACAAGTAACACAAGTCAGCTTTGCGGTAGATGGGGTTTTGGTTGCTACTGACACCACAGCTCCGTACTCTACACAATACACTCCAGCGAGTTTAGGCAATAAAACCATTACGGCCATTGCTCAAGATAATCTAGGAAACCAAGCAACTAGCGAAGGTATTAGTGTTAAAGTGATTGACACGCCCATAGCTAAAACGCACAAACTAATTGGTTACTGGCATAACTTTGTTAATCCAGCTGGCTGTCCACTACCACTCGATCAAATCTCACCTGCATGGGATATTATTGATATTGCATTTGCCGACAATGATCGTAACTCAAACGGTACGGTTCATTTCAACTTATTTGAAAAAGACATTCACTCTAACTGCCCAGCAATTGACCCAGTGAAGTTCAAACAAGATATGCAAGCACTTCAGGCACAAGGGAAAGTGTTTGTATTAAGCCTTGGAGGTGCAGAAGGTACTATCACATTAAATACCGACAGTGATGAAGTGAACTTTGTATCAAGCCTTACCGCGATTATCAATGAATGGGGATTTGACGGCTTAGACATTGACCTTGAAAGTGGTTCGAATCTCATGCACGGTACGCAAATTCAAGCTAGGTTACCTCGTGCATTAAAAGAAATTGAGCAAAACATTGGTGGGGATATGGTCCTTACAATGGCACCAGAGCACCCCTATGTTCACGGTGGTATGGTTGCATATACCGGTATATGGGGCGCTTACATTCCACTTATAAATGAACTTCGCGACACATTGGATCTACTTCATGTACAACTGTACAACAATGGCGGGTTACCAAATCCATATCAGCCAGGCAGTGCACCAGAAGGCTCCGTTAATATGATGGTTGCACATGCTAAAATGTTACTTGAAGGGTTTGAATTAGCCAACGGTACACGCTTTGCGCCACTACGTGATGACCAAGTTGCAATTGGCCTTCCATCTGGTCCTCAGTCTGCAAACTCAGGACAAGCCCCCATAGGTAACATTATTGCTGCATTAGACTGCCTAGTTAAAGGCATTAATTGCTCTACCATTGTACCGGCTAAAAATGCCCCGAACTTTGGCGGCGTAATGACTTGGTCTATTAACTGGGACAAATTTGACGGTTATAACTTCTCAAAACCTATTGGGGACAAATTAACCAGTTTAAATCAAGGAAAGTAATACACTAACACCTCTTAAGACAGAGCCGCACAAAAATACCCGCTCTGTCTTACGCCACAGCTAAACTGGGTCTTGACTCAAATCATGCTGTCGTGTTATTTACCCCTACATCAAATTAATCTCGAATGTAATGAGGTAGCATCATGCATATCCACGGCTTTGTAGAATATACATGGCAAGACGATATACTGTGCTTAAATGTATCAGGCCCTTTTAATATGAAAGGCGTAACTGAAGCATTTGAACAACTGAAAACAATCGTCAATAGCGCACAACATGAGCAATGGTATCGTATTGAAGAACTTGATCCTGAAACGCTAGGCTGTTTGGAGGTTATGAAGGTTATTCGAGATTCATATATCTGGTCATTAGAGCATGGATGTTTGTTTATTGCGGTTGTGTGCAGTCATAGTGTACAAATGAACTTGCTAGAAAGTTTTATTGAAAGAACGAATTTACCTATTAAAGGTTTTTTTTGTGCAAAAGCAGCCAGACTTGCAATTGAAGCGCTTAGAAATAAACCATAAAATAAATGAAGTAGACACAAAATATAGGCATGATCACTAACCACCTATTTTGTCTAACCTACTCAATTAATTAACCACTGAATAAATAATGCCCGGATTACCCTTTTTACGATCAGCTGGCAATACCTTCATCCGTTGTGTAACGATACTTGGTATTTTCTAATATAATATGTAAACATGCGCCGCCGTGATCTGGACTTAGCATTTTCACCTCTCCTTTTAGCTTTTGCGTAACTAGGTTATACACAATACTTAGCCCTAACCCCGTCCCTCCATCATGTCGCTTAGTGGTAATAAATGGCTCAAAAATAACTGAGATCAACTCTTTATCAATACCATTACCATCATCTTTAAAATACACGTGAACAAAATCATTAACTACCATCGCTGAAACAAGGATAGTTAGCGGCCTACTCGGCACCTTGGCATGGCTAATACTATTATTAATACAATAACTTAAAATTTGACAAAACGTCGCTGGGTAACTATCCAAAACCAAATTGTCTGGTATTTCGACTTCAACCGAATACTGTTCTGGGAATAACTCCGATTGATAACAATCAAACACCCCGGTTACAAGTGTCTTCAAATTAAATTCGTCGAGATTATCATATTGTTGATGTACGGCGACTTTTTTAAAATCATCGATTAAAGAAGCGGTTCTTAATAGGTTGTTCTCTAGAAGAAATAAAGCCGATTCAGCTTCAGTTATCAACTTTGTCAGTGCCTGCTTTTGTAATAGGCCTGACTCTAAATCAGCTTTGATCACTTGAACTTGCTCTTTTAAGTGAGATTGACTTGTAATTGCAATGCCCAATGGAGTATTTAGTTCATGGGCAAAGCCACTAACCATATTACCTAAACTTGCTATTTTAGCTTCCTCAATGAGTCGAGTCTGAGCCGCACTTAAACGAGATAGTAGTGTTTCAATGAAGGCAAACAAACCATCTAACTGATGACCTATTTGTGCAATTTCATCATCACCAAACAGATCTGCTCTTAGCGAAAAATCCTCATCTTTCGTTACCCGTTGTAATACTTTGTTGATTTTTAATATATGTTTTGAGACTCGATTATTGAGATAGTTCAGTAATATCAAACATCCTATACTGATTAAAATTATTCCTATAAGCGCACTAAAAACGAGAGATAGCTTATTATCATGGCGCATCTTAGATAAGCTTTCGTTTAAAATCTTACTGTGGGTTTTTACTGCTTGAATATTTTCATACATTTTGGCCCTTAGCCCCTGCTTATGGGTTAAGCCTTGTTGCTGTATTAATGAAACATATTCTAGAAAACCGTGTTGATATTTCGCTAAATACTGTAAATAAAACCCTGCTTGTTTCGCAAATGATGCTTCTATCAACTCTGTAGCTCTCTCAAAGTGCTGTTGATGTAACGTTAGGTAATGTGGTTTGAAGCGCAGTAAGTAATCTTTCTCAGCACGCCTTAATTCCAAAATTAAAATTTCCAATTGAGGAAGCGACTCTTGGGTAGCAATAGATTGCAGTCGATGTGCATGGTATCGAAACTCCCCATAAACCCCCTCAGTTTCATTGTAACCGAGCTTAGTTTGAGACTGTTCAAATAGACCAAGTACATGGCTAAATTTTTTTATTTTTTCATCAATTTTACTCAATTGAGTCACATGCTCGGGCTCGTCAAGAATGAGTGTTAATAGGTGATTAAATTGATCTTGATAATTTAAAAATAAAGGTGCTATGGCTTGTGCCAAATGCACTTCTCTTTCAACCACATAACGTTCTTGATGTTCAATTAAGCGATTAATTGAACCTTCAAAATCGCTAAGAGCTCTCTCAAGTTTAATACCATTCGTTACTTCTGTGTATAAAAACCAACTTACAATACACACAACCAAAGTACTTATAAACGCAGCCCCTTTAAACAATAACACTGAATGTCTTAACTGCACACAACTCACCTAGCTGCTATCAATGCACTAAGTTTAGCTCAGAAAAGGGACTGTGTCGTAAATACTAAACTATGATAAAAGTGAATTTAAAGATCATTTGACCTTTGATGATTAAGACGCATGGTGTCAATGCGTTAGATTAATAATGATTATTACTGTAGAAGCGATAATTTTAGAAGTTGATGAAAAACTTCAAATTTCAGGCAAGAAAAAACCCGCTGATAAATCAGCGGGCTATAAAAAGTGGTACCAGTGGGCGGACTTGAACCGCCACGCCCGAAGGCAACGGATTTTGAATCCGTCATGTCTACCAATTCCATCACACTGGCATAATTTTTCTTTCATCTTCTAAAACAAGAGAAAATAAAGAAAAACCACTTTGAGCTAAGGCTTTTTTTGTATGCCCTCGTCTCTATGCCATGCATTATACAAATATAACTCAGCCCGGCAAGCTGTTTTTTGCAATTTCATATCAACAGACTAACAAATGTACAAATAGTGTAATATTCACCCAGAAAGAACATACTTATTACGCCTGTTTTTACCTAACCAGTAAACAGCTTACAAATTTCAATAGGCTTCGCCATTAGTAAACGCTTTGTGTAGAATAGTACTAGTTTTTATTTCTCTATGACACTGTGAGTATTGTTATGTCAGACTTCCCTAAAGCGGGTCTTCGTCGTCGTTTAGCGTCGTTAATGTATGATGGCCTTGTGGTCATCGCGTTTGCTATGTTAACGACCATCGTTTATTTAATCATTATACAGAGCTTCATCTCGGCTGGCATACTCCAACTCGGAGAACATGAAGACGTATCGGCCTTCATTCAAAACTCAACACTACTTTATAGCCTTCGTGCAATCTTACTCGTACTCGTTAGTCTATTGTTTTTTAGTTACTTCTGGACAAAGAGTGGACAAACAATTGGTATGCGTGCATGGAGACTAAAGGTGCAAACACAGGACGGGGATCTGCTTTCGTGGAAAACAGCAATGTTACGCAGCTTAACATCGCTATTAGGGTTAGGTAACTTATTTGTGTTAATTGACTTTAAGAAAAAGCGCGCATTACAAGATTTCCTATGCGGTACTGAAGTTATATTTTTAAGTAAAGAAGAAAATAAAAAAGTATACAATAGCTTAGATTAAGTAAAAAAGGCGCCTCGCGCCTTTTTTACTGCTTTCGTTGTAATAAGTAACTAGCAACTAAAACAAAAATAATACTAGGCATGGCTGCCCCAAGCATAGCCGGCACATTATAAACAATAACGATTGGACCAAATATTTCATTACTCAAATGAAATATTAACCCTGTCACAACCCCCATAATAATTCTTGCTCCCATACTCACTGAACGTAATGGACCAAAAATAAACGATAACGCCACAAGTAACATCACTGCTATAGTAAGCGGCTGCATAATTTTGCGCCAAAGCGCTAAATCATAGCTACTCGTATCTTGTTCATTTTGTTTTAAATAAGACAAATATGACCATAAGCCACTAAACGATAATGATTCAGGCTCGACAGATACCACGTCTAATTTTTCAGATGTTAACTCTGAGGTATACAACATAGATTCTTTATACTCGGTATGAATCTGAGACTCCCCCATACTCACCTCTTCAATGCCATTAAATTGCCAACCTTGAGGTACGCTGGAGGCTTGTGCTACGCGTGTTATTTTTTCCAGTGCTAATGAGTCATTAAAGTGATAAATACTTACATTCTTAAGATCACCAGAAGCCTCTATATTATCAATACTAATAAAGTTATTACCATCTTTCGCCCAAACGCCTTTTTGAGCATTAAATACTTCACCACCGTATATTGCATTATTTCTAAGCTGCTTGGCCTGCTTTTCTGCTTGTGGAACTCCCCACTCACCGAGTGCCATCATGCATAAAGCCAACACAATAGCCGTTTTCATTACCGACCCTATAATTTGCAATCGTGACATACCGGCAGCTTGCATCACTACCAGTTCACTACTCGATGCCAATGCACCCAACCCTATCAATCCACCAATTAATGCAGCCATCGGGAAAAAAACCACAATATCTGACGGCATACTATATAGCGTGTACAGTAATGCTGTTGTCATATCGTAGCTGCCGCGACCCACTGACTTCAATTGCTCTATATATTTAATTAAAGTGTTAATACCAACAAATACCAGCAATGCAAAGCTGGTAGTCTGTAATATGCTTCGCCCTAAATACCAATCTAAAGTTTTCATTATGCTGTCTGCTCCTTACTTGCAAACAGTGATCTAATCCAAACTCCCATTGGACGTCCTTTCACAATTAAATAGGTGCCTATAAATAGTGCACTTAAGTGGATCCACCAGAGGCCCACCGTAGCCGGTATTTTCCCTTCAGCAACCAGAAATTTACCTGCATTTAATAGTATGAAATACCCTAAATATAAACAAATTGCAGGTACTAATTTGGCGAACTTGCCTTGGCGAGGGTTTACAACACTCAATGGCACAGCCATTAAAGTTAACAATATAATTGAAATGGGTACAGATAAACGTAATTGAAACTGCGCCAATGCTGCTGGCGTACCCATTTCCAATAATGTTAACGATGGAATCGCTTCCAATTTTCGGCGTTGATGTTCTATTTCTTGTTCACGTATTTGCACTTGGTAACTGGCAAATTCAGTTTTACTTAACGCCTGACTGAGGCCATCTGTTTCATAGCGTTTGCCTTGATCTAATAACAACTGCTGTTCACCAGATTCTAGCTCAATCACTTGCCCTTTTTGTGCGTACACTATTCGTGCTGCTTGATTCGAGTCTTTATCCGGCATTTGAGCAACGAAAACTCTATTCAATTCCCGCCCCTGATCAATAATATTGTGAACAAAGACAACCGCTTTTTCATTACCCGTTTGCTGAAAACGCCCAGCCCTCAATGCTGATAAGCCTGATTCAGCATCCGCTTGCTCTTTTAATTGATATTCTTTTTCACTGGCCCATGGCGCCAAATATAAACTCACAGAACCTGCAAATAACGCAAACACCACACTTGAAATAAGCGTTATCCTTACAACGTACCACTCACTGACGCCACACGCACGCAGCACCGTCATTTCACTGTCGGCATATACACGGCTATAGGCTAAAATAATGCCAAGAAATAAACTCAGTGGTAAAATATACACTGCCAATTGTGGTAATTTTAATAGTAAAAACGCAGCCACCATTTGCGAGGGCAACCCCCCTTCTGACGCATCCCCTAAAATTCTCACAAACTTTTGAGATACAAAAATGGTCATTAATGTGAGGAACACCGCAACTTGCGATTTCAGCACCTCAGCAGTTAAATAACGAAATATTAGCAATGCCTGCCCCTATAAACGTCTTGTTTCACTGGAATAGTAGGAAATTTTGAGTAAACTGGTTATTTTAGTCACTTTATTATATGTCATCAAACGTAATTTTTATACCGACGCACGAGAGATAATACTGCTTTTATGGTATTGATTGCAGAAGACATATAAAGTTCAAAAAGACATAACAATAGACTCAGGAGTCGTAATGGAATTTAGCGTTAAAAGTGGTAGCCCCGAAAAGCAGCGCAGTGCATGCATTGTTGTTGGCGTATATGAACCACGCCGCTTATCTCCAATCGGTGAGCAGCTGGATAAAATCAGTGATGGCTACATTTCAAACTTACTACGCCGTGGTGATTTAGAAGGTAAACCGGGACAAGTATTATTATTACATCATGTACCCAATGTCCTCAGCGAGCGTGTCCTATTAGTCGGCTGTGGAAAAGAGCGAGAATTAGACGATAAGCAATATAAACAAATTATCTCTAAAACCATCAATACTCTAAATGACACAGGCTCAATGGAAGCCGTATGCTTTTTGACTGAACAACATGTCAAAGGCAGAGATACCTATTGGAAAGTACGCCAAGCAGTTGAGACAACACAGGACTGCCTATATACTTTTAACCAATTAAAAAGTAAAAAGACTGATTTACGTCGCCCGTTACGCAAAATTGTATTCAATGTGCCAACTAGACGAGAACTCACCATCGGCGAAACCGCGATTGAACATGGTTTAGCGATTGCTTCTGGTGCAAAACTATGTAAAGACGTCGCGAACATGCCACCAAATATCTGTAATCCGCGCTATTTGGGTGAGCAAGCAAAAGTACTTGAAGAATTTGATAATGTCTCTGTTGAGCTCCTTGGCGAAAAGGAAATGGAAGCGTTAGGTATGCATTCATATCTGGCTGTTGGCCGTGGTAGTGTCAATGAATCAGTTATGTCAGTCATCAACTACTCTGGTGGTAATAAAGAACAAGCTCCAATAGTATTTGTTGGTAAAGGCCTTACCTTCGATTCAGGCGGCATTTCACTTAAGCCTGGCGAAGCGATGGATGAGATGAAATACGACATGGGCGGTGCCGCAGGCGTTATCGGTTTAATGCGCTCACTGGTAGAAATGCAACTTCCGATAAACGTAATCGGTATTCTTGCCGGCTGTGAAAACATGCCGAGCTCAAATGCTTATCGTCCTGGCGATATACTCACCACCATGTCAGGACAAACCGTTGAAGTGCTCAATACTGATGCCGAAGGGCGTTTAGTTCTGTGTGATGCACTGACGTATGTAGAAAAGTTTGAGCCTGAAATTGTGATCGACGTTGCCACTTTGACCGGTGCCTGTATTGTCGCCCTAGGTGCGCATGCAACAGGCTTATTATCAAGCCATAATCCACTTGCCCACGACTTACTTAAGGCCGGCGAGCAAAGCGGCGACAGAGCATGGCAACTGCCATTATGGGATGATTATCAAGACCAACTTGACAGCCCATTTGCTGATTTTACTAATTTAGGAGGTCGTGCAGCCGGCACCATCACAGCAGCATGTTTCTTATCTAAATTTACTAAAAAGTATAATTGGGCGCATTTAGACATTGCTGGCACAGCATGGAAAAGTGGAAAGAATAAAGGGGCAACAGGCCGCCCAGTCCCAATGTTGACTCAATACTTGCTAAACCGTATTGAGGTGAGTGACGCACAGCAGGATTAACCTCTGTGCTTGATTGATGGCGCTGGCTTTATGTGTCAAAATGCGGCTTTATTTTGAACGCACTAATTGATGATAAAAAAACATCACCAAGTGCCTAAGATTAAGCCAACGCCATGACCATCAATGCACAGTTTTATGTGTTAAAGCATGATAATGAGCTGGGAGCAACATGCCCGGCTCATTTTGATCTAGCCGCTCGAACGGCGGCCAAACAGTATCGTGCCGGGCAGCGCATATTTATTTATGTCGACTCGATTGATGATGCACATGCTATTGATGAACATTTGTGGTGTTTTGAGCCCGACAGTTTTGTGCCTCACAATTTACAAGGTGAAGGTCCAAAAGGCGGAGCTCCGGTCGAAATAGGTCAAACACCTCCCGTAGGAAAACGAGCGGTATTGATCAATTTAGCGACGCATCTACCTAATTTTATTAGACGCTTCAGTACGGTGTATGATTTTGTACCCGCTGAACAAACCGCCAAGCAAGCCGCTCGTGAACGATTTAAAAGTTTACGTCAGTTTGGTGCCAATATTTCTACCAAAGAAATTGAAAACTAAAGTATTTTATTAAGGTTCTGTGAAATGGATAAAACCTATAATCCACAAGATATAGAGCAGTCTTTATACCAAGACTGGGAAGATAATGGCTACTTTAAGCCATCTGGCAAGGGTGACGCATATTCAATTATGATCCCACCTCCAAATGTCACGGGTAGCCTGCATATGGGCCATGCATTCCAAGACACTATCATGGATACCCTAACGCGTTACAAGCGTATGCAAGGCAATAATACTTTATGGCAAGTCGGTACAGACCACGCAGGTATCGCAACGCAAATGGTTGTTGAACGTAAACTCGCAGCCGAAGAAGGGAAAACTCGCCATGACCTAGGGCGCGACGAATTCATTAACAAAATCTGGGAATGGAAAGAGCAATCAGGTGGCACAATCACCAAGCAACTTCGTCGTCTCGGCGCCTCAGTTGATTGGGAGCGCGAGCGTTTTACGATGGATGACGGCTTATCTGAAGCCGTAAAAGAAGTCTTCGTTCGCTTGCATAAAGAAGATTTAATTTACCGTGGTAAACGCCTAGTAAATTGGGATCCAAAACTACATACTGCAATTTCTGATTTAGAAGTTGAAAACAAAGACAAGCAAGGTCATATGTGGAACTTACGTTACCCACTGGCTGATGGTGTTAAAACACACGATGGGAAAGATTATATTGTTGTGGCAACCACCCGTCCTGAAACAATGCTTGGCGATACCGGAGTTGCAGTTAACCCAGATGACGAACGCTACCAAAACTTAATCGGAAAAGAAATTTTACTTCCGATTGTAAATCGTCGCATTATCATTGTTGCTGACGAACATGCTGATATGGAAAAAGGCACTGGTTGTGTAAAAATCACACCTGCTCATGATTTCAATGATAATGAAGTCGGTAAACGTCATCAACTACCTATGATCAACGTATTTAATAAAGATGCGGCCGTATTAACCGCAGGTGAAGGCTATACGTTTGATGGTAAAGAACTTGAACTAGATGCGCCAATTCCTGAGCGTTTCCAAGGTCTTGATCGCTTTGATGCTCGTAAACAGATTATTGCTGAGTTTGAAGAAGCTGGCTTACTTGAAAAAATTGACGACCACAGCCTAACGGTCCCTTACGGCGACCGTTCAGGGGTTGTGATTGAACCTCTGCTTACAGATCAATGGTATGTACGCGTAGCCCCCCTTGCTGAACCGGCAAAAGATGCTGTAAAAAATGGTGACATTCAATTTGTCCCTAAACAGTACGAGAATATGTATTTCTCTTGGATGAACGACGTACAAGATTGGTGCATTTCACGACAACTTTGGTGGGGACACCGTATTCCAGCTTGGTACGATGCAGAAGGTAATGTGTTTGTTGGTCGTGATGAAGCAGAAGTTCGCCGTGACAATAATATTGCTGACGACGTCGCTCTAACTCAAGATGAAGACGTACTTGATACGTGGTTCTCATCTGCCTTATGGACGTTCTCAACCCAAGGCTGGCCACAAAATACCGATGATTTAAAAGTATTCCATCCATCTGATACACTTGTTACTGGCTTTGATATTATTTTCTTCTGGGTCGCCCGCATGATCATGATGACTATGCACTTTGTTAAAGATGACGATGGCAAACCACAAGTCCCATTTAAAACGGTGTATGTCACTGGCCTTATTCGCGATGAAAATGGCGATAAAATGTCAAAATCTAAAGGGAATGTACTTGACCCTCTCGATATGATCGATGGCATCGACTTAGAAAGCCTTGTAACCAAACGTACTAGCAACTTAATGCAAGAAAAAGTGGCTGCCAAAGTTGAGAAAACAACCCGTAAGACCTTTGCTGATGGTATCGAACCACACGGTACTGATGCGTTACGCTTTACCCTTGCGGCAATGGCATCGACTGGCCGTGATATCAATTGGGATATGAACCGTTTAGAAGGTTATCGTAATTTCTGTAACAAGTTATGGAATGCCAGTCGCTACGTGTTAATGAACACTGAAGAACAAGACTGTGGTTTTAGTAGTGGTGAAAAAGAATATTCATTAGCCGACCGCTGGATTTTGGGTCAATTTCAAAATACAGTACAAACGTTTACTGAGCACCTTGATAATTACCGTTTTGACCTTGCAGCTAATACCATTTATGAGTTTACGTGGAACCAATTCTGCGATTGGTATTTAGAGCTCACAAAACCAGTTTTATTTAAGGGGAATGAAGCACAGCAACGTGGTACGCGCCATGCTCTGATCACCGTATTGGAAGGTTTACTACGCTTAATGCACCCACTCATGCCATACATTACAGAAACTATCTGGAAACGTGTTGCACCATTGGCCGGTATTGAAGCAAATACCATCATGCTACAAAACTTCCCTGAATTTGACGCAAGCCAAGTAGATGCGCAAGCAATGTCTGATTTGGAGTGGGTGAAACAGTTTATTCTGGCCATTCGTAACATTCGTGGTGAAATGGACATTAGTCCAAACAAACCATTAAGTGTTCTACTGGCCAAAGTAGATGCTGAAGATTTACGCCGCCTAGAGCAAAACAAAGCATTCTTAAGTGCGCTTGCGAAGCTTGAAGAGTTTACTGTACTTGAAAATACAGATGATGCCCCTGCGTGTGCAACTGCATTTGTTGGTAACCTAGAGATATTAATCCCAATGGCTGGCCTTATCGATGTTGAAGCGGAACTTGCACGTATTGCAAAACAGCTTGAAAAAGCCGAAAAAGGCCTAGCGCAAGTGGAAAAGAAACTGGCGAATGAAAAATTTGTAAATAATGCACCTGAAGCCGTATTAGCGAAAGAGAAAGAAAAGCTCGCTGAATTTTCAGATGCTAAAAGTAAACTATTAGAGCAAAAAACAAAAATTGAAAGTTTATAAAACCTGAGACTAACACGCTCAATTTAATAAACATCAATAAAAAAGGGCAGTGAATACTGCCCTTTTCTTTTTAACAAAGATTCTAATTAAAAGTGCATATTGTACTGAACACCTATGACCGTTGCGTGCCCTTTTGATTCAAAACCCCACTGTTGGCCTAGGTTATCTGATTCTACAAAGTTCTGTGTTTTTCCCCGTAGTATACTCACCCCAATATCAACACTACTCTTGGCTGTTAATTGATATTCACTACCAAATGAAAACCAGGTTCTATCCGTATCCGGAATAGAAATTGACATATGATGCTGATCGGCAGGGGATTCATCATAAGCTATACCGGCACGTAACTTTAAATGTTCGCTATATTGATAATCTCCACCAACAGCGTAACGCAGTGAGTTCGAGAAGTTTTCATCTTTACTAAACACGGTGCCACGTCCCTCAACTTGCGCCGCTAGGGTTTTAAAACTACTCCACCCAGTCCATACAACACTGTAGTGTAAGGCCGTTTGCTTATCAATTTGATGAGAACCAGACACTTCAGCAATCGCGGGTAAAGTCAGTTCAACAAAGCCTGGCAGCGCTTGATCTTGCGTACCATAAAACGGTGCACCTGCTGGCAACTGGTTGCTAAACTCTCCTTCAAAACGCACATCAGTTTCACTTCTATAATGCACACCAAAACGATTGTGTTTGTCTAACTGATAACTAAAACCCACATCCCAACCATACGCATGATCATCCCCTTCTAAATTAACTGCCTCTGTTGCAGTAGGTATCGCCGTTGGTGATGCACCAAAGGTACGCAAAATTTTTGCATCTGCGTAGACATGGTTTAAACCCAATGCAACTGTCAGAGCATCATTAAGCCGATAAGCAACGCTTAATTTGGTGTTAATCGTAATAATCTCGGTTTCGCCAGCGAGCTGACCTGGTGCATAATCGGCTGCAAATTCGGTCGCAAGCCCAAACTGGGAGTATGAGCCAACACCAACATACCAGTCATTTCCTAGATCTGTCGTATAAAATGCAGCAGGTACGATCGCGCTTGGCGCAATGCTGTTACTATCAAGCACTGATGGGCTCAACCCATTATTAGTCGAAGTGCCTAACAAGCTAACATCAGGTTTAACATACATTGCAGCCACACTCACTTTTGACCCTTTAAACTGACTCATCAATGCTGGATTACGTGCCACGACCGACGCATCATCAGCCACCGAAGCTTCACCTGCATATGCACGCCCAAGACCCGATACACTTTGCTCCGCCAACTGAAACGCTGCAGCAAATGTTTGCCCAGATAACAGCATCACACTCGATGCTAATAAAGTTTTCTTAAATCCCGTCATTTTCATTCCCATCTGTAAACCCGGTTATGTACCGACATCTAAATAATCGGCTACACCCTACCTAAATTCAAAACAAAAATCTTCAAACTAACGGAAATTAAGCTTCCAATTGCACAACTTAACAGCAAATAATGAAATATAGGAACAGATCGGATGACTTACTGACCAAACCTGCAATTGATATTAATTCTTATTTGTATTGACGAATCACCTTAACTTTGTATACTCTTGCTCAGGCTTGATTCAGTATGGAGAACTAAATAATGATAACAATGATAATACTCGTAGTTGCGGCACTATTATTTTCAGGCGCCAGTGTATTTAGTTTTTGCAAGGCAAACTATTGTGCATGTAACCATGCTGGTGAGTGTGATAACCCAATCAATCATTACTGGTTAGCTTCGATATTATTTTCACTTATTTCATTGGGATGTTGCTGCTTTGCTTTTCACACGCAAGATGGGACTTATGTGTGGTTACTTCTCATGAGTAGTTGCTTATCAGGCGCTTTATTGTCAGCCCGCAAACAGAAGCTACGCCATTGCAGTAAATCTAAACCAACAGATGCTCTTTTAACAGGCGGGATAAATTAATTTGATAATCTAGAGGTCTCACACTCGCAACAATTTTCACCTCATGTTCTGCATCACTTAAATCCAATTCTTTTGCCGTAATATGATGCATATGTTTGGTATTATAAAAAACACGTACTTTCGGTGCGGTTGGTGCTTGTTTATTACCTTCTAACACTAATGCCAAGCGTTCATTTGTCAGCTTAACGATTGTCCCTACGGGGTGAACCCCCATACACTTGATGAATCGCTGTACAAGCTCTGCGTCAAACTGTTCTTTATTTGCTAATAGATACCTAAGCGCATGAACGGGCTCTTCACTCATTTGATGAGGCCTATCAGATGTCATCGCGTCATACACGTCAATAATGGCCATAATACGCGCAGCTTTACTCACTTTATCTCCGCGAAGCCTTCTTGGGTAACCGCTGCCATCAACACGTTCATGGTGATTAATAATCACATCCATCATAACCGGTGTGATCCCTTTTTCACCTTTAATTAACCCAAGCGATTGCACCACATGCTTTTTAACCGCTTTATACTCAAGCTCGGTAAGTTTTGAATCTTTACTGACTAGCCCTTGTGGTAAACGTGCATGACCGACATCATGTAACATAGCGCCCATCGCTAGTTGCTGAATAACACTATTTTTTAACCCGAGGTATTTTGCAAACACGCTAATTAAAATGGTGCAATTGATCATATGACGCCAGTTGTAACCGTCTTTATCTTTCAATCGAGTTAATATTGCCATGGCATTGCTATTACGCAACACAGACTGAACTATTTCTTTGCTTACATCACTTATCAAGCTAATGTCGACTTTCCCGCCCGCAGTCACATCACCATATAAAGATTGAATTTTTCGGTTATGCATTTCAAAATGCTGGCTTGCACGTTCAAACTCTTTTTCTAATGTTAGCGGTGCTATCGCCTTACTGACTTTCTTTGTCGAAGGTTGAGCCAGTTTAGTCTGCTCTGGTGGTTTAGATATAGGCTCTGGTGGGGACGATTCTATAGGCTGTGGTTGGTATTTCGCCGGGATCTCAATATCACTTTGCGCAAAGTCTATATTGAGCTCTAAAACACCTTCAGCCAATAGCTTCGCAATAATAGCTTGATCTCTAACCATACCACGTGATTTGATTTTAATACCCGCATCACTGCGCTGCTTATTGACACTGTCAACAAACATACCTGGTAGAAGCTCTGTAATTGGAAGCGTTACCCGCATATTAGGATTAATGCACTATTGAATAGTAAAAGTGATTAATAGCACTTTTTACTATAAAAAGTCTATCATTCACACCATATTTAATGATTTTTACTTAGCTTAGTTGCTAAATTAAAATCAAGCCCATAACATCAGTGACCACTATTTAAAACAAAAAAGGAAGCACTCGCTTCCTTTTCTTTGGTATTTAATTAGCCTTCAAACTGATCACTCTTGAAAGTACGTTCCCCAACCATCGTATTCGATATTATGTTCAACCGCTAACGCCGCCAATTTATCAACATCTTCCATAATCACATCGGCGTCTAATTCAACTTCCACAACAACATCAAAGCCCCAAATCTTACCACCGTCTTCTAACTCTAATTCAGCAGGCTCTTCAACGTCATAGCCAAGCTTAAATGCAGCAAGTGCAGCAGCTTCCAATTTATCAAAATCTTCGCAAACAAAGTGATGCTCAACTTCATATAAAGTATCGGTTGATGAGCCATCCTCTAATAGTGACTCTACAATTTCTTCGCTAATTTCGCGCCAATTTTCCATTTTTATCTCTCATTTTCGCATCAAGCTCGGTAATTCTAGATTGCATTAATGCCTGAATTGCCCCAGCATGGTCTCTAGCACTGATTTTTTTATCAAGGTAAACCGGCGCTAACATATCAATATATATTGTACCATTGTCCCAGCGATTTAGTTTAATACAATTATGCGTGGTATTCATACATACTGGCACAATAGGAACATCTGCATTCATTGCAGTATGAAACGCGCCCGTTTTAAAAGGCAGTAGACCACGACCATAGCTTCGTGTGCCTTCTGGAAACATCCATACTGAAAGCCTTTGTTGCTTAATCTTCTGTGCTGACTTACCCAAAGTCCCCATAGCCTTTGAACGGTTACTTCGGTTTATTAAAATATTGCCTGATAGCCAATACATTTGGCCAAAAAATGGGATCCACTTTAAACTTTCTTTACCCATACTAACTGTACTTCTCGGTACTGCTGCTGGCAATGTAAACAAATCATAGTTATTTTGGTGATTCGCAACATATATAGCAGGTCCTATTTGCTCACTGTCTGGATGACGTGTTATTTCTAGCTTCACACCAATAACACATGACATTTTCCCAAACCAGCTAGCAATGACATGAACATTATTATGATGAAATGGTCTCACCAAACACATCAATAACCCTAAAATACCACTTAAAATAATAAATAATGCCATCGCAATGATGCGCAATAAAACTAACAAAATAGGCGCTCCTCATTTATATTGCTACGCATTATAATCAAAATAGCGAACACTTGTAAGCTCAAATTTTTACTAAGCACATAAAAGAAAAATGCCGCTAGGAAGCGGCATTTCTGTATTTATACATTATGTTTATTACAAACTTGATACTCAGCTCATCGCGGTCTGTAGCTTTTTCATTGCAGACTTTTCTAGTTGTCTAACTCGTTCGGCAGACACACTATATTTTTCAGCTAACTCTTGCAGCGTTGCCTTTTCATCCGCCAACCAACGTGCGCTAACAATGTCTTGCGAGCGTTCATCTAGTGTCTTAAGCGCTGAGAACAACCGGTTTTGAGACTGCTCTTTCCACTGTTCTTGCTCAACTTCTTCCGCCAAATCACTTGCAGAATCAGTTAAATACTGTACCGGAGAAAAGCTCGAAGCAGGAGCATCATCGTTATCATCGTTGGTTAAATCAAATCCCATATCTTGACCACTCATACGAGATTCCATTTCCCGGACTTCTTTCTCACTCACACCTAGCTCTGATGCAACCGTTGACACTTCATCTTGGTTAAACCAACCTAAGCGTTTTTTATTTTTTCTTAAATTGAAAAATAATTTACGCTGCGCCTTTGTTGTTGCAACTTTCACAATACGCCAGTTCTTTAACACATATTCGTGTATTTCGGCCTTAATCCAATGCACAGCAAAAGAGACTAAACGCACCCCGACTTCTGGGTTAAAGCGTTTTACCGCTTTCATCAAGCCAATATTACCTTCTTGAATGAGATCTGCCTGCGGTAAGCCGTACCCCGAGTAACTTTTCGCAATATGCGCTACGAATCGTAAATGAGACACAATGAGCTGTTTTGCAGCTTCCAAATCCCCTTCTTGCTGAAGGCGAGTTGCTAACACTTTTTCCTGCTCAGCATCTAACATAGGTATTGTACTTACGGTTTGTAAGTAACCTTCCATGCTTGCACTTTGCTGTCCAGACATTAATGCCATTGCGTATAAATCTTTACTCATTTTTCACCTCGGTGATAAGTATCTTAGTTCAAATTAGCAGTCTCTCCTTGAGAGTGCTAAGGTGTATATAATAGGTTTTTCACTTAAAAAGCAAGCTTTTTATCGTCTAAAAAAATATAAATATAGTTCATTGAAATTATTGAATTTTCTAGACACTCACAACAGGGCAACTTTGCCCTTTCATGCACTATAAGTCAAAACTATGACTTTTAAATGACGAATACAGCGCTAACCACCTTTTATCCATTCGCGCTTTAATGGCACTCTAAACTCGGTCAGGCTCTATTTCTTTAATATATTTAGCAACGGCAATAAATGAACCACTAAAGCCCAACGTAACTGCTAAACCCAGTAAAAC
The DNA here is from genome assembly GCF_018101015.1 of Pseudoalteromonas sp. MMG005. Taxonomy (NCBI): domain Bacteria; kingdom Pseudomonadati; phylum Pseudomonadota; class Gammaproteobacteria; order Alteromonadales; family Pseudoalteromonadaceae; genus Pseudoalteromonas; species Pseudoalteromonas sp. MMG005. The sequence goes on along the minus strand of NZ_JAGJEK010000002.1, from coordinate 2,691 downwards.
CAGTAACTCTTGCCCTCCTAACCCTTGTAATACATAGCTACTTTGATATACGCCTGCAACCATCGTTACGGCGGATTCTAACCACCAAAGCATTAGTACAACACAAATAAAGGCAACCAAACCTCCAATAACGCCATACCATACGCCAGTCCAAATAAATGGGGTATGAATAAACGTATTCGTCGCTCCCACCAGTTTTAATACTTGGATCTCTTCCTTTTTATCCATAATTGACAGTCTGATAGTATTACCAATAATTAATATAACGGCACTCAATAACAATAGACCCACAGTAAAAACACTTTCTTTCAACAAACTCAGCAATGCATTGAGTCGCTCAAGCCACTCAATATCAAGTTTACCAAATTCGATTTCTCGTTCTGTTTCGAGTTTATCCAACAATTTTTGCGCAGCTTGTGGCTTTCTATGGCGACTCGTGGGCGTTACGAGCACGACGTTAGGCAGTGGATTACTCTCTAAATAATCCAACGCGTGGCCAAAACCTGATACACGCTTAAACTCCTCTAAAGCTTGTGTGCTGGAGATATAACTCACACTGTCAATCTCTGGATATAGTGCTAACCTTTTTACTAATGTTTGCGTTTGCTGTTCATTCATTGACTCTTTAACAAATAAGGAAATTTCAGCAGCATCATTAAAGCCGCTGCTGACCTGCTGCACATTTTTTACAACCACATACAAGGTCGCCGGCAACGTCAAACTTAAACCCAAAACGAGTATTGTCATTAATGAAGCGATTGGCGTACGCCACATTTCACCTAAACTATGCACGCCTTGGCGAATAATCATTAATACAAAAAAATACATCTCTAATAACCAAGATTTTTTTTGTGTATTACTTTGCTTATCTCGACTTTTGAACAATAAACTCATAACCGTTCCTGTGCCAAAGGGTCTTGCATCAAGCGCCCATGATCTAACGTTAAGCTACGGTACTTCATTCTCGCAATTAAACCCAAATCATGTGTTGCGATTAATACAGCAGTACCGTGACGGTTAAAATCTTCAAATAGCTGGAGTATTTCCATAGACAGTTCTGGATCTAGATTTCCGGTTGGTTCATCAGCCAATAAAAGTGGAGGAGAATTAACAATCGCGCGTGCAATACCAACTCGTTGCTGTTCACCACCGGAAAGAGTACTTGGCTGGCACCTTATTTTTTCTAATAAACCTACTTTATCTAATGCGGCATGAACACGCTTTGCAATATGTTTGTGGTGCATCCCTTCAATAACCAAAGGTAAAGCAACATTGTCAAATACATTATAGCGTTCAAGAAGGCGATGATTTTGAAAGATGATGCCGATATCTCGCCTTACAAAAGGTATTTGCCGATTATTTATCACATTTAAGTCGACCCCATTGATATAGACATGTCCTGCAGAAGGTCGCTCCATAACACTTATCAACTTGAGTAATGTACTTTTGCCAGCTCCACTGTGGCCAGTTAAAAAAGCCAGCTCATTGCGAGCTAGCTCAAATGTCACCTTTTCTAATGCGCGATGCCCACCAGGGTAGGTTTTACTGACTTGCTCAAATTTAATCATGGTTCGCTCGCTTTCTATATTGTTTTTATAAAGCAAAACAAGGGAGCAAAAGCTCCCCGTGATCATTAGATCTTTTAATCTTCTTGACTAAATAGCGCATCAATAAAGTCATCACTTTTAAATGTGCGCAAATCATCAATACCTTCACCAACCCCAATGTAACGAATAGGCACTTGAAACTTGTCTGCAACTGCAAAAATAACCCCCCCTTTTGCAGTTCCATCCAATTTTGTGAGTGCAATCCCGGTCAACCCAACGGCTTGGTTAAATAAATTAACCTGACTAATTGCGTTTTGACCCGTTCCTGCGTCAATTGTTAGCATCACTTCATGTGGTGCATCGGGATCTAACTTTTTCATTACTCGAGCTATTTTTTCAAGCTCTTGCATGAGGTTATCTTTGTTCTGTAAACGGCCTGCCGTATCGGCTATTAATACGTCGACATTACGAGCTTGTGCAGCTTGAAAAGCATCAAATACCACTGAAGCGCTATCGGCACCTGTGTGCTGTGCAATAACAGGGATATCGTTGCGCTCTCCCCACACTTGTAATTGCTCTACCGCCGCAGCTCTAAACGTATCACCAGCGGCCAACATCACCGACTTACCTTCTTGTTGAAATTGCTTAGCGAGTTTACCAATGGTGGTGGTTTTACCAACACCATTAACACCAACCATTAATATAACAAACGGTTTCTTATTTTTAGGGATATCAAGAGGCTTTTCTGCTTCTTTTAACATTTCCGCCATTTCTTGTTTCATCAGCTCATATAAAGCATCACCGTCTTTTAGCTGCTTTCGATCTGCTGCATCAGTCAAACTATCTATCAGCTTCATAGTGGTATCCACCCCTAGGTCAGCTGTTAGTAACTGTGTCTCTAACTCTTCAAATAAATCGTCATCAATTTTCTTGCCTTTAAATATTGACGCAATACCTGATCCAAGATTTACCTTGGTTTTCAAGAGGCCTTTTTTCAAGCGAGCAAAAAAGCCTTCTTTTTTTGGCTTTTCTATATTTGCTGCTCTTTCGGCTTCGATTCGTTCAGCTTCGATTCGTTCAGCTTCGATTCTTTCGGCTTCGACTCTTTCAGCTTCGACTCTTTCAGCTTCGACTCTTTCAGCTT